>NZ_JAMYPU010000040.1:0-37067 GCF_040320535.1 Mesorhizobium sp. M0676
ATCGCTTCCGCTCCTCTCCCAGCCGGGAAACTACAGCGGAAAACTCCAATTCTGAACGGTCCAGTTTCTGGGGATCAGATCAACCTCATCGGTTTTCCCCTTGATCTCCCGTGCGGTCGACGAACATCTGACCCTCAGTGTTCTAACGGTCGCGCGAGAACCGCTACTTCTTCGTGGCCTTGGACATACCCTGCTGATCGGATGGCGTAGACGATGGACGTGGTTGGCGCGCGAATATAGATGGGATCAGCGGACAGTGAATCCATCGGATGCAGGATGCCTATGAGATCTCCATGCCTCACTTCATCCACCACCGAGCAGCGCGGTTCGAACATGCCCGGCGCAGGAGATTTCAACTGGTCGGAGGGATTTGTTTCGAGTGTTTGGCCGGACGTCTGCTGACGGAACGTTGGATACTCGGCTTTGCCCTCGACCAGCCCTAGTGCAATGAGGCCATTTCGCACGCCGGCTTCGTAAATCGTGAGAGCTTCGGCGTGCGTGTCGCCGCCGCCGAATTCAGTGCAAATGAATATCTTGCCTTGGCTATGTACCCAAGTATCGAACATTCCAGCCGTGTCGTCGTGCTCCCAGAGCAACGTCACTGGCAATTTGAACGCTTCTGAAATGCGGAGCGTCTTCGTCATTAAATCGACATCAGCAATAGGGTGTGTGATGATCGACGGTGCACAATCCCATTTCGGTCCGAAACTGTGCAGATCAAGTATGTTGTCCACCATAGGCAACAATAGACTCGAAATCGCGTCTGCGATCCGCTCGCTTACCGAGCCATCCGGTCGACCCGGAAACACTCGGTTGAGATTCTTTTGATCAATTGGCGTATTGCGGGTGCAAGCTTGCACGGCAAGTGGATTGATCTCAGGTACAATGATAATCCTTCCGCACTTCTGCGCTTCGGGAAGCCATTCAACAAGCCGCCGAGCAACAATCGGCCCCTGCAGTTCATTGCCATGGTTTCCGCCAGTGATGAGTAAGCTCGGTCCCTCCCCTTTATTGCAACTGAAGACGGGGAGCGAAAGAGCTTCGCAGTCCGCGCCTTTGGGGACAACAAGGTGCCCCGTGCTTACGCCAGGCGTGTCGAGATCAAACGTAAGATGGGGTGCTTCGCTCATTGTTCATCCTATTGCGAGTGTTCGGGCGACCAGGCGCCGGGTTTGCTTTTCTCCGTTCTATGAGTATGCGCCGAGCTGCTTCAATTCACCAACACAATGTTCCGAGGGGTGCCATCGCGCTCTTAGATGGGTGCCGCTAGCTTGGTGGAACTACTACTGCTGCTCGATGGTGACAAGGGCGCTGCGACAGGTACGTCACGCCTAGTGATGATTACTGCGCCTTCGAAGCCGCTTCTTCGGAACGGCCGGGCAAATCTCAGCGGGCGTCGGCTGGACCGGCTGTCCCAAAAAACATGCGCGAGAAGTCAAGATATGTAGACTGATCGCAAGGCGCACCGCACCAGGACAAAGCGCGCGCTGAAGCTCAACCTGTTTCAACGGCATGACGCATAGTCGATGATCAGCCGAGCGGTCGCGGCTCACAGCGGTCGGCGAGGTTGCTCGTGCTTTTGGCGGCGGCGCTGATACTCGCGGTCTGCGTCGGCAGAACGTACGCCTCCGGCGATGGCCGCCTTGCGCAACCATGGCACGACAGCGAGTCTGCGCTCATAAGGTCGTCCTCACGAGCGTAGTTAGCAGCACGGCATGAGCCATGTGACGTTATTGACCGGGCCTGAGAGGCGGCGTCGTTGGAGTGAAGAGGATCAGTGCCGGATACTGGCCGCGGCATTCGCGCCCGGGGCCACAGTGGTGACGGTAGCGCGTCAGTACGATGTCGCGACGAGCCTGATCTATAAGTGGCGGGGCACGGTGAGAGCCCGCGAGACGGGCTTTGCCGAAGGGTCGTGGTTCCCGCTGAGCCTGTCGCCCCTTCGGTGCCGGCGGCGCCGCCAGCCGTGATCGAGCTGGAGATCGCCGGCAAGGTGCAGTTGCGGATTCCACTGACCACGCCGCCGACTCTGGCGGCGGCGATGGAAGGCGCTGGGCGTTTCACGATCCCGGTTCCGACCTAGGTGCGGATCTGGTTGGCGGTCGGCCGGACCGGTATACGTCGCGGGATGCAAGGCCTCGCTCTGCAGGTTCAGGAGACGTTGGGCCGGGATCGGCATTTATGCATCGGGTGAGATTTTGTGGCGGAGCCGGCCTGGCGCCAGCCGGGGTCTGCCAAATCTGGCATCCTCCGCCACATTAGGCTTCCGCCGTCGCCGATCCTTGCCCCGTCGCCCATTTCCTCGCGTAGCGTCGAACGGCGTCATAGCCGCCCTCTTAGCCGAGGCCAAAAAGCTCCTCGTAGATCCGGATCAGCGTCAGTTGCTCGCGGGCGGCTTGGCTACGGTTGCCGTTCAGAAACGCGTCGAGCTGATCCTGCCACGGACCGATCTTAGGTTGGGGCTCCCGCTCGCGTTCTTAGGTGAACGAGGTTTCATCCGATCGAAGTATCTTGCGGACCGTGTTCCGCGACAGGTGCAGTTCGCGGCAAGTCCGCTCCACCCCTGCACATGAAACGCGCGCCGAACCCGGGCAATCGTATCCACCGACACCATCCCCACACCATCCGCTCGCTACGACGAGCTGATGGTCGCAAATCAACGCATCAGGCAGTCCGGTAACGTTGAAGACTTCAATACACTGACTAAGTGGGGCATCCGCTCCCTTGAATTCTTCTACGGAGAGTGTCGCGTTGTCCGTGCAACAACTGTCGCGATGCGGCGCGGCGACATGAGGCATTGTGTGAGTTAGCAGAATATCGAATCCTTGGATGCCTCACCACCTGAAAGCCCATATTTCCGCAAGGCCTCATGGAGCTCGAGGGTCCATTTGCTCAGCCGGCCATATTCGTAGTGCTTCGAATTGACCGACTCCAAAGTAGCAGAGTCAATTGCATGTCATTGCCCGCATTGTATTCTAGTCTACTTGTGAACATGCCAGACGCTGCAAGCGTGATTCGAGTATAGTCACTTGACTTGTATGGCGGTCTGACTTCCACCAGGACGTGACCCATTTCCTCGAGGAGTGAAGCCGTCCCTTCCGGGGCGCGCAAGACTTCCGCATCCAGATCGATCGCACCCCATCGGCTGGGCAAGTTCCCCCACATAGCGACGGTTTCGGCTGGACTATGATGAAAGGATCGCCAGGATCAGGACCGGAGAAAACATCGCGCATCGTATTGCAAAGAAACAAAAGAGGCAACGGCCGTCCTAATAAGCAACCAGCCATCTCAAAACGCGATGGCACTGTCCGGAACATTATATTGGCGGACCCAAGGGCAAGTGGCACATACTCGGCAGGCAGCGGATCGAATTGCATCCGCCCGTCAACACCGTCCGACAGAACGAGCGAACTGAAGTGCAGATCAAAGACGTGCTCCTCGCGCCAGGAAACGGCGCGTTTTTCTACGACGATCAGGCAGCCATAAGAGCCGGTGCCTCGCAGGACGGTTTTGTCTATTTGGGCGAACCCGTCACGCCCGGCTTCCAATCCATTCGCGTTCCGGCAACTTCGCTAAGTATCGGGCTTGTCCTTGTCGACGAAACCGTCGTTTGGGGCGATATGATGAGCGTTCAGTATTCTGGTGCCGGTGGACGCGATGCGTTGTTCGAAACTGCTCAAATATCCAGTTTGACGTCGCGGGTTGTGGTGCCTCGGCTTGTCAATGCCGATCTGTCTCGCTACCTTGATGCCTGCGCCCAGGTTTTCGAGCCCATCGGACACAAGCGGTTACCTCTCGCGATTGAGTACGGGGTGAGCCAGGCGCTCCTACGCGCAGCAGCCCACCTTCAGCGTAGGACGATGGCGGAGATCGTATGCAGTGAGTTTGACCTGCCCCTGCCAACGCGTAGGGTCCCGATCTACTGCCAGACCGGTGATGCTCGGGAAATCAACGTTGACAAGATGATCCTGAAGGCCGTGGACGTGCTTCCCCACGGACTGATCAACTCGCGGCAGAAATTCGGCGTGGGTGGGCGGACCTTCATGGAGTTCGTGAGGTGGGTTGCAACGCGTACTCGCGCAATCGGCCGCCCCGGCTATCATCCGGTTCTGCATTTCGATGTGTATGGCTGGATCGGTCAGGAAATCGGTCTGGAGCCGCAAACCATCGCCGACTTTATCTGCAAGGTTGCAGATACGGTTCCGGATTTCACGCTCAACATCGAGTGCCCGGCGGACTTTGGTTCCACGCAGGCCCAAATTGATAACTACGCTCGAATTGTATCGATCCTGAATGACCGGGGTTCCAGCGCTCGCATTGTCGTAGACGAGAGGTGCAATACGCTTGAGGACATTCGGCTTTTTGCCGAAGCGAAGGCCACGCATCTCGTTCAAATCAAGACCCCGGATGTGGGCTCAATTGCCGACACGGCGCGTGCCGTTCTTCTGTGCAAAGAGCACAAGGTGGGAGCGTATGTCGGGGGAAGCTGCACTGAGACTGATCTCTCCACCCGGGCTTCGGTCCACATATCGGTGGCAACCCAGGCGGACATGATGCTCGCAAAGCCCGGAATGGGAGTCGATGAGGGATTCTCCGTCGTCGGGAACGAACAGAACCGATTGCTCGCTATGCTGAACCGTCGTCGGACTCAAAACGAAAATGTTGGATGAAAAGCACGATGTCGCATGCAGAACTCTCTTGAGGGGATCACCGTCGTAGCCGTGGAGCAGGCCGTGGCCGCGCCTTATGCATCGTCCCGCCTTGCGGACGCCGGCGCACGTGTCATCAAGATCGAACGGCCGGAAGGGGACTTTGCCCGAAACTACGACAAGTTGGTGCGTGGGCAAAGCGCCTATTTTGTCTGGCTTAATCGGGGTAAGGAGTCAGTGTGCCTGGACTTGAGGTCGGATGCGGACCGGGTCGTCCTTGAATCCCTTATTGCCGTTGCTGACGTCTTCATCCAGAACCTGAAACCCGGCAGCGTCGAAAAACTGGGTTTCGAATCTGCAGATCTGCGTCGACGCTTTCCGCGGCTGATCACCTGCGACATCTCGGGTTTCGGGGAGACAGGGCCGTATTCCCATTTGAAGGCTTATGATCTCATCGTCCAGGCCGAAACAGGTCTTTGCGCGATCACCGGCAACCAACAAGGGCCCGCGCGTGTAGGGGTCTCGGTTTGCGACATCTCGGCAGGCATGACGGCACACAGTGCCATTCTTCAGGCCCTCTATCACCGCGAGGTCACCGGCGAAGGCGCCAGCATTCAGGTGTCACTCTTCGATGCCGTGGCCGACTGGATGAACGTACCGGTTTTGCAACACGACTATAGCAGCTACCACACAGAACGTGCGGGCGTGAAACACCCGTCGCTGGCGCCATATGGCGCCTATCGTTGTGCCGATGGCAAAGAGGTCATTTTTTCGGTTCAGAATGACCGCGAATGGGTAAACTTCTGCGAGAAATTCCTGAAGCAGCCGGAGCTCACACGCGCACCTGGTTTTGCCGACAACATGGAGCGCCTCGGTCACCGGGCGCAACTTGATGAGATCATTGAACGTCGTGTTTCGGAACTATCCTGCTACGAAGCAATGCAGGAGCTTGAGGCAGCCGGTTTGGCATATGGCCGACTGAACGAAGTAGCGGATGTTTCAAAACATCCACACGTTCGCAGGGTCGAGGTTGGCACACCTGAGGGAGTTGTAGACACGATAGCCCCGGCTGCGATCTTCAACTCCGAGCGCCCCTGGTTACGCCCAGTTCCGGCTCTTGGCGCCCACACCGAAGCTGTCCGCGAAGAGGTTCTGGGGCGTTTGCGCGAAAGAGCCGCGTCAGCGTGAGCGGGCATCTTGTCGGTAAGGTGGGCGTGCTCGCGATTTACAGAGCGTGCATGCTTCTGCCTATCCGAGCGTATAGGCCGCCCGGCAAGCTCACTGCCACCGCCCTCGCTAAAATCGGCCGCAGAGGCGACTCCATGATCAAGGACACCGTTCCGGCCGTTGAAAGCGCGATGTCTATGCCCCGCTGGAGATCTCTGCTCTTCGTTCCCGCTCACGTTCCGCGTTTTGTCGAGGCGGCCCATGAGCGCGGTGCAGATGGCGTCATTCTCGACCTTGAGGACTCCGTCCCCCAGGATCAGAAGGGCGAGGCGCGGCGGCAGCTTCCTGAATCCGTGGCAAAGGTAGCCCGCAAGGGCGCGTGTGTTTTGGTCCGCGTGAATCGTGGTTTGCGCGCCTTGACGGCTGATCTCGATGCAGCCGTGATCGCAGGCGTTGACGCACTGGTTCTTCCAAAGACGGATTCGGCAGAGTGGGTATCAGAGATCGCGAATGCGGTTTCAGAACTTGAACGAGAAAGAAATCTTCCACTGGGACGCATCCGGTTCCTTGCCCAGATCGAGACCCCGCGCGCCTTGCAAAGGCTGCCGGCCATAGCGACCGCGCATCCAAGGATGATCGCAATGGCGCTTGGTCCGGAAGACTTCAGTGCCGCTGTTGGCGGCGCCCCGGAATTCGACCTTCTGTTGACGCCAAACCTTGCAGTTCTTTTTGCTGCCCGTGCGGCCGGCTTGCTCCCACTGGGCTTCATAGGAAGTATTGGCGAGTTTTCGGACACTCATAAACTTCGTGAAGCCGCGGCGCATGCGCGACGGCTTGGCTTCGCCGGAGCCTTGGCGATCCATCCGACACAGGTGGGCATTTTCAACGAGGCTTTCTCTCCAAGTGCACAGGAAGTCGAGTGGGCCCGCGCTGTTGTTGCAGCGGAGAACGATGCCGCCGCCCGCGGAGTGTCTGCATTCTCGTTGGATGGTCGGATGGTTGATCCGCCTGTGGTGCGGCGCGCCCACGAAATCCTGACCCTCGCCGGTAACAACTGACTTACCTGCGGTCAATGGTCCGGCCGGGAACCTTTCCTGGTGTCTGCAGGAAGTATTACTTGCGGCCCATCTCGTTTCGAGATAAACGCGAGGGACTGGGAAGAGTTGCCCCTCAGGTGGGTTTAAGTCGTGGATGTCAGGCAATTAAAATACTTTGTCGGCATAGTGGAAGCCGGCAGTTTCACGAAGGCTGCTTCGGTCCTGCATGTCGCTCAGAGTGCCCTTAGCCTCCATGTGCGTCAACTGGAGGAAGGCTTCGGCACTAAGCTGCTAGTACGCGACAGGACCGGCATCAGTGTGACCGCCTCTGGATCCAAACTGCTTGAGCGGGCGCGCACGATTCTGAGAGAGATTCGACTCACCGAGATAGAACTGACCAACACGGTGGCTTCTCCTTCCGGAGAGGTGACCATCGGCATTCCGTCCGGGGCCGCGCGTGTCCTTAGCGGTCCGCTGCTTGAATCGGTAAGAGACGAGCTGCCAAGGATCTCCCTCAAGATGATCGAGGGCATGACCGGACCGCTGGAAGAATGGATGGCTGCGGGCCGGTTCAATCTGGCTGTCCTTTACCGCACTGCGGAGAGCGCGGGGCGGATGACGGTGCTGGCACGCGAAGAATTTTACCTGGTGGTGCCGCCGGGTCAACCGCCTTTCGAAGACGAGATATCGCTCGCCGATCTGCATGCGTTCCCACTAGCGGTTCCCATGCGCAACAACAATGTCAGGCGTTCGGTGGCTGATGTGGTTGCGCAGCACGGTTGTGTGCTTGACGTCAGATTCGAAGTCGACTCCCTTTCCACGATCATTAACATGGTCATGAAGGGAAAAGCGCATTCTATCCTTGCCCCGTCGGCCATTCAAAGGGAAGCCTCTCAGGGACAGGTCCGAACGGTTAAAATCATTGATCCAGTGATTACCCGCTCCGTTGTGCTTGCCGTCAACCCCAAAGATGAGCAATCTCCCGCTGTCTCTGCTGTCCGCAAGCTGATACCCAATGTCACCAGGACATTAATCGAGACCGGGCAGTGGCCTGCCACGGCTCCAGACCGGGCTTAGGCAAATCCGTCAAACCGAGTCCTGTCAGGCTTCCACGGCGGGGCCCAGTCGGGCATCAATCTGGATTCGAGATGGTTTTGGGCGACATTCCATATTTGACCTAGCGTGACCATCGCGATGAGACTGCAGGGAAGTGACCGATGGCCGGAGGGATCGGCTGGTCTCGCAGTGGCAGGATGGAGCATTGGATGCCGAACGCAACGAGCTATCAGCTTTTCATCAATGGCAGATGGCGAGCCGGTGGTAGCGGAGCCACTCTGCCGGTCATCAATCCGGCAACGGAGATGGTATTTGCCTCGGTGGCTTCGGCGACGATATCGGACCTGGACGAGGCCCTCGCTTCGGCAGAGCGCAGCCGCAAGGCCTGGTCATCACGGCCTGCAAAAGATCGTGGCGAAATTCTCGTAACAGCCGCCAGAAATCTGGCAGCAAAGGTTGAAGCGGCAGCCAAGAATCTGTCGGCGGAACAGGGAAAAACAATTGCCGAAGCGGCCGGTGAATACGCCCGCGCTGTCGAAACACTGGAGTGGAACGGCACTCACGCCGAAGAGCTGTCGGCCCCGATTGCGATGGGACCGAGCCGGATGATCGTTCCCGAGGCGCTTGGCGTCGTTGCCGCCTTTACGCCATGGAACTATCCCGCCGTTCTCATCGCCCGCAAGCTCGCTCCCGCTTTGGCGGCAGGCTGCCCGGTGATCCTCAAGGGGGCTGAAGAGACACCAAGCGCGGCTGTCCATTTCGTCGAAGCCTTGCAAGAAGCGGGTCTTCCGGACGGCGTGGTCAATCTCGTCTTTGGCGTGCCGGTGCAGATATCTCGCCATCTCCTCAGCTCGCTAATCGTGAAGGTGTTGACATTCACGGGCTCTACCGAGGTTGGAAAACAGCTCGCCAAGCTCGCCGCCAATAACTTGCAGCGGTGCGTTCTTGAACTCGGTGGGCACTCCCCGGTCATTGTATGCGAGGATGCCGACCTGGCAAAAGCTATACCGGCAATTTCGGAATACAAGTTCGAGTGCGCTGGCCAGAGTTGCAATGCGCCCAGCAGGATCCTCGTCGCGCGACCGCTCTACGAGGAGTTTCTAGCCCGGATGACCGAGGTCGCCCGCACGATCAGGATCGGTCCACCGGACGATCCTGCGACAAAGATGGGACCAATGGCGAATGCTCGGCGAATTGAGGCCATGCAGCGCCTGGTAAGGGATGCGGTCGATCGCGGCGCAAACATCGAAACCGGCGGCGCCCGCCTTGGCCAGCCGGGTTTTTACTGGCCGCCAACGATCCTGACAGGCGTGCCGAAGGATGCGAGAGTGCTTCATGACGAGCCGTTCGGACCGATCCTCACCGTGGCGCCGTTCGACACGATCGAGGACGCGATCGATCAAGCCAACGCCACTGACTATGGCTTGGCCGCCTACTTCTTCACTGGTGCCGAGGAAGCCAAAAGGACGTTGATCGGCGGTCTGTCGGCCGGTGCGCTTAGTGTAAATTACCTTAAAGGCGTTTCCGCCGATGCGCCGTATGGAGGCGTCAAACAGAGCGGGTATGGATATGAAGGGGGCGAGCAGGGGGTACGGAGCTTCCAAAGCCTGAAACTGGTCAACGGGTTCGGCGCATGCGGATGAGTTTTCGTGAATAGGACAAGATCGACCATTGCTGGGGAGGATATCACAAAGAGCGTCGCAGACGCCCTTCAGTACATCTCGTATTACCATCCCCCCGACTATATCCGGTCCCTTTCGCGGGCATACGCTCGCGAACTAAGCCCGGCGGCGAAGAACGCCATCGGCCAGATTTTACTGAACTCTCGCATGGCGGCCTTCGGACGGCGTCCGATCTGCCAGGACACCGGTCTCGTAGTTGTCTTCGCCAAGGTCGGCATGGGCGTCCACATCCAGTCAGCGGTCAGTTTCGCTGACCTCGTGAATGAGGGCGTCCGCCAAGCATACCTCGACCCCGACAATCCCCTTCGACCATCGATCGTCTCGGACCCGCTTGCCGGGCGAGCGAACACGCGAGACAACACACCGGCAGTCGTCCACGTCGACCTCGTGGCCGGCAACCACATTGAGATCACTATCGCAGCAAAAGGCGGCGGGTCCGAAAACAAGGCGCGTTTCACCACCCTGAACCCCAGTGCTTCCGTTGCCGGCTGGGTGGTCGACACCGTTTCGACGCTGGGCAGCGGATGGTGCCCGCCCGGGCTGATCTCGGTCGGCATCGGTGGCAGCGCTGAAAAGGCGATGCTGCTTGCCAAAGAAGCCATGAACGACCCGATCGACATGGCGGATCTGATCGCCAGAGGCCCCTCAAGCGCGGAGGAGGCGCTGCGGATCGAGCTTTATGAGCGAATTAACGCGCTAGGCATCGGGGCTCAGGGCCTAGGCGGCTGGACCACCGTCGTTGACGTCAAGGTTGCTACCTATCCCACACATGCCGCGTCCAAGCCCGTCGCCCTAATTCCGCAATGCGCGGCTAACCGGCACCTGAAGTTCACCTTGGACGGCTCTGGACCCATCAGGCTTGAGCCGCCTGACCTTTCCGAATGGCCCCAGATCGGTCATGAGGACTTGCACACAGCCGGCGTCCGCCGGGTCAATCTCGATGCGCTCACGAAGGAAGAGACGGCATCGTGGCGCTGCGGGGAAACCCTTCTTTTGTCCGGAAAGATGCTGACCGGCCGTGACGCCGCCCACCAGCGAATGGTCGATCTGATCGATGCCGGCAAGCCGCTCCCGGTCGATCTGCGCGGACGCGTGATCTACTACGTCGGACCAGTCCGTGCGGTGAGGAATGAGGTCGTCGGGCCGGCCGGCCCGACAACCTCCAGCCGCATGGACGGTTTTACTGAAAAGATGCTCGCCGAGACCGGGCTATATGCGATGGTCGGCAAAGCGGAGAGGGGCCCAGTGGCCATCGAGTCGATTGCCAGACACAGAACGCCCTATCTCATCGCAGTGGGTGGCGCTGCGTACCTGATTTCAAAATCGATCAAAGCGGCGCGGCTGATTGCCTTCGAGGATCTGGGCATGGAAGCCATCTATGAATTCGAAGTGGAGGACATGCCCGTCATCATGGCTGTCGATGTTGAGGGAAACTCCCTTCATAGTGACGGGCCCCTGGAATGGCGTAAGCGCATGGCCGCCGACAGCATCGCCCGTAGCATCGGCGTTTGAGTTCCGGGCTGCGCGACCCGCCCAGACTCCCGCCTCGAATTTTGGGCCGTTCGGTAACACGAGGCGGCCACTGTGGTTCAGCTCCACGTCGAGCCGGACAGAAAGGCTTTCAAGTCGCTCTCGATTCCAAACGCCAAGTGTAAAGACTGGATCGACCTGCCATCATTTCGATCCAGGCTCGGGGTGCTGTCGAGGAGTGCCAATCGGGTCAAGCACCGAAGCACCAAAAAGATGCGCCATTCATCTACGAGGAGGCCCGCGGCCGACAGTGGATCTCTGTTCTGCAGCATTCTGTTTGGAATCGTTCTCAATTCCCCTGATTTATACAACCTCGCAGTGAAGCTTCCAAGCCGAGGACGAATGACGCCCGTTATATTCGTTCGCTTCGATTGATGATGGAACTGTTGGCGCTAATTGCGCTACGACTACCACTTGAGAGCAAAAGGTCATGAAGCCGAAACCCGATCCTGTGCGACTAGACGCCTGGGATGTCCGGATCCTCTCAGAGGTCCAGTCAGATGGCCGGATTTCGAAAAGCGAGCTCGCAAAACGTGTTCACCTTTCGGCGTCGGCCTGTTCGGAGCGGCTCCGCGTGCTGCAAGCCGCAGGCATCATTGAGGGATTCTATGCGCGGCTAAGTCCAGCCCTCATGGGGGGCATTATCGCTATAATGGTTGAGGTGGTTCTCGATCGCCATCGTCTCGAGGACCAGCGGAACTTCGAGGCTGCGATCCAACAGCTTCCGGAAATCCTGGACTGCTGGGCTATCGGAGGGCGGATCGACTATCTGATGCGCGTTTCATCGCCGTCCATGGCTGCGTATCAGGATTTCATGGAGGGATTGCTGCAGGCAGGCTTGGGTATCAACCAATACTACAGCCTTGTCGTGACGAAGCCAGTGAAGGCCAATTCACCAATTCCGTTGTCGTCCCTGAAGTAGAGATAAAATCTGAAGTGTTGTTAACACAGTCCTCCTCCATCCGGCGAATTCGTTGGGACCAAAAACGGAAATTCAGGCGAATTTTGAGATGCATTTACGGTGCAAAGAGGCGTTCAGCGGGGCCGCTCCGTCAATTTGTCAGGCGGAGAGTAACGCCGAGGCGCTGGCAACAACGCGGTTCGAGACGCCGCCGGGCGACAGCCGCAGATCGAGTTCGGCGAGCGTCTGGTCGAGTTCGGCGGCGCAAAGATCAAGTCATTCGTGTCGTGGCGACCCTCGGGAATTCGCGACGGCTGCATGTGCGTGCGTTCCGTGCCGAGAAGCAGGAGCACTGGTTCGCCGGGATCGAGAGCGCGTTCTCGACTTGGCGGCGTGCCGGAAGAAGTTCTGATGGACAACCCGCGCGGGCTCGTCTGCGCCACGACGCGGCGAGCCGGTCGGTTGAGTTCAACGACAAGCTCATCGCGTTCGCAAAGCATTGAGGCTTCCGTCCTGGCGCCTGCGCGCGAGAGGCGATCCTGGCTGGATAGACAGCGCAGTTCTCGACGGCGACGACGCTGGTCTCGCCGAGGCGCACGGCGAGCGGCGCCTAGCAGGCTGTTGAAAAAGGGGGCTCGCGACGGTCCCAGGTTTCGTGATTCACTCTGACCACGAAGAGGTGGGAGTGAATCGTGCGGGGCGGAGACGAACAGACGGGCGAGTTGTTCAGCTACGTAGACCTTGAGGTGCGGGTGCGGCGCGATCATCCGTTGCGGACGATTCGGGCGATTGTGAACGAGGCGCTTTCGGCATTGGAGCGGGAGTTCGCGGCGCTGTACTCGCCGATCGGGCGGCCGTCGATCCCACCGGAGAAGCTGCTGCGGACGATGCTGTTGCAGGCGTTCTATTCGATCCGCTCGGGACGGCTTTTGATGGAGCGGCTGGAATACGATCTTCTGTTCCGCTGGTTCGTCGGCATCGGCGTCGATGCTGCTGCTTGAGACCATCCGGTATTCTCGAAGAACCGCGACCGGCTGCTGGAGGGCGACATCGCGGCGAACTTCCTGGCTGCCGTGCTGGCGCAGCCGAAGGTGAAGAAGCTTCTGTCCACGGACCACTTCTCGGTCGACGGCACACTGATCGAGGTGTGGGCGTCGATGAAGAGCGTCAAGCCGAAGGACGGCCCAAGCGGTGGTCATGGCGAACCGCCGGCAGGATGGCGGCGGACGCAATGCGGAAGCGGACTTCCACGGCGAGAGGCGATCGAACGAGACGCATGCCTCGACCACCGATCCCGACGCCAGGCTCTACCGCAAGGGGCGGGGCAAGGAGGCGAAGCTGTGCTTCATGGGGCATGGGCTGATGGAGAACCGCCGTGGCCTTCTGGCCGACGCCTGCCTGACGCTTGCCGACGGGCATGCCGAGCGGGTGGCGGCACTCCATATGATCGAGCCTCGTGCGGATCGGCCGGCTGCGATCACGCTCGGCGCCGACAGCGCAGAACACCAGCGGCCGCTGTTCGGCGATCGACGGGCGCACGACGCGGCACGGCGGCTATGCCGTCAGCCAACGTATCCGCAAGCGCATTGAGCAGGCGTTCGGATGGATCAAGACCGTCGCCGGACAGGCGAAGACGAAGTTGCGTGGCCGCGACCGTGTCGGATGGGCCTTCAACTTCAGCGCCGCCGCGTACAATCTAGCGCGGCTACCGAAGCTGCTAGCGGTGCCGACATGACCGCGCCTGCTGGCTGCCAGTTGATGGGCCGCTGGCGGATCATCGCAGCTGACCTGTGGGATCGAGGCTATCTCGACCTCGGCGGACCCGCCACGATCACCATCGGGGCTGATAACCACGGCGAGATCGCCTTTGGCGCCCTCCAAGCCAGCCTCGATCTCGGCTACAGTCCTCGATGGTCTTCTTCACAAGGCCGGCTGCGACGAGATGGACGAAGTCACTGGCGACGGCTCCGCCGAAATGCTCGACGGCGGCTCGATCGAGATCACCTTCGCCTATCACAACGGCGACGAGGCGATCCTCAAATCCAAGCGAGATACATCTTCAACAGCCTGCTAGACGAGAAACTGCTGGCGCTGTCCAAACCAAAGCTGCTGATCGTCTACGAGTGCTTGCCTCTGCAGCCCGACGCGGCGCACCCGTTCTTCCGGCTGGTCAGCCGGCGCTAGGTGACGGACGTCCGACCATCTAGACTCAGGGTTAACAGATCCGGCCGCATTTCCACAGTCGCCACGGTGCCTGCATAGCCGGAGCAGGTGTTCATTTCGCCACCAGCGTCGCCAGAAAGCGGGGCGTGTAAGTGATGATCCAATTCATCCCCTTTGCCTCCCAAGGTTGAAATCATTTGGTAGAGTTAACCTAAATCGAACTGCAAATAACATCGTCGATCGTGCAATTCCGCACCGCTCAGTTTAACGAATATTCCGCATCGCCACGAAGAAATTGTCACAATTATTCATAGAAACTTAACCCAAGGAATGCGCTGGAGATCATAGTCTCACATCGTGGAGTTGCCAATCGCCAGTGCAGCCTTAAAAAAGGGACATCTCATGCATATCCTAGAAACGCCACGCCTACTCCTAAGGCCAACGTCGCCTAGCGACGAGCTACTTCTACATGGACTTCATAGCGATCCGTTCGTAGTGAATGCTATCAGAGATGGAGTCGTTCCGACGATAGATCATTCGAAAGCTGCGTTGCATGATTTGATTGATCATTGGCAGAAATATGGCTTTGGCTTATCTATGGTGTTTGTCAAGGATGAGGATCAAACCAGAACATTCGCTGGGTATTCTGGATTGATGTGCCGTGACCCGTTTCTGCTTGAGGATCCGAACAGCGCTGAACTCGTAACCTGTCTCCACCTTGCCGCCTCCGGGAAAGGAATCGCGGTCGAGGCTGGAAGGGCGGTAGTCCAATTTGCTTTCGACCATTTAAAGCTCGACAAAGTGGTGGCGTTCATTCGCCCAAATAATAAACGGTCAATACTAAAAAATATGAAAATCGGTTTCTTCTATGTGAAGGATATAACTTATGGAGAAAGTACCAGGCGTCAATTTGAGGTCTCTCGGGCCACCGCGATAAGGGCCGATAAACTGATTGTTTCCAATCAGTAGAATCAAGGACAATTGAAATCTGGTCTCGCAGCCAGCGCTTAATAACTGGAACGCGAAGTGTGGGGGATGGACGTTTGACGCCGCGCCGAGAGGCTTGTGACGGTCTGCAGATGCGCGATGCTTCACCTGCCGCGGCAGCAGTGTGCGGCCCTGCTGCAATCACCAGTTGATCTCAGCCAAGCAGCCCCGCTCCGTCTCGACGCCTACCAACCTCTCACCATCGGTATGGAATCTCGTAACCGCGCAGTGCTGCATCATTCGTCCGCCATGGTCCTGCATCCCCAGGCATAGCCCTTGGACCGTGCGGTGTGGATTAGCGTACCCGCCGGCCACGGTGTCGGCGACATGCGGAATGCGTTCCTGATGTTACTTCCTGTAATCCGCTCGCCGGACGGATCAATACCCGCGACAGCATGCCGGCGGTCACCCACGTCGACCTCGTGCCGGGCAGCCACACCACCGCTGCAAAAGGCCGCGGATCCAAAAACAAAGCGCGGTTCGCCACCCGGGGGGGCACCGTTGCGGGCACGTCCGCGAAAGCGGCTGCGCGAACTGCCTTTTGCCGCATGCACAAGCGCGAGATCGAACCCCTGCCAGGACAAGATGCCGGTGACGAGGCCCTGATCCAGCCGGCGGGGTGCGATCAGCGCACATTAACAGGTGCTGAGCCCCCTCCGCCACCAGCGAAAGTTCCTGCGGATCATACTAAACACATGCGGAAAGTTCGTTGGGCTGCTTTACAGCGTTCTCGGGGAATGCGGTACCCTCGCAACCATCGCTGCAGAACAGACATGGCGACTCCGCACTGATCCCTTGGTCCGCTTCAAGAGAAGCTAAACTCAAGAAACGTTGGTTTTCACTGAGTTCGAGCCCGATTTTCGCGAATTCGGCGGCTAAAGAGGCGCATTCCGGTGAAACTCAAGTGGCGTTTACAGTATGTTTGTTTTCACTAAGGCGGCTGGGTGAGTGTCTTCTGCCTACTGCTGGCAAGGAGGGGTACTATGAGCTTGAGCAATCTGGGGACCGAGCAGCTGCGGGAGAAGGACCGAAGCTTCGTCTTTCATCCGTCCACACACTTGGCCAAGCACAGCCGCGGCGAGACACCAAACAGGATCATGGCCGGTGCGGAAGGCGTGTACATCTGGGATACGGAGGGTCGGAAAAGTCTCGACGGTTTCGGCGGGCTCTACTGCGTTAATATGGGATATGGATGCACGGAGATCGCCGATGCCATCGCCCGGCAAGCGCATGAGCTGCCGTTCGCGCATGTCTATGCCAGCCAGGGAACTGAGCCAGTTGCCCTTTTGGCAGAGGCGGTGGTCGAATATTTCGGTCAGAACATGCGAAGGGTCTATTTCGGCCTTTCCGGCTCCGACGCCAACGAAACCAATATCAAGCTGGTCTGGTACTACAATAACATCCTCGGCCGCCCTGAAAAGAAGAAGATCATCTCGCGGCATCGCGGATATCACGGGTCCGGGCTGGTCACCGGTAGCCTGACAGGCCTTCCCTTTTTTCACGATTTCTTCGACCTGCCTCTGAATTTGGTGCGCCATACGACGACGCCGCACCATTACCGCCAGGCACATGAGGGGGAAACTGAAGAAGTCTTTTCCAAGCGCTGTGCCAACGAACTTGAAACTCTCATCCTCGCTGAAGGCCCGGAGACGGTTGCAGCCTTCATTGGAGAGCCGGTACTTGGAACCGGCGGCATCGTTCCGCCCCCTGAGGAATACTGGACTGCGATTCAGGGGGTGCTTGACAAGTACGATATCCTTCTTATCGCCGATGAAGTGGTCTGCGGCTTCGCGCGAACAGGTGAGAAATTCGGTTCCCATCTCTATGGCATGCGTCCGGATTTCGTGACCATCGCCAAGGGCTTGAGTTCAGCCTACCTGCCTATCTCCGGGTCAATCATCGGCGATCGCGTCTGGTCGGTGTTGGAACAAGGAACGGAAAAGCACGGCCCACTCGGCCATGGCTGGACATATTCCGGTCACACGCTTTGCGCTGCCGCAGCGCTTGCCAACATCAAATTGCTAAAGGAAAGAAACATCCTGGAACATGTTCGGGACGTCGGACCCTATTGGCAAGCCCGCATGAAAGCCGAAATGGAAGGACATCCCATTGTCGGCGAGGTTCGCGGCGTCGGCATTTTATCCGCCGTGGAGCTGATGCGGGATCCGAAGGGCCGGGTGCCATTTGAACCCGGACTTCAGGTCGGCGTGCGGGTCGCCGCTGCTTTGTTTGAAAATGGTGTCATAGGCCGCGCCATGCCGCATGGGGATATCCTCGGCTTTGCCCCACCTCTCATCATTACCCGAAAAGAGATCGACATCATCGTCGATGCGACTGCGAAATCAGTCGATACGACCTATCGCGCGCTGAAGGCGGAAGGCGCGTTATGATCTGGCGTGAGATGACGCCTTCAACTCGGATCGGCCGCGATATTCACGTGCGGCAGCCCTGTGGCCTCATGGGCAGGGGGCGCAACAATCCGCTTGGCTTTTAAGGCAACTTGCATGGAGGGTTGCGAACCGATGCTGAAATGCGACGTCAATCCCGAAAAACACAGTGCCGCCTTCGCGTCCGAAGACGGCTCACCTGAGCTGCTGCAAGAATGTAGAGGTGACGCTCTCACAGACCACAGACCGCAATCTACCGTGAGGCGGAGCTCTCCATGGAGCAGTCTCAACCGCACGCAAAAAGACACCCCGACCGCAATGAAGTGAAACCCAAGATGACAACTGTCACCTGCTAACAGATGGCGCTGGAATGAGGTCTCGACGTCGATAACAGCGCCGTCGAAGCACGTATCGCCCTCCCAAGGCGCACGGCCCGGCACGGAGCTCAGTCTCCGGCCGGGCCTTCAACCCAGAATGGCTGCGCATTGGCCGGCCCGTCTTGGCTCCTGGAGGGGGCCAGAACTCACTGCAGTTTAGCTATGCAAGACGCTTTTCATAGATTTGTAGAGCAGATCGCAGACAGCGCTGACGCGACGGACCTGCGCAACGCTCTGGGCGAGATTGCCTCTTCGCTCGATTTGCCGTCTTTTGCCTATCTTTTCCCTTCGCCTGGCAAGGGCCGCAAGGTACGCCTGATTTCCACCTACCCTCAATCCTGGACATCTCACTACCTTCACAGTCGGTATGAAAAGATAGACCCGGTTATCCATCAGGCGCGTGGTGGTCAGGAACCGTTCAACTGGGATGCGCACGGTGCTGATCTCGAACTATCGACGCAGCAGCGACAACTGATGGATGAGGCGACGCAATTTGGCATTCACTGCGGCTTCACGATCCCGATCCATGACAGCACCGGTACTTTTGCAGCACTGACCTTCGCCTCCGATGAAAGGCGACCACCGTTCTTTCGCCTGATTGATCGATATGATCGCGTGCTGCAGCTCATCGCGGTCTTCTTCCATCTTCATGCCTGTCGCAAGCTGGCCGACGGCAGGACCGTGGCTGGCGTTGCCCTATCGCGAAGGGAAATGGAATGTCTGAAGTGGGCGGCTCGCGGCAAGACGGCGTGGGAGATAGGCCGCATCCTTGGGATCAGTCCGCGCACCGCGGCCTATCATCGGGATAACGCCAGGAAGAAGCTTAACGTGAAGACAGCTATTCAGGCAGCTGTTCGGCTTGCACTGTCTCGGCCATCTCTCTTCACCTGATCTCCGAAACCTGGCACACACAGGTTGTATCAACTCCGGCCTTTGCCTTCAATCGCAGGTGTTATCCATGCGAGGGAGAAGCCATCATGATGCAGTTGATGACGCCGGATTGCTACGATGAGTTCAGCGACGAGTTCGAGCAGATGCATCGCTTGCGGTATCGCGTTTTCAGGGATCGACTTGATTGGGACGTTTCGTTCAGCGGCGGCCATGAGGTCGATCCGTTCGACGCGCTTCGTCCCCACTACCTATTGTTGCGTGCGCCCGAGCACGCATCGACGGCTGCGTGCGCCTGTTGCCGACTACAGGACCGACGATGCTGCGCGATAGCTTCTTCGCTCTCCTTGCCGACCGTCCAGCGCCGGAAGATCCGCGTGTTTGGGAAAGTAGCCGTTTTGCGCTTGATCTGCCGCCTTCCGCGCCCAAACAGGCGGGCATCGCATTTGGCACCTACGAGCTGTTTGCCGGAATGGTCGAGTTTGGTTTGTCACGCGATCTGCGCAGCATCGTCACCGTAACCGATCTGCGAATAGAGCGGATCTTGCGTCGCGCCGGCTGGCCACTCGAACGGTTGTCCGATCCGCAAACAATTGGCAACACACGTGCTGTTGCCGGACATCTCGACGTTTCGACAGAGAGCTTGGAAGCCCTCCGTCGCAATAGCGGGCTCAAGGGCCCAGTCCTGTGGACCCCGGTCATGAAGATCGCCTGAGCCTGCAATCCAACCCTTTCTGGAAATGATGCAATGGTCGAAACAAGACCTGGCCCTGCTTGGCCAGACAGGCACGATGATCGTGCCTATGGCTATGTCGAGCAGCTCACCAGCCGGGGCTGGGCCTGGGAATTCCTCAGGCGCAATCCGGACTTCCAGAAGGATCTGGCGAACGCGCTACGCGGTGCCGAACGCACGAAGGCCCAGTCCGTGGACATTATCAGCCTGCCTTCGAACACTGTTGATCTCGCACGGTGGGGCCTTCTGTTTTGCAAGCTCAAAAGGAACTGATGCGAGCGTCTTTTGGTGCCCTGCCAATGTCCGCATGTTTTGCCCGTTGTTGCCGAAAAGGCGGCGCGGCCGCGCGGGGTGGACGTGCTTGATCTCGCCCCGCGCTCCTGCCGCATCTCCGTACTCATCACGCGGGACGGGCATCAGCACCTCCTGGCCGAGGACAGTGGCAGGAGCTTCCAGCTGGCTGCCTCCGGCGTCAGCATCCTCGAACCTGTGCGATTGACATCCTCCGTCCTCTGGTCGCCAGAGGAATTGAAGCAACGCCTGAACGCCTTGGAATGTCTGAACAGCCTCTGTTGGACCGGCAGGCTGCAACCAGGATTTTTTCCGACCGAGCCCCGTTGCTCGCGGTTGCGCCGAGTGTTGCGTGCTCTCGACGGCTTCATCGCTGGCGCATCACACCGCGAAATCGCCCTTGCTCTCTTCGGCAGAACCCGCGTCGAGCAGGACTGGGCCGACCCCGGTGACCATCTTCGCGACAGCGTCCGCCGTGCAGTCAGACGCGGGCGCTCGCTAATGAACGGTGGTTATAAGCGTCTTCTTCTATAACGCCACCATCAGGCCTTTTGGCGGCCAGAGAACAGCTCTTTGTACCCCGCCACCACCAGCCAATGGGCGCGCGCGAGATGGCTGCGAACCGCCCTTTGGGCGCGCGTTGGCTCTTGCACTGGATCGATTCCCAATATCGCCTGCGCCATCTGTTCTTCGCTGGCATTGCCGGCGCATGCGTCTATGAGTCTCAGATAGATCCTGAAGTGCTCATTGTCATAACCGGTCAGGCTCTCCGCCCAGGGGACCTCGTCGACAACAGCAGGTTGGAGCAATCTGTCTTCCATCATCTCATGTCTCGCTGTATGAATTATCCCGCGTCCAACTTTGACTGCACAATATCCTAAAACGGGATAATTCGAAACTGGGATTAGTGTCGTGAGCCAGTTTCTTCCTGGCCGGTTCGTCTGATGCCGAAATCCACTTCGATCACCTCGCCAGGGCCGACTGCTGAAAAGGCTGATTGCGGCGCGCAAAACCAAAGGGGTCACCCAGACCCAGGTTGCTGGTATGCTGGGCCGCCCACAATCCTTCGTGGCCAAGTACGAGGGTGGTGAACGTCGGCTGGACGTATTTGAGTTTCTCGACGTTACCGAGGCTCTCGATATCGATCCTTGTGAGTTTCTGGCACGAATGCGTCGCTCTCGTGACCTGTAGATGGCGTTGCGCTTTGTTTGGCTGTCAAACTTCACGATTTACGTCCTTGAGTTCACGGCTCAGGGGATTTGCCCTCGCGAAATGATGCCGTGCAGCCGCTCGCCCTTTGTTGTCTCTGATCTTTGTAGAGAATACTCCGTGGTGAAATCCTCGACAAGAGGGTGGCTTCTCGTGCATGGAAATCCGAGAGGTCTTTGCCCGCAATCTGCGTAGGCATCGTCAAAAAAAGAAATTGTCCCAGGAAGCGCTGGCGCATGAGGCTGGCGTTGACCGAACATATGTCAGCGCACTTGAGCGCTCGGTCTATGCCGCCAGCATTGATACGGTGGCGAAACTCGCCAGAGTGCTCGGAATCGATCCGGCCGATCTACTCAACCCTCATTCTGAATAAATCTGGAGGCGGGGACGAAAACGCAGTTGATGAGACTCGGCCAGAAGGTTTTCAGACATCCATGCTGCTGACAGGAACGCCCGCGCGCCTTCGCAGCCGGTGCTCCTGAACCGAGCCCGCTTTTCTTCGGCAAGCTCAGGCGGTCTCGGCCATTCGGCTTCGCCCCTTGCCGCGGCAGGAGGTCGGCTGCTGACGGTCGCCGGACAGAGGGCCGGCGCGGTTTGTCTGTTGGGCCTTTCCCGGTGGCGCGGGGTGGGCCGCACTCCCTTCTAGACCCGCCGCGGCAGCCCGCAACGCTTCGCGTGCCGCTCAGGGGCCTCCTCTTCGTTACGGTCCTTCGGATGCGTTCCGCCTACTGGGCGGGCCCTTCCGGTCGCGACTCGCCGCCCACCCCGCTTCCGGGGAAAGGCGCGGCGATTGGTGAGCGGAGGATACACATGCGTGCAAACAGCAAGCGTACCACCAGCGGAGAGGCTGGCGCAGGCAAGGGCAGGCGCCCGGGCGCCAGCCTCTATCAGGAGATCACTGACCGCATCATTGCCGAGCTGGAGCGCGGTACCGTGCCATGGGTCAAGCCATGGGGCAGCGCAAAAGCAGGCCTGGCCTGCCGAGGAATGCTTCCGGCGCGCCAGCCACCGCTCCTGCAGCAAAAGAACAACAGCTATCGCAGCATGGCTGAACAAGGCATCTTGTCGGCGTCGAGGAGCTCCGTGCTCGCCTTACGCAGGCGCATAGCTCTGACATGACGTCCGGGAGACTGATGCCGGGTATTCCATCAACAATACCCAACAGCCATCCTGGTCCGAAGCGCATCTAAGCACCTCGATTTCAGGCGTTGGTCGAGCCCGCATTGATCACGGGGTACCCTTTTTGGTCCGCTGGAGGAGCGCGGCGCCCCTCGACAACGGGTTCTTCAGGTGTCGCCCGTTCAGAGCCGACGGAAAAAGGGGCGCACAAGGCGCGCCCTTCATTTCGATCCGCTATCAGCAGCCGCCTTCACCTTTCGTTGTTAGAAGCGGTAGGTGACACCTGCGCCTATCAACCAGGGATCGAGATCCGCCTTCCCCGTCAGCTTCGCGCCGTCGACCGTGACGTCGAAGTCTGGCTTTAGGAAAACCTTCTTCACGTCGAAGTTGACGCCCCAGTGCTGATCCACCATGTAGTCGAACCCGACCTGCAGCGCGGTGCCGAACGTGTTCTTAACATGGAGAGCATCTGCACTGCCGACGTCGTGGTTATAAAAGATCGTGTAGTTCACGCCGGCACCGACATAGGGCTTGAATGCGCCGAAATTGGTAAAATGATACTGCAATGTGAGCGTGGGCGGCAGCAGCCAAACCTTGCCGACATTGCCCAGCGCGCCGATCGCTCCTTGGCCCTCAATGTTGGCATAGGTGGTGCCGAGGATAAGCTCCGTGGCGATGTTGTCCGTGAAGTGATAGGAGATATCGAGCTCCGGCGTAACCGTGTTTGAATAAGAAAGACCAGAGCCGGGCACTGCATTGACGTAGCCCGAATCCTCAGTGACGACCCCCAACGCTCGCAGCCGGATCTGCCAAGGGCTTGGCGCTTCCGTGACCGAGGCTCCAGCCTGCGGGACGCTCGCGGCTTGCGCAAGCTCGGCCGCCACGGCCTGCTGTCCCATCAGCATCAGGACGATGGTCGCTGTTACGCCCCGCCCCACGCCCATTCGATTTCTCGCCATGATATTCTCTCCTTGCTCTTCAGAAATGATGCGGTGCACTATGAAAAAACCTGCTGGAATCGACGAAGCGCTCATGCGCAGTTTGCGTGGGACAGCGCGCGCATTTTATTTGCCCTTTGCTCGCAATCATCGACCTGTACTCACTTGTGAAACGTTGCCCTTTGTCTCCGTGTACCTATCGAACGCCATCGACTTGCCAGCCGATCGCACTGCGAAGGAAATTGGTGCCCAGTGCAATGAATGCGGCCCGCTCACGATTGTTCTTGCCGGAGACGTGCCCGCCTGCGTCGGACTCGTAGAAGTAGGCGGGATAGCCAAGAGCCTGTAGCTTTGCACCCATCTTGCGCGCGTGGCCCGGATGGACGCGGTCGTCTCGCATCCTGGTGGCAAGCAGGATCGGCGGATAGGGCTGTCCTGGTGTCGCGGCGTGGTAGGCCGAGACTTCCTTTAGGAATATCCATTCTTCGGGCTTGTCGGGATCGCCATATTCATCAATCCAGCTCGCGCCCGCCAAAAGCTTGGTGTAGCGGCGCATATCGATAACCGGGACGGTGCAGAACAGCGCGCCGAAACGCTCAGGATAGCGGGTAAGCATATTGGCGATCAGAAGGCCGCCATTTGAGCCGCTCTGGGCGGCAATCCGCCTCGGCAGCGTAATGCCTCTTCGCACGAGGTCGGCGGCAACGGCGGCGAAATCGTCATGGGCGAGACGCTTGCCCTCCCTGCGCCCGGCCTCGTGCCAACGGGTGCCGAACTCTCCGCCACCCCGGATGTTCGCCACCACACAGGTGCCGCGGCGTTCGAGCCACAGCTTGCCGAGCGAGGAGCTGTAGTGGGGCAGGCGCGATAGGCCGAACCCGCCGTAGGCGGTGAGGTGAACCGGGGCATCCCCGTTCCCGTTCGCCGGACCGACCTGCGTATAGGGGATCATCTCACCATCAGTCGAGACTGCCTCGTGGCGCGTGATCACCAGCCCGGATGCGTCGAAATTCTCCGGGTCGCGCTTCAGGATTACTGGAGCGCCGAAAGGCGCCGCGGCGTTGAGGTCTAATAGGAGAAGCTTCGGCAGCGTGATCGGGTCCTGAGCCGAAATGAGGACCTCTCCATTGGTCTCGTGAAGTTCCGCATCGAGCGACCGAAGGTGAACAGTCCCTTCGCAGGGCAGGGTGTCCAGCGCTCGGCGCGTCCATTCCTGGCGGTCGGGAGTGAACATCTCCAAACGCGGATCGAGGTTGACGAGGTAGGAGATAATGAGCTTCCCGTTATTCCAGAAGAATGACTGCAGGGAGCGCCTGGCGCCTGTTTCAAAGAGGATGGCAAAACTGCGCTCGCCGGCGATGAAGGAGGAAAGCGAGATGCCGATCAGCGCGTCCGCGGGATGTATCATCCCTCCCACTGTCCATGGCTTGCGCGGCTTTACCGCCAGCCAGTCGCTGAACCCGCTCCACGAGGCGTCTCGAGGAAGGTCGATCCGCGTCTTCGGCCCGCTCCTGTCACCGATTCGGCCGATCTTCTCAAAGAAGGTCGACTGCTCGATGAACCAGAGGCGCTCGCTCTCGGCGGTGCGGTCCAGATGGCCGGACACCCCGAGGGATTCGGAACCGGTCTCGAAGAGTACCGGCGCGGTGAGCGGATCCGCGCCACGCTTCCACAACCGAACGGTGCGCGCGTAGCCGCAACGGGTGGCCATGCCGTCACCAAGCGGACTGGAAAGCAGAAGCGTGTCAGGGTCGAGCCAATTAACCCCGCCATTGGCCTCCGCGAGGTTGAAACCGTCGGCGACGAAGCAAAGAGACTCCAGATCGAATTCGCGATGCACGACCGCCTCGCTGCCGCCGCGCGACAGGCGCAGAACGGCTCTTTCCCGTCTCTCCGGCTCAAGGGACGCGCCGCCCCAGATCCAGTCCTCTCCGTCGATAGCCGTGAGGGCGTCCAGATCAAGCAGTAGCTCCCACTGGGGCTCAACTTTCATGTAGGCGGCAAGGGTGCTCCGGCGCCACAGTCCGCGCGGATTTCCGGCATCTTGCCAGAAATTGTAGAGGTACGGGCCGCGGCGGGTGATCAAGGGAATCTTGTCAGGATGGTCGAAGATCGCTGTCATGGCCTCACGGTCGCGATCGAACTGCGTTCCACCGAACTGCCCCAGTGTCCTGGCCGACTGGCTGGCGGTCCAGTCAAGTGCCCGTTCGCCTTCTATATCTTCAAGCCAAAGATAGGGATCATCGTCGGGAGCATTCAGAGTTGGACGGAAATCGAACGCGGTCATGTCCGTACAACCTGAAGAATGAAAGCGCAAAGGCTTCCTTCCGCTCGGGCAAGCTCAGTGTTTGCGGCGGAGACCGCATGCTCAGCGAGCGTGATCATGGATGAGGTCTTCTCAGTTGGTGCGGCGCGGCAGTGCGTTTGCGCATAGGACTTGCATGTGTTGTGCCAACCAGGAAAATCTTTTCAGAACAATACGATCACTTTGATAGCGCTGTGTCTTATGTCCGACATCGTCGTAGTTCCGACAATGACTGCAACGGTAGGCGCCTGATCGGTCTAGTGTAAGCGCGGAGCCATCCCATCTGGCGCGGCATCAGATGATGGGCGAGAGATGATGACACTGAAGGAGCGTGGAGCTTGCGGTGTCAATTTCTATATCTGCGCCTATGTCTGATGATAGAAGTTTCCATGTTCTTGAGGCGGTTCCGAACCGGAGGCAAGCCCGCAGCGTCTGCGGCGGTCGGCGCAAGCGAAGGCACGCTGATCGAGGCGACGCTGAAGCCTGGCGCGAATGTGTCGGCGATCGCGCGAGAGGCTGGAGTGGCGACCTCGCAGTTCGGACCGCCGACGTAGGAATGGGACGCACCGCCCCGGAGCTTCGCCACCGATGCCCATGCTGCATCATGGTCAAATCCACTGCGATCTACCGCATACCAGTCTGCCGCGCGACCTTCGCGCCTGCCTCGGCGAGCTCGCCTCGGAAATCTGTCGTCGGCATTTGGCCCCACCGGAAAGAGCTCCACCTGACCGGCAAAGCCGGCGCCCGTGCTCGTGACCGTCAAGGACAAGTCGCTTCGCGATGGCCTGCAGCTACCCTTGACCGTCACTGCGGGCGGCAGCCAGTTCGAAGCCAGGTCGGCACGAGCACATGGTCGCCAATCAGCCGAACGAGGAGATGAGGAAACGAATCAAGCTTGACAATCATCGCCCCATACAGGCGTAGCTGACGGCTTGGTCGCCGCCTCTCCCGCATGGGGCCGGGCTGATCAGCGTGCCACGGCTGGCAGGCTGATGAGCGGATCATCGCTCATTTGGCTGATGGTTTCCAGCGTCATGTATCTGGCGCGCTGCACGGCCCATTCGTCGTTCTGTTCGAGCAGGATCGCGCCGACCAGGCGGACGAGCATCATCCTTGGGAAGACGCCGATGACCTCGGTGCGCCGCTTGATCTCGCCGTTGAGGCGTTCGATGGGGTTGTCGAGTGCAGCTTGGCGCGGTGCTCCTAGGGGAAAGTCATGTAGGCAAGCACGTCTGGCTCGGCGTCGTCCATGATTGTCGCCAGCTTCGGTACCTTCGGCCGGATCTGGTCGGCGACGGCGCGCCCTTGCGTGCTTGCGGCCTCGGGCGTCCTCGCCTTCGGCGGGCTGGTCGCGCTAAGGCCTTCGACAGCAACACCATCATTGCCGATCTGAACGAACGCGGCGAGCCAAGATCGTCATCTCGCAGCATCCGAGGCGCGCCTTGCCGCTCCCTCTCAATCTCGAACTCTACAAATGGCGTCATCTCATCGATAACTCTTCTGCAAACTCAAGGAGTTCGAGCGTAGGCCATGCGAGCTGACAAAACTGACCAGAGCTTCAACGCAATCATCCAACTCGCTGCCGCCGTCATAAACTCACGATGAATCTCAACAGGCCCTAGAGTGCCATTCAGCTTTTTTTATTTCATTGTAGACACTCCAGCTGAAATGACGCTCTTGACCCTGCCGCTCTGAGCGCAGCACCCGTGGCAGGCGGCGCTTCCATCGTTCACTTCGCGGCAAAGGCCGATGGCGCCTGAGGAAGTGATGAGGCCAGCGCAAACCAAAAACGTTTGCCTCGCGGCTTCGGTCCTCGGCCCTTGACTAGTTGGCGGCGATGTACAGGGATTTCCCGAGAGTCTACGTCGACCGTGCAAAGGCCTGCAACTGCTGAGTGAGAGGAGGGACGCTTGGACGAACACGATCCGAAGGAAGAGCTGATCGAGACGATTTTTCGCAACGGCACAATCACCGTCGTCGGCATTCTGCTTGCCTTTTCGCTCGGCTTCGTCACCCATTGGGCTGCGAACCCCATGCCATGGCGGCTCTACGACCTGTTCGCCGTTGTGCCGATCCTGGTCGGCATCACGTTGCAGTTGCGGGCGCTGTCCCTGCTACTCGACATGAGTTCGTTGCGCCGACCCATCTACGAACGCGCCAACCGCATCTTCATGGCCGGCCTTATCCTGACCGCGTGCGGCGTCGGGCTGGCCATCCTGCTCGATGTCTTCGCAATGTCGATGAAGGGCACGCTGCCCGGCGCTTGACGGCCTGTCCCTGCGCTTTGGAGCTGCCGCAATCGGCCGACGCGACGCGTCAGATCCGAGGGTTCCTAGTGCTTTCGCTCAAGCAGCGTCAGCCTTCTTCCCGAAGAACGCTGGGCTTGCCGGAAATTACGTCTCGGTGGCATAATCCGCATAGCTTTTAGGGTGCTGCCAGGAAGACCGATTTGCGGGCGTGGATGCATAAATGCGTTGGCGTCAGGAAGAGGCTCGGCAGGTTGCGTGCGCGCATTGCCGAACTGGAGCGCGATCTCGTGGCGATTACACCTCAGGGTCGCCATCGGCGATTCGAAGCCGGACATGAACTTCGCAATGCGAAGTGCCGCCTGAAGCGTCTCGAGGAATGCATCGCTGAAATACCGGAGAAATGTGGCCGTTAGCGCAAGCTTCGCCGCTCTCAATCTTTGCCACGCGGTCGGCTGGTCGGCCGGGAACAGAGCTGATCGTGCGGGTACTCTGTCCGGCAGAGACGCAAGGTTCTGCACTGTCCGTTCATGAAGACTTCGTGCTGGTCTCCACAAAAGAAGTATTCTGGTGCAGAAGGTGCCCGATTAGCTATCGGAAAAAGCGACATCGACGTGCAAATCGGGCGCCGCAGTGAGGCGTCCCCCCCAATGTCGGATTTCCGACAGGATCGTAAATCCGCCAACCCATTGTTTAATAAAATTTCCTTCCTGGCACGGCCCATGCATGGGGACTCTGCGAACGCATCAGCCAGACGTCGTCCATGATCATGCGCACCGAAAATGCCGTCGCCGCAGTGAAAACCGCGCTCTCGCCTGCCATCAAGCCGCCGAAACGCCGGCGCGTCATGGTCGAGTCAGGCGATTGCGCCGGCTTCAAACACCTTAGTGGGCCTGGAAAGCTCCTCGCGTGACGGCGAGGGGGGCATCCAGACGGGCGGAAAGGACAAACGTCGTTGCCCCACGTCGCCGGCATCGTCGATTGTCACCGGGCTGGAATGCGCGGTCTACATGCGAAGACCCGAACGCGCAGGACAAATTCTCGCAAGCCCGGTCGGGACTGGGGCTCGAAGTCCGTGAGCGGAGGCTAATGGCTATGGCCGATATTCGCCGCGAACAAGCCGCCTAGTGGGAAGGCGCTATAGGAGGAAGCAGGTGGAGTTATCTTGCGTTGGGATCGGTGCTGGCCCGTCCAATTTGAGCCTTGCGTGTCAGATACACGAGCAAGTTGGGAAAGGGGCAGTGTTCCTGGATCGGCAGGTCGACTTCCGCTGGCATCCAGGCAGCGCATTCGATTCCTCGGAGCTCCAGGTCAGTCACTTCAAGGACCTGGTCACTCTGGTGAATCCGCGATCAGCCTACACTTTCGTAAACTTCCTGCACGAGAACGGGCGTCTGTATCACTTCCTGAACGCACAGTTCGAAGCCGTGCTCAGAGTGGAGTTCGAACAATACCTGAACTGGGTCTTCCACAGGAACCCACTTGTGCGTGGCGGTGAGACAGTGCGCGAAATCCGCTTTGACGGCGAGTTTCAGGTGCGGACGGATAAGGCGGTTCTCGGCGCCAGAAACGTTGTGGTCGGCATTGGCAAGCAGGCGCAAATTCCGCCTCAATTTCAGGGCTGGATTGGACGCAACCTGTTCCACTCATCGGTTTTACTGCACATCCACCCTGAGGTGCGGAGAAAGCATGTCTGCGTGGTCGGCGGAGGCCAGTCGGGAGCCGAGGTGATGTTGCACCTTGTCGGCCTGCCGAACGAACGGCGGCCTGCCTCGATCACTTGGGTCTCGCAGCGCGAAAACTATCTGCCTCTGGACAACAGCCCGTTCACAAACGAGTTGTTCATGCCCTGCTTTTCGGATCGCTTCGCGGCGATGAGCGAGTCGCAGCGTAAGCTGCTCCTGCGGCGTTTCGTGCTTGCTTCGGACGGCATTTCGGAAAGCACGTTGCGCGCGATCTATCAGGCGCTGTACCGCCATGCATTTTTCGAGCCATACCGATGCGACATCACACTGCGGCCGGGCTGCACCGTCTCGCAC
Source organism: Mesorhizobium sp. M0676 (assembly GCF_040320535.1). Classification (NCBI taxonomy): domain Bacteria; kingdom Pseudomonadati; phylum Pseudomonadota; class Alphaproteobacteria; order Hyphomicrobiales; family Phyllobacteriaceae; genus Mesorhizobium; species Mesorhizobium sp. M0676. Next base: position 29,705 of record NZ_JAMYPU010000040.1, read on the forward strand.
TGCATCAACGCCGGACCGGGTCACAGGCTGACCCTGCAGCATGGCATGGACGAGGTCGAAGAAGTCACGGCTGACATCGTCATCCTGGCCACCGGTTACGGGAACGCGGTCCCAAGCTTGTTGGAACCGATCATGGGCCGCTTGGAGCAGATCGACAATGAATTAGCTATTCGCGAGGATTTTTCGGTGAGCTGGGACGGACCGTGTGACAGACGCATCTTCGTACAAAATGCGAGCCTCGGGCAGCGCGGCCTGGCCGATCCGAACCTAAGCTTGCTGGCCTGGCGCGCGCGTCGCATCCTCGATAGCCTACTTGGGCGCGCGCCATGCGCGAACCCCGAGCATCCTGGCTTCATCACCCATACCTCGATCGAGAGCTGGCCCGACCACGCAGCCGAAGAAATGGGCAGTGGAATATGACTCGTATGCTTTTGATCATCGGCGGTGGCATCCTAGGAATGATGCCCGCCTGCGCTGCGGCGAACCCCGGAGGCTTCTCCGATATCATCGTGACCGACCAAGCCCTTGGACCAAGCGGCGCATCGCATCACTCTGGGGGCGTGCATTTCCCCTACGGTTGCCAAGGCCGTACCCAGTCGTTCACTCGAAAGAGCGCCGTGGTCTTGGCGGCCATGGCTGGGTCGGCAGGTAGCGGATGGTGCCGGCCTTTGGCGATGCGTGTCGTGGTTGAACCGGGTGAAGCGATTGATCCGGCCCAGTTTGCGGAACCCCTGGACCCGGCTGAGCCTGACATAGGCAGTCTCGCGCCGAGCTTCTGCGGACAATATCCGCCGGAGCGGAACGCACTTAGCATCGCCTCCCTCTCACGTGAGTCCGTCTCCGTGGACCCGCAACTTGATCAGCGCCCGACCGCCCTAATTGGCATGTCCAACCAAACCAGTGTTTCCAACAGGAGGCTTTTCGCATGTTGACTGATGCACAAAGAGAAAAGTGGCAGAAGGACGGATACGTCAGGCTCGAAAGGTTCTTCGATCCAGCGGCTCAGGAAGATATCTCTACCTTTGTCGAAGATATGTCACGCTGGGCCGTCAGCGATGATAAATGGCTCATGTGGTTCGAGAAGACGACGGACAATCGAAAGATCACCTCCAAGATGGAGAATTTTCTCGACTTCCATGGTCCATTGCGTCGTTTGCTCTTAGAAGATCAGCGCATAAAGTCAGCGGTCGAGGAGTTGCTTGGCGAAGATTCGCGCAGGCTCAAGGAGTTGCTGATTTTCCACTATTCAGACAGCGGCGGCTATCTCCCGCATCAGGACATTTATCACATTCCACACAAACTCCCCGACCGCATGGTCCATGCGGTGGTTGCCATAGGCGTCGACGACTCCGACCCGGAAAACGGCGGGCTTTTTTTCAGCCCCGGCAACCACGAAAAGGGGGTGTTTCCTATGGATGCCGGTGGGGTGATCTATCCTCAAGTTGCCGAAAAGTTCTCCTGGGAACCCATAATATGGAAGGCTGGCGACATCTTCATCTTCGACGATTACGCACCTCACTACTCACGACCGAACAAAAGCAATCGTTCTCGGCGGACGCTCTACTTGGTGTTCCAGCGTGCTTCAACCGGCGGGCCGACCCGCGCTGAATATAACGTGCTTAAGCGCGCCCTTAACCCGCCCGAGGGCAAAGTGGCCGATCTCGACAATCTCAAGCCCCCAAATGGCATCCTCTATCGCGATTGAGCTCACGCAGGCCAGGCGGAGGCATGCACACGACTGATCGACCGCTCAAAAATGCGCGGACGGTATGGCCGTCTGATTTGCGGGGTCGCGGAGCATCGACCGCAGCCCGTTAAGACGCTTCGGCACGTGTATTAGAGGTGGCCGCAGGGCGATCCTCTGTGGCGCTGCAACCCGACTGGTGCCCACCTGGTCGCCTCGCCTGGCGGCCCAGAGCTGCACTATCCCGGCCGGGGCTGCCAACGGGCCGGGCTACCGTTTCTGTGCACGAAATGCACGGGCGGCTGTTGCATTGGCAGCCGAGGTGCCACTGTTACAGCTAGGGTTCCTTATCATGCGCAAATACACGTTTTCTCGAACGGAGCTGTCGCGGGCGTTCGGTATCGACACGGCCACGCTTGGAACGGGCAGCGCTCGCACGGGGTTTTCATTCGGAAAGGTTGGACCCGGCGTCACATCCGAGCCCCATCGGCACGACGAAATCGAGGCGTTCGTGATCCTGTCAGGATCGGGCAATGTCAGGACCGACCGGGGGGAAATCTCGGTCGAGGCGGGCGATGTCGTTCTGTTTCACCCTTTTGAAGCGCATGTGCTGCGCAATGACGGAAACAAAGACCTAGATTTCGTCGCTGTCTACTGGCGAGACGGCGAGGCCGCCCTTGATGCCGCTACAAAGACCACGGCTCCACGCGGCCCAATCTTCGTCTTCTCCACGCCGCCAACGCCAAATGGCGATCTGCATCTGGGGCATCTTTCTGGCCCCTATTTCGGCGCTGATGTCTATACTCGTTTCCTGCGCATGAAAGGAGTCGAGGCCTATCACCTGACCGGAAGCGACGATTACCAGAGCTATGTCGCGACACGCGCCGATGCCGATCAATCGACGCCTGCAAACGTGGCGCGCTACTACGCCGACGAGATTCGCGCCACGCTTGCACTTCTCGATTGTGAGGTCCACAGCTTCCAAGCCACAATGGGCGATGACGGTTACGGCGAGTTCCAAACCGCGTGTTTCCGGAGTCTTCTGAGCAGCGCGGCGGTAGATTTGCGCCAGAGCCCTGCGCTTTTTGATGCTGTGACAGGCCATTATCTTTACGAGCCGGATGTTGGCGGCCTCTGCCCCGATTGCGGCGGCTCCGCCGCTGGCAACATCTGCGAGGAATGCGGTGCCCCAAACCTTTGCCACGACTTAGGTGCAGCGCGGTCACGGCAGTCTCCCGAGGCGCCGGTGGTCGGCTCCCTCGGCCGTCCGGAATTTGCCATGGACCAGTGCTACGACAATATCGACCGGCATCTAAGGGCGTCGGGCGTCCCGCTACGGATCTTGGATCTCTTCGCGCGCCTACGCCAACGCGGCGACTTTTCAGTGCCCATTACCCACCCCTCGGACTGGGGCCTGCCGGCCGAGGGGTTCCCGGGGCAAGTGATCTGGGTGTGGCCGGAGATGGCATTCGGTTTTCTGTACAACATCCAGGCGCTCGGCCGCTCGATGGGTCGCGACTGGAAGGCGGAGATGCCCGGCAACGACTGGCAGATTGTCCATTTCTTCGGCTTCGACAATTCGTTCTACCACGCGCTACTCTACCCCGCTCTTTACGCCGAGGTCTTCTCCCACTGGACGCCACGCATTCGCTATCACGTCAACGAGTTCTACCTGCTCGACGGGAAGAAATTCTCAACCAGCTGCCGCCATGCGGTCTGGGGCAAGGAGGTTCTGAGCCCAAAGACAGTCGACGTCGTGCGCCTTCATTTGGGCCTGACACGCCCGGAAGATGAGCGGACGGATTTCACGCTGGACGCACTGCGCCGCACCGAGAACGAGGTGTTCCAAAGCATCTGGCTGAACTGGCTTGAGGCGTTGAACCAGGAAATCAAGCACGATTTTGCCGGCCGTGTACCCGATGCAGGCGACTGGAGCCCGGTCGACCGCGCCTTCTTTGCTGGCATAGAGATCTATCGCGCTGCGATGGAGCGCGCCTATACGGACGAAGGCTTCTCGGTTCGGCGCGCGGCCACTCAGGTCTGCGAATTCATGCGCGATTGCGTGATCTACCGCGGGGCGCGAGACTTTGCGGCGGCGCGACGTTTCTATCCCGCCCGCAATCGGACTTCGCTAGCCCTTCAGACGACGGCCGCTGCGATCCTGGCACCGACACTCGCTCCGCTGATGCCCCGCTTCGCCAAAACGCTGGCGCGAGGCATCGATGGCGCCTCAACCGAAAAATGGCCCCGGTCCGTCCAACGCCTTGCGCCCGGGACGCGCTTTGATCTCGGACCCGTGTTGGTGTTCTACGCCAAATCCGGCAATCCTCATCTCGATGACGAGGAAACACTATGAGCCCAAAGGTGCACCAGTGAGCTGTCCCCATCTCGACCAGATCTGCGCGGCAATCAAAGCCGACGATGCCAAATATCTTGACTCGCTGTCACTGGCGAGGGAAGCCGCTCTGAACGGTAGAGACTAGATTAGCTGACCTGAACCAACGCGTCGTCAAACAACCCTGGCCCGCCCCTTCAAGGACCGCTCGGCCGATCGCTTCCCAGCCCTTGCTGTTCGTGCCGAAAATGCGTGTGGGCTCGACTGGGCTGACCAACCTCTTCGGCATCGGGATTTCCGTCCTCCAGCCGGTCAAGGCTGTAATGCGGTTCGACCCGCTTGGTCAACCTGGCGCGCCCTGGACCGTGCGCCGATCACCAATGTGGATGCGAATGTGATGGTACCTTCAATTCTGTCCGAGCGTGTACCGGCGCGGCAGTCAGCCGAAGAACAGCTGAGCTACTGATCTCGGAATGTAGCAGGTCCAATTTCTGCCCCTGAAGCCGGATATTGCTCAATCAGCGTTGACGATGGCTTGGTGCACAAGCTTCCAAGCAGACCGCGCAACGACAGCCCGTCGCCTGAGGATAGTCGGCGAGGGCCGCCAAATCGCAAGCGTATCCTCCGTCGCCTGCGCGCTGTCTTCGCCGAAAATGCAGACGCTTGTCTCGTCGAGAGATACATCCAGCATTTTAGGGGGCTCCTCAGGATTGCGTGTTTGCTCGGGTGCGGACCGCCCCTCAGTTCCCAATCGAGGAGCGATTCTACAATTCACACGTTTGGAGATCGCTCGCTAGGTAACCCGTCTGTGAACCCTGCAAGCCAATGCTTCAGATGCCGCCCATGCAGAGGTATTTCATTTCGAGGTAGTCCTCGAGGCCATGGCGGGATCCCTCCCGCCCGATGCCGGACTGTTTTATCCCACCGAACGGCGCCGCTTCCGAAGACATCCGGCCGGTATTTACCCCGACCATTCCATATTCCAAGGCCTCGGCGACACGCCAGACACGCTTCAGGTTAGAGGCATAAAAATACGCCGCGAGGCCGTAGATCGTTTCATTGGCATCACGCACGACCTGATCCGCATCGTTGAAGCGAATAATCGGTGCGAGCGGCCCGAATGTCTCTTCTTGCGCCACGGTCATCTCACTGGTGACACCGGTCAGGACCGTTGGTTGGAAAAACGTGCCATTCGTGCCGACGCGTTTGCCCCCGCATCGAATTGCGCCGCCTTTAGCTACGGCATCGGCAATATGGGATTCAATCTTGGCCAAAGCCTGCTTGTCGATGAGAGGCCCGATGTCCACTCCGGGAGCGAAACCGTCACCAACTTGAAGTTGGCGAGCCCGTTCCACGAATTTCTCGACGAACTCGTCGTGAACGCGCGACTGGACGTAAAGGCGGTTCGCTGAAACGCAGGTCTGGCCGGCATTGCGGTACTTCGCCTGGATCGCACCGTCAACCGCGGCATCGATATCGGCATCATCGAAGACGATGAAGGGTGCATTGCCGCCGAGCTCTAGGCTGACTTTTTTGATCTGGTCCGAGCACTGGCGCATGAGTAGGCGCCCGATCTCAGTAGAGCCGGTGAAGCTGATCTTGCGGACCTTGGGATTTGTGCAAAGTTCGCGGCCGACCGCGTCACCTTCGGACGCATAGATCAGGTTGACGACGCCTTCGGGGAAGCCTGCCTGATGGGCGAGGGCGAACATTGCTCCAGCCACGAGCGGCGTCTGTTCAGCGGGCTTGAGGACAATCGTGCAGCCCGCCGCCAAGGCTGGCGAGATTTTGCGCGCCACCATCGAGGCCGGGAAATTCCATGGGGTTATCGTGCCGACCACACCGATGGGCTGCTTGATGACCAGCATTCGGCGGTCCGTCGATGGTGCGGAGATCGTCTCGCCATAGACGCGATTTGCCTCCTCGGCGTACCATTGCAGATACGCCGCAGCATGCGATATCTCCGATTTGGCCTCGGCAAGCGGCTTGCCCATCTCCGCGGTGAGAATTGCAGCGAGATCGTCGGTGTGGACGATGATCAACTCATGCCATCGCCATAGAACATCGCTGCGCTCACGTGCGGTAAACCCCGCCCATCCAGGCTGCGCGACATAGGCCTTCTCGATTCCAGCGCATGTCTCTTCGACTCCCATGTCAGGTAGTTCTGCCAGCACTTCGCCGGTCGACGGGTTGAGGACCTCGAATGTCCGCTCTCTAATCCGCGTGCCAAGTGCCGGCAGGCGATCGATGGGTCCAAACAGGTCAGGGGATCTCAGGTGACGGATCATCGGCGGGCACAGGGGCAATCGGTTTCCTCCTCAACGCCAGGCGTATATAGCAGGTTCGGTGTGTAGTCCGGACGTCCAAGCTCCTCATAGGACCTCGGCCAGACAGCTAGCAGACCACGGTTGCCAACTGGAAAGGGAGAATACCTGAATTCGCTAGAAGATGAGTCGCGGTTCTACTAGCCGGGCTCGACCGGCGGTTGCGCGCGGGCAGGTCCGGCCCGCACACAACCCTGCCAAAGGTCTTCGCGGCCAGCGCCTGGTTCTACCTGCCGGCCACCGCGTCGTTCGGTCGGCAATATTTGTTGTAGATCGTGAATGCTTCGGTGCCGTTCAGCTTTTCCATCTTCTGCATCCAGCCGTTGACCGGAATGCGGTAGGGCTGGTTCGGCCGCAATGTCGCGTTGACCTCCTCGTCCAGCGGACCTGCGGGTTCGTCTCTCTGCGCCAACGGCGCTCATCATCACGTTTCGCTCGGTCTTGATCATTCTCGTTGAGGATGAGGTTGAACATGCGATCGCTCGAAGCCCATCATCTCGCCCAAAACGAGTCATAGGCGGTGAGGGCGTTTTGTCGCCGCCGCTGACTGAGACCGCTCGGTCGAACTCGCTGTCGGCGCGGTTGGTGATCGCTTTCAAGATCAGACGCTCGAGGAAATGGGGCAAGTCCGGATTTGCCGGGTGCTCGTCGGCGCTGCCGACCTTGTACCAGACCATATGAGTGACGATTGGCGCGCGGTGATCGGGGATGTCGACCCATGCCATTGCCGAGCAGGATATCCGCGATCTTGCCGACGTCGGTGGCGGCCAGAGCCGGAGCGGTCGTCACCAGGGCCAGGGCGGTGGCAGTGAACGCCTTGCGCAGCTAGAGCAGAATCTGATCACTCAGGCATCCTGCGGCGCAGAAGTAGTTTGAGCACTCCTCGGCGGTGAAGCGTGGCAAGGCGTCGCGGATTGCGTCCCAAAGCTCGGGGCTGTTGCGTGCGGCGGCTTTCCTGAGGATCGACTTCAGCTTGGAGAAGGCATTCTCGATCGGGTTAAAGTCGGGGCTGTAAGGCGG
>NZ_JAMYPU010000041.1:0-36106 GCF_040320535.1 Mesorhizobium sp. M0676
CCCAGATTGTCGCCCCAAGGGCTTTCGTAAAGACCGCGGGAAACGATCGCCCATAGCGACGAACGTTAGACTCATGAGCCGTGAACGCTTCGGTGTTCATTTATGGCTCCTCTGATGTTAGTTCGTAGGATGGGTGTTTCGTGCACTACGAGAGAGTGAGTAAGTGCGTTTGTTTTGGCCTCGAACGCAGCGGCGAGTTGTTCTAAAGCTCGTTGCAACGCCCCTTGCGACAGAAGGATCGCAAGGCGGATCGCCGTCGGATAAACGTCATTTGTCGACTGAGCGAAGTTCACGTCATTATTGGGATGCAAAGCGTCGTATTTTCCGCGTGGCAGTCCCATGATTTCCAAGCCGCGGTTGGCGATGACCTCGTTGACGTTCATATTGGTCGTGGTCCCGGCACCGCCCTGAAACACATCGAGCGGGAATTCGCCAAGATGCCTGCCCGCTGCGATTTCCTCGCAGACTTGGCAGATGACGTCGGCCTTTTGTTTTTCCAGATCGCCGAGTGAGGCGTTGGCGCGCGCCGCTGCCATCTTCACATAGGCAAGCGCCTTGATGAGGTTCGGGAAATGGCTGATCCTTATTCCCGAAATAGGGAAGTTGGCGATGCCCCGCGCCGTCTGAGGTCCGTAGTAGGCATCAACCGGGATGCTTACAGGACCAAGCGAATCTTTCTCAATGCGATTAGGCGAAGGGTTCATCACGATGATTACCTCAAGTCGGTTTGTTTCCAGGCATCCGAGCCCGCAAATGTGGAAGCGTTCATCCATTGGCGCTAATCTTTGTGCTAGGATCACTCTCCAAGATCTGTGCTACGGATGACGGTCAGCGGCGACGTTAGCGCGCGTCTGTTCCTTGTCGTGGAGCGGGAGCGCCAAAAGCTGCAGCCATAGCTATATCTGGACGCTTGATAGTTGAGGCGCATGTCCCCGGATCGGTTGGGTCGAAACTCAACTCCGCGAGCGTCTTTCGTATGCAGCGAGGTGGTTGGCGCCTGCAAGTGTTGTCGGATCTCCTCCGTGATTGTATCGAAGCAAGGCACGCAAGCCATCCAGCAGCGGTGTCGCGGGCGCATGAGAGAAGTAACCGCTTTGCTCGCAATAACGTCCTTGACCGACCACCAGATCACGGCATCTGGCTGCGGTGAATATCAGCTTGCCGATCGACGGCAGGCCGAGCTCGACGATCCTAGCGAACGCGGTGCATCCGTCTGTTGAGGCCATGAGCACGGCTCGAGCCGTGAACAAGCGGGGGGAATTTTTGTTGTCCAACTCGTGTACGATTTCTGCTGCCGGTTGCCGGGCCCGATTAGGCATTTTCAAGTGTCAATCGTAGTGCTTTACAGCTAACATGCCTGAGAAGACTACTTCGGGCGGACATACCCGCCCCTGAGTGAGAAAGCTGGGTTTTTGAGGTCTTTACGCAGGGTCAGTGCCCCTTGACGGAATCTTATCGTCTAGCCGAATGCTGAAAAATAGAGGGGCACACAGCGATCAAATTTTGCGAACGACAATGTTCGTGGCCGGCATCTCATTCACGCATCGTGTCGGAGTGTCAGGTCATAGCGGTTCTTCCTCGAAGCCCTCCATGGCCGTTGGGGAGCCCACGACATATCTGGCGCCGGGGTTGAGGAACAACTGCCACTCTCAGAAAGTTGCGGTGGATTTCAGCGGAATGACCTGGAATTCCAGCCCTTAGCGGAAACCCCGCGCCACGCTTACATTTTTGCTGTCCGCCGGGGCCGTTATGATCGTCGCGGTCTTGCTGCGGGTCGACGCCTCCCATTGAATTGTGCCTATGACACACTCGCGAGCCTAGCCGACAGCACGTTCGAATCGTCGAATACTATCGAGGAGCCCAAGTGAAGAAAAAGCTCAGCAGAAAGGGATTATTTGCAGGAGCGCGACGGTAGCGGCCTCACCAGCGCTGCCGATCGACGTTTTGGGAAGCGTAGCCTGCTGCAAGTCGAACGCTCGCATTGGAGTTACAAATGAAAGGTCTTGCAAGAGCAGCACTAGCGAGCCTCAAACGGCCAGATCTTTTGCAAACGCGCCCCCATCTGAATGGTGTGTGGATCTCTAAACTGGAAGCACTCGCCGTGGTCGATCCCGCGACCGGCGAAGAGCTGACAAGAGTAGCGGCGTGCGAACCGTCAGATGTCGACAACGCTGTTTCCGTCGCAAGAACCGCTTTCGGGCGGTGGCGCGATGTTTTGCCTTCCGAACGCGGCGCATACCTGCGGAGATGGGCGGCTGGCATGCGCGAAAACGCAGAAGATTTAGCGGTCATCCTCACCTGCGAACAGGGTAAACCACTGACCGAAGCCAGATGTGAGATTGCATACGCCGCTACCTTTCTCGAGTGGTTTGCGGCGGAGGGGGAGCGGTCCTACGGCGAAACCATCCCTAGCCATCTAGCCGGATGCCGCCTAGCCGTGGATATGCAGCCGATCGGAGTGACCGCCGCGATCACGCCATGGAATTTTCCTTCGGCGATGATCACCAGAAAAGCAGGAGCTGCCCTGGCTGCTGGCTGCACCATGATCGTCAAGCCCGCGCCTGAAACGCCCTTATCGGCCCTCGCACTTGCCCGTCTTGCCCAAGAGGCAGGGCTTCCTGCCGGCGTGTTTCAGGTCATAACAGGCGAGGCTCCTCCGCTTGCAAAGAGGCTATTAGAGCATAGCGACGTTCGGGCATTCTCTTTCACGGGCTCAACCCAGGTCGGTCGAATACTGCTCGAACAATCCGCCAAAACCGTGAAAAGAGCGTCACTCGAACTTGGTGGCAACGCCCCCTTCATACTTTTCGACGACACGCCGATAGAGGCGGCGGTCGCAGGATGTATGTCAGCCAAATTCGCGACGTCTGGTCAGGACTGCCTAGCGGCAAACAGGATCTATGTGCAGGAGCGCCTCTATGAGTGCTTTGTAGAAGAATTCGCTAAAGCCACCAGCAAACTGAAAGTCGGGCACGGATTGGAACCTGGGGTCGAAATCGGTCCAATGACCAAGGTATCCGTCGCCGAAAAATGTGGTCAGCAGGTTTTCGAAGCTCTTTCTGCCGGTGCTCGCATGGTGCTGGGGGCGCAGGAGAGCCAACTTGGTGGTAATTTCGTGACGCCGACGGTGCTCGCCGATGTGACCGACGATATGCGGGTAGCAAAGGAAGAGACCTTTGGTCCCGTAGCTGCGATCCTCCCCTTTGACGACGAGGTGGAGGTGCTCTCCCGGGCGAATAACTCGGAAATGGGCCTAGCGGCATATGTCTACACGCGAGACCTCAACCGCGCCATGCGCCTGGCTGACCGGCTCGAATACGGCATGGTCGCGGTGAATACGCCAAAATTTACCGGGGCGCCTATCCCGTTCGGGGGATGGAAGCAGTCCGGCTTGGGACGCGAAGGCTCCAAGCACGGCATCGCGGAGTACCTGGAGCCAAAATACACATGTTTTGGCAATCTTGCAGCATGAAAGGACGTAGCTAATGACCGTCAATATCAAAGAGATATCCGAGAAGGATAGAAGTAGCGTGTTGCATCCTTTCACGCAGCTCAAGGATTTTGCCACAGGCAAACTCGGCGACCCGACCATTGTCGAGACGGGAAAGGGCATTCGAATTCAGGACGCCCACGGCAATCAGTTTATCGATGGATTCGCCGGTCTTTATTGCGTGAATGTTGGCTATGGTCGTAGCGAAGTGGCTGAAGCGATTTCGCGGCAAGCTTTTCGTTTGGCATATTACCATTCCTATGCCGCGCATACGACGGACGAACTCGCGATCCTTTCGGATCGCCTCGTCAAGATGGCACCGGGAAAGATGAGCAAGGTTTTTTACGGTATGTCGGGCTCGGATGCGAACGAGACCCAAGCCAAGCTCGTCTGGTACTACAACAATCTGCGCGGCAAGCCGAGCAAGAAGAAGATCATTTCCCGTGAGCGCGGCTATCACGGATGCAGCGTAGTCTCCGGCTCGATGACGGGCATGAGCTTTTATCACGACCATATGGACCTGCCGCTCTCGCAGATCGTTCACACTGGTGTCCCGCACCATTACTGGGGCGCAAACCCGGGCGAGACCGAACGCGAGTTCTCAACGCGGCGTGCCGAAGAGCTCGATCAGCTGATCGAGCGCCTGGGGCCAGACAATGTCGGTGGCTTCATCGGCGAGCCGGTGCTCGGCACCGGGGGCATTACGCCTCCGCCAGAAGGTTATTGGGCGGCAATTCAAGCCGTGCTTAAGAAGCATGATGTTCTGCTCATTGCCGATGAGGTCATCACCGGTTTCGGTCGAACAGGTTCCATGTTCGGGTCGCAGCACTACGGCATCGAGCCAGACCTCATAACAGTCGCGAAGGGTCTGACCTCGGCCTATTTTCCGCTCTCAGCGGCAATCGTTGGTGAGAAGGTCTACAAGGTCCTTGAGGACGGGGCAGACAAGGTCGGCGCGTTCTCCCATGGCTACACCTATTCAGGTCATCCGATCGGGGCTGCCGCGGCCAATGCGGTCCTCGACATTGTCGAGAAAGAAAATCTCCCCGCGAATGCTCGTGAGGTAGGTGCCTTCTTTCAGGCACAGCTCAAGGAAAAGTTTGCGCAGTTGCCAATCGTCGGTGAAGTGCGTGGCGTTGGCTTGATGGGTGCAATCGAATTCGTCGCCGATCGCGATAACAGGAAACGCTTTGATCCGACGCTCAAGGTCGGCGCGCGCATCTCCAAGGCAGCACGTGAGCGCGGCCTCATCGCCCGCGCCATGCCCCATGGCGACATTCTGGGCTTTGCCCCACCGCTTGTGACGACGAAGGCTGAGGTCGAGGAGATCATTGCGATCGCTGAAAGCGCCGTCCGCTCTGTCATGGACGACCTCACGCGAGACGGCCTCAATATTTGAGGCCGTTGGGCAACAGGCGTCGGCCAGCCGCACATCTGAGACTTGGCAGCCGTGCACACCGCACTCTTGGCTCAGTTGATGCGTCAAGAGCGTCCACCCACCAGTTGCGATCTTCAGCAAATTCGGAAAGATCCGAGCAGCAGTCGGTGGTGGTGACAACCCGTTCTCTGATTTCGGGCTGGGGGCCGTGTGTGTGAAAAGGCGCCGGATCTTCGATTGTGTCCCGACGAGGTCGCCCTGGCGAAGAGCTGCGCCGACGTGACGGTATCCACGAATTCGGTTCGTCGAGATGGCGAACATGGCCGCCGTCATCGGCACGTTTTGACAGGCGGTCATCCGGGTCAAGGCAAAGGCCCCTGTCAGTGGGCTCCTTCACGGGTCCGGTACTCGCCGACATTCTCCTACTTGTCGGCGGCGTCGCTATTTCTCGGAGCTTCCTCGAAATTCTCCAGTTAAAGCAGTTAAAGCGCCTACTTGGCGACGAATTGCCTAGCGCTGCACATCGTGACGCCTCACAAACCTGCGTTGCCTCTGACCCGCCAGATCTGCCTGCGACAACGACCAAACCCTATCTTTTGAATGCCATATGTCGCCATCACAGTGCAGGCAAGGCGCCGATACCCGAAATCGCCATGACCCGTTGGCGTCTCCTACCGCACTCGTGCGCTACTGTCTCGATGCCGCCACGCAGAAGCTTGGCGCGGCCAACAGCCGCCCGGCGGCGTCGGTCGCGATCTGGCTCGGCTTGATTGATGGAAGCTACGAGCGTCAAGGCGAAATCTTGCGTGATCAGAGCCGCAATGACCGGCGTTCTGAAGGAGGAATGCGCTTCAGATTCGAGTGAAAGACGCGACGAGGCCGGGCATGAGTCGAATCCCTCGCTTCAGGAACCGCTAGATTGCCCTTCGATATGTCCACAGCTGCGCCGGCGGGATGTTGCGGACAACGAAATCATAGTGCGAGACCACGTAGCGCTCGGGCATCTTCACTAGGGGGGAGAGAGGCCCATAGGTGATCTGAATCACAGGTCGGCCTACGGGAATGCGATCGAGCAAATCCTTCGAGCAGTGCGACGCGGCGCGCCCATCGGAAAGCTCAGCATCGGGACCGCCCTGACGACACAGTCGAAGTTTTCGTGTCGGTGATCGCCCAGCACATCATTAAGCTGAAACGCGTCGCCCAACCGAACGTCCACTTCGGGGAAGCGCTGTGTCAGACAGTTGTAAAACTCCCTCGAATATTCCACCGAAACCAATTGATGTGGTTTGATGCCTCTTTCCAAAATAGCCTTTGTGATGACTCCGGTCCCAGCGCCTAATTCCAGAACCGGCAGACCCGAGTGCGGATCGACTACGCTCGCCATCCTGCCCGCCGTATGGATCGAGGTGGGGATAATGGCGCCGACGCCTTTCCTGTCCCTTTGCCAGCCCTTGAAGAATTGAACTTCTTCCTCGAACCGCTTGCCGAGGCGCTCCTTCAGTCGGAATACCATATTTACTTCCTCGCTGGGCGTATCTATGAGGGAGGATCCGAGAATTCCGCGGCTTGCTCATCTCGCGACATTGCTCGGGCAAAGCGCACCACCCGTGAAGCCCGACATCAAATCCGCGCGATGAAGGGCGCGACACGGTCGGCCTTGCGCGGATGCCCGGCGGGCCGTTCAATTGAAAGCCTCATCCGAGGGCAATGCTCTCCCTTGTGCAGCTCCCACAGACGATCGTCCAGCTCCTTGTCGGTTGCAGTGCGCCGATGGTTCAGGCGAATGTAGTCGGTCCAGGTCGGCGTGCGGAAACTTTCCGTCCATCGGCAAGGCTCTTGAAGGTCGCGCTCAACGATCCAATGCGGGGCACCGAGGCGACTTTGGGCGCGACGGCGTTCATTTATGAGGGCCAGGAATGCGTTCGTGTTCTCGGCCGGTATCTCGTATTCGATCTTGACGACGATCGGTCCGCTCCTTGATCTGAGTTCTACGGCGACCGCCGGCGCCTTGAATCCCTCCCGGGGATCGTGGTCCGTGTCCTTGTTTTCGAGGACCGGCAATACGAACCCGGTTGCGGCAACCAGCACCAGAGCTGCGGCTGAGCCCACCAGCGCTGTCGTCGGCGAATAGTTCTCCGCCACCGCGCCCCATATCCAACTGCCGGCTGCGATCCCTCCATAGGTCAGCGCCTAATAAATCGAGATGGTGCGGCCAACGATCCATGCCAATTGCACACTCACGCCTAGGCCGGACCAGGCAAGGACCCAACCAGCGCCGCCAACGGCGAGGACTGTCGCGGCCGCTGCAACGGAAGGCGCTGCGGCGAGGGACGCTGAGCATGCTGCGCAAGCGAGGCATGCAAGCCTTAATCAACCATTCCTGAGACAGGAGGCGTCTGAAGTGACCGGCGGTGATGCCTGCGAAAAAGGCGCCGATCCCGAAGCCCGCCATCAGGATACCGTATTCGAGCGGACCGCCACGTCATCGCGGACAACGAGAGGCAGCAGCGCGAGGATGGCAATGCCCGATAGACCAAAGAGCGCGCCGCGCGCGATCGCAGCCTTGATTTCGGAAGAAATCGCAGTGAAACGCGCACCGTCATAAATCGCGGTGGTCATCCGCTCGCGGGGAAAATGGACCATTTGGAGCGCCAGATGACAGCCAACGGCACCACATAGCTGAGCGTGCTCAGAACAAGCGTGATCATAGGCCCGAACGAGGCGACAACGATGCCCCCGAGCGCCGGCCCCACGCTGCGAACGGTATTGAAACTGATATTGATGAGCGTGACGGCGGCTGGGATATCGCGCCTATCGACGATGTCGCCAATTGACGCCTGCCAGGCGGGATCGGTGAGGGCGCCGCCCATCCATGACAAAGCTGACGCCGAGGATGACCCACGGGTCGACAAAGCCGAGTGCCATAAGAGCGGTCAAGACGGCCGACGCTGCCGCAATCAGCGAACGGCCGACCAGCATGACACCGCGTGGGCCGATATTATCGGCGATGACACCCGGCGAAGACAGACAGGATGAAGGCGGGCAGTTTGGACGAGGCCTGAACCAGCGCGACCATCAGATCGGAAGTGGAAATGGTGGCCATGAGCCAGCCGATGGCAAGAGTGTGCATCATCCAGCCCAGCGAGGAGACTTGGATAGACAGCCAAACGGAGCGGAACGTCTGGTTCTTGAGCGGTGAAAAGGTAGACGCCATGTCGGTGTCCGCGCGAGCTCCGGTGCTCATCTCTCTTCAGCCTTTGCATTTATCCTTGAACCAATTCTGCACGCCGGTTTACTCCATCCGAGCTTTGATAAGACCACCACAAGGTAGCGCGTACTTGCGAAGTCAGCTCGGCAGATAGTTGAACAGAAGAGCATCTTCGATCACCAGTCCGATAAAAGGTGCTCCGAGGCCCAGGTGACGCCTGCGTTCGAAGCCGTAGATCGGGGATCTGAACACGACGCCGCCATCACTGGGGACAGCGAAAAAAGGGCGGCTGTTCCAGTACTTGGATCAGGACTCGCGACATTCAGCAGCTGGTCGTTGCCGTGGGGTTTCTCCGCTTCGCCAGCCGGAACACCGCAGTGGATTTGAGCAGCCTTTAGCGTGTTGGCCATCAGCATCGCGATCGTCATCGGCCCAACACCGCCTGGGACGGGGGTAATGAATGCAGCGATCTTCTCAACCTCTTTGAAAGCGACATCACCCACAAGTCGCGCCTTGCCTTCACCTGTCTTGGCGGGACGGCCACGATTGATGCCAACGTCGATCACCGTGGCACCAGGTTTCAGCCAACTGGCTTTCACCATTTCCGGCCGGCCGACAGCTACCACGAGAATATCTGCCTGTCGGCAAATCCCGGGCAGATCCGTGGTACGCGAATGAGCGATCGTGACCGTTGCATTGGCATTCAGCAGTAGCTGCGCCATTGGGTTTCCGAATAGGTTTGACCGCCCGATGACGACAGCGTTTCGACCGGAAAGATCGTCGCCATGAACCCGGCTAACCAAGACCATTGCACCTGCTGGCGTGCACGAGATCATGCCGGTTTTCAGATCGCCAGTAGCTACTTTTCCAACGTTGACGACGTGAAGACCGTCCACGTCCTTCTCCGGTCGGATCGACTGAATGATTTGTTCGGCGTCGAGATGCTTTGGCAATGGAAGCTGGACGAGAATTCCATGAACGGATTCGTCCGCATTAAGTGAGGCGATAAGTGTTAAAAGCTCATCCTGTGTGGTTCGCCAGGCAGAGTGTGCTGCACTGAGCGAAAGCCACAGCGGTCGGCCATCTTGCCTTTCGCGTTGACATAAACATGGCTCGCCGGGTCATCTCCCACGATAATGACCGCGAGGCTTGCTTGGAAGCCGCTTGTCGTTTGGAGCGAAACAGCGCCTGCCTTGACCCGATCGATAACCGCTGCGGCGATGCGTTTGCCATCTATGATAGAGGCCATCCCTCAGCCCATCCTTTCCGACGCGTAGGAGCCAGGGCTGGGTGGAAAGACGACGACGCGGTTGCCATTGATGAAGCAGCGGTGGTGGATGTGCGCGTGAATAGCTCGCGCCAGCACCTGGCTCTCGACGTCGCGGCCGATCGAGACGTAGTCCTCGGCGCTCTGCGCATGGGTGATGCGGGCGATATCCTGCTCGATGATCGGCCCCTCGTCGAGATCGGCAGTGACGTAATGCGCCGTCGCGCCGATCAGCTTTACGCCGCGCTCATAGGCCTGTTTGTACGGGTTAGCTCCTTTGAAGCTGGGCAGAAAAGAATGGTGGATGTTGATGATCCGCCCCGACATCTTCTTGCAAAGCTCATCAGAGAGCACCTGCATATAGCGAGCGAGCACGATCAGTTCCGCGCCGGTCTGCTCCGCGATCTCGATCAATTGAGCTTCCGCCTTCGGCTTGTTCTGCTTCGTGACCTTGATGCAGTGGAAGGGAATGTCATGGTTGACCACTATCTTCTGATACTCGAAATGATTGGAGACAACTCCGACGATCTCGATCGGTAGCGCGCCGATCTTCCAGCGGTAGAGCAGATCGTTGAGGCAGTGCCCAAAGCGGGAAACCATCACCATGACCTTCATGCGCTTGGAAACATCGTGAATCTTCGCGTCCATCCCGAATTCGCAAGCAACAGGCCCAAAACCGTCGACCAACGTGTTGTGATCGACGCCCTCTTCTGAAATGAAGGAGACGCGCATGAAGAATTTGCCAGCATCCAGATCATCAAACTGAGCACTGTCTACTATGTTGCAACCTTTCCCTGCCAAATATCCAGCGATTGCAGCAACGATCCCGCGCCGTGATTTGCACGAGACGGTAAGTACATAGGTTTTCATTCAGAAGTCCGTTCCATCATCTGGCCGGCACATCGGTTTCCGACAATCCACGCGCTTTTTGAAACTCGCGCAGAACTTCGAAGGTCGCGGAATGGGCGGAGGCCAGGCGAGGGCCCTTGCAACAGGTTCGTCAATCAGCCTCTTCAATCCAGTCTGACAGACTTCGTGCGAAACTGCGCGGCACGAGGAGATCGCACGCGGTGTCGTCAGTGCGCAGCAGAAGCACACCTACTTTGTGGAAGGACGTCTGCACCGCCCGGCCTCGCGCGGTCGTCGGCGCATGCCAGTCGACGACAATGCATTTGGAAAGAACCCGCGCAATGTCGGGCCCGGCCAACTTCAGGCGGACGCGCCCTTCTCCAAGTGAGACCGAACAGCCGATTTGTGGATCGATGCCGGGCAAAGGCGCTTCGGAGCCTTCATCAGCAAGCAGCCAAAGTCGGCGGGGAGCTATGCGGATAATGTGGAGGCCTCGGTGACGAATCGTCTCACCGACTGCAGCAGGGAGTTTGCTGCCCAGCAAGGCCGACACACTCGCCTCAAATTGCGCCAGCGTTCTTTCCCATCCCTCGACCTGGGAAAGCGCGCAGTCGGCCATTGAGAGGCTGAAGTTCTTCACCGGGATGTGACTAACCATGCTGCCGCTCTCCTTGCGGATCGAGAAATACTGGCGAGACGACGCGGGCGCGCACCGTTTCGCCCTTGATCGGATAAACGGCCACGACTTCGGTTCCTTCCGCGGCGACGTTGCCTGCAAGCAAAGCCAGCGCGACATAGCATCCGAGTTCCGGACTAAACGTTGCCGAAGTGACCCGGCCGCGGCCGTGGCCGGCAATCTTGTCACCCGGCAGGAAGAGGATGGCGCCGCCGCGCAGACGGCTGCTAGCCTCCATGCATTTCAGCCCCACCAGCCTTTGCCGGTCCGGCGCCAGTAGGCTGGGGCGACGTCGGAGCACGTCACCGACAAAACCGGAGCGCTTGCTCACCAGGCGGCCGAAGCCAATATCGTCAAGCGTGGTCCGTCCATCTATTTCCGGCCCTGCGGCATGACCCTTTTCGATGCGCAGCCCACCCAGCGCTTCGCGCCCACAGGGCTTGAGCCCCAGCGGCGCGCCTACTTCAAGCAGGTGGGTCCACAGGGCCTCGCCGACACTTGAACCGACGTAAATTTCGTATTGGCGTTCGCCGGAAAAGCTCAACCTCAGGATTCGCAGGGCATGCCCATTCCATTCGCCTTCAAGCAGCCCCATACGCGGAAGCGCCGTATCGGAAACGTCGAAACCAGGGAATACAGCGCTAAGGATTGCGCGGCTCTTTGGCCCAGCCACCGTCATTGCTGCCCATTCATCATTCACAGAGGTAATAGCGACACGCAATTCGGGCCATACCGTATCGAGTAGGAACTCAAGACGTGGCAGTACGTCGGCGGCCTTGCCGGTCGAAGCGGTCAGAAAGTACCGGTCTTGTGCCAGCCTCGTCGCGGTGCCGTCATCGAATACAATGCCGTCGTCACGCAGCATAACGCCGTACCTGGCGCGGCCAACCGGCACGTTTGCAGCGCCATTGGCATAGACGCGGTCGAGGAAGATCGTCGCATCCGGGCCCTGAACGTCGATCTTGCCGAAGGTAGAGATGTCGGCGAGTCCCGCAGCTTGGCGAATGTGCCGCATTTCCGCCACATAGGCTTCGTCGACGTTGCGCCCGGACTGGTGATAGAAGTTGGGCCGCATCCAGAGCCCGTTCTCCAGCATTTCGCCACCGTTCCTAACATGCCAATCGTGCATCGGCGTGCGGCGTATTGGCTTGAAATGATGCCCGATAGCACGACCGGCGAGCGCCCCGATGGCAACCGGCGTGTAAGGCGGACGGAAGGTCGTGATCCCGGTTTCAGCGATTGTTTTGCTGCGTAGCGCTGCCATTGCTGAAAGTGCTGGAAAATTGCTGGTCTTGCCTTGGTCGGTGCCCATGCCGAGCGTGGTGTAGCGTTTTAGGTGCTCGACCGACTCATAGCCCTCCCGATGTGCGAGCTCGATGTCCTTTGTCGTTACGTCCATCTGGAAATCAACGAACGCCTTCCCACGCGCAACGAGGGGTCGGTGGCGCACCGGTTTGGTTGCTGTTTCCCCGAGATCGAGTTTCGATATTGCGGGCACCGATTCCCGCTTTCCGCAGTATGACGCCGCATCCACGCCGGCGGTGTGACCGCCTTCAATCGCTTGGGCAGTCGAACAGCCTCCCATTATCGAGCCGGCTCCGAAATGGCCCGCCGGAAAGGCACCGGGAACAAAGGCGTCTATGTCATCTCGATATTGGGGTTTGATCCCCAAATGCGAAGTGAGGTGCACAGTTGGCGACCAGTCAGCCGACATGCACACCAGATCGCAGGCGACGTGGGAACGGCCGTCCGGTCCGGCAAGCTTCACGCCCGTCACAGCCCGAGCACCGCTAACGTCCACGATACGTGTCGCGGCAAGGACTGTGACATTGAGTCGTGCCGCCGACGCCACAAGTGCGGCTGGCAAGGAGGTGCGCAGATCGGCAACCGTCACCTTGGCGCCAGCACTGGCCAGATCGAACGCGGTGCGCCAAGCGCTGTCATTGTTTGTAGCGACGATGACCTTCTTGCCGGGCAGAACGCTGAAACGGTTAAGGTAAGCGCGAGCGGCAGACGCAAGCATCACGCCCGGCCTGTCATTGTTCGAAAACACTAATGGCCGCTCGATGGCGCCCGCAGCAAAGACGATCGAACGGGCGCGAAGCATAGTGAAGGTCTGTTTACTTTCTCCAGCCGGCCGGGGTCCGGTGGCGCCATGTCGCCCGACCAATCCTATGACGTTCCCGTCATAGATCCCAAAAGCTGTCGTGGACTTCATGAATGTGACGCTTTCGGACCTCTCTAGTTCGGCTTCGGTCTGCCTCAGCCACGAGGCAGCCACGCTATCAAGCGGCTCAGAGAGCAGGTGGCCGCCGAGCAGGAAATCCTGCTCGATAATAGCTACACGTGCGCCGGCAGCTGCAGCGGCTCGCGCCGCCGACAGCCCCGCCGGCCCGCCGCCCACGATCGCGACGTCCGCAAACGCATGGTGAACTTCGTAGCGATCAGGGTCCGCGTCTTTACTGGCTCTACCGAGGCCAGCCGATTTGCGGATGAAGTGTTCGTAAAACATCCAGGATCGGCGGGTCGGGCCCATGAAGGTCTTGTAATAGAAGCCCGCCGACAGAAACGGCGCAAAGAGACCATTTATACTTTGCACATCCAAAGCGAGCGACGGCCAACGGTTCTGGCTTTCTACGACCATACCGTCCTCTAGCTCCAGCGTCGTCGCCGGTAGGTTAGGCTCACGCCTTCCTCCGGTTCCGAGAGTCACGAGGGCATTCGGTTCCTCGGGCCCTGCGGAAAAAATCCCGCGCGGTCGATGGTATTTGAAGCTGCGTCCGACTAGTGCAACGTCGTTGGCGAGCAACGCTGATGCAAGTGTGTCACCGCGATATCCAACAAGCTTGCGGCCGTCGAAGGTGAAAGTGACCGGATGCTTGCGGCTTACGCGGCCCCCTGCCGACAACCGTCTCGGATTAGAACTCATGCTAACGATTTCCTGGCGAAGTTCACAGATGCGATGATGTGGTTTCGTGTGTCACGTTCGACCACTAGCCATTCTCGGCAACCGGCCACGTGCTGCCAGAATTCCCGGTGCAGGCCCGCCGGATTGGGCCTGACAAAGACATATCGGTACCAAGCATCTGGATCGGGATCGTTGTAGCCCGGACGCGTGACCGACGCGTCACCGCCATAGCGGAACTCGTCATGATCGCGCAGACCGCAGCACGGGCATTCGATGCGCAGCATTTCAATGGCCTCCTAATGCATCCAAGCGAACGGGCCGATTCCGGCCTCGTCGATGGTTCGCCCAGCGCGAAACCGGTCCAAGCTGTACGGGACGACGAGCGGATGCGGCTTGCCGTTCGCAATAGTATGCGCAAAGCACCAGCCGGAAGCAGGCGTCGCTTTGAACCCTCCATAGCACCAACCACCGTTGAGATAGAGGCCGTCGATGGCCGTCGGGCAGATGATCGGACTGGCGTCGGGCGTCATGTCCATGACGCCGCCCCAGTGGCGCACTATGCGCAGGCGCGAGACGCACGGCATCAGAGCGATTGCCGCCTCCATCGTTTCGCGGATGACGGCGAGATTGCCGCGCTGGGCATAGGTGTTGTAGCCGTCGATATCACCGCCCAAGACCAATCCGCCTTTGTCCGACTGGCTGAGGTAGTAATGACCTGCGCCGTAGGCGACGACGTGGTCCACCAAGGGTTTCAGAGGTTCGGTAACGAAGGCTTGCAGCACGTGACTTTCAATCGGCAGTTCCAAGCCGGCTTTGGCTCCGAGCACGGAGGTATGGCCAGCAACCGCTAGGCCGACCTTACCGGCGCCAATGCGGCCTTTCGTCGTTTCGACACCAACGATCCTGTCACCGTTACCGACAAAGCCGGTCACCTCGCAGTTCTGGATGATGTCGACGCCATGGCTATCGGCGGCACGCGCATAGCCCCAGGCGACGGCATCGTGGCGAGCCGTGCCAGCGCGGCCCTGGAAGATCGCCCCATAAATTGGAAAGCGCGCCGTATCCGAATAATCGAGATAGGGCAACATGCGCTGAACTTCGTCACGGTCGAGGATATCGGAGTCGATGCCGTTCAGCCGCATGATGTTGGCGCGGTGGCTGAAGGCACCTAGTTGGTCGGCCGAATGCGCAGTGACGAGTTGGCCGCGCTGCGAGAACATGACGTTGAAATTCAGCGCCCGCGACATACCCTCCCATAGCTTCATCGAGAATTCGTAGAACTGGGTGTTGCCGTTTAGCAGGTAATTAGAACGAATGACGGTAGTGTTGCGGCCGACATTTCCGCCCCCGATATAGCCTTTTTCGAGAACCGCGACGTTGCGAATGCCGTGGTTTTCGGCGAGATAGAAGGCGGTAGCCAGGCCGTGGCCTCCGCCGCCGACGATTATAACGTCGTAGGACGGCTTGGGCTCTGCCGCTCGCCAAGCGCGCTGCCAGTTTTTCTGACCTGACAACGCGTTGCGGAAAATCGAAAATGCCGAATAGCGCGCCATGGTGCGTTCCTATCGTACAATCGGGCCGGCAGGCGTGAGGGTGAGCAACTCAGCGCCGCCATCACCCAAGAGAACCGTGTTGGAAACGAAATCGTCTCCGCGCCCGGTCCCCATGAGCCAGGAGAGTATGTGAAAGCTCATGCCCGTCTCGATGACGATATCGGAATCGGGTCTGAGCCCGATCACCGAATTGCCGCCGGTCCATGACGGAGGCTGACCGACCCCGATCATATACCCGCAGTGGTGCCGGTAGTAATGAGAAAGGCCGGCATCGTCGACGACAGCTCGCCAGGCCGCGAAAACCTCGCGTGCTATTGCACCTGGACGCAGAGCCTTGACAACAGCATCGAACGCTTTGGCGTTCACCTCCGCCATCGCTATGTCCACGCCCTTGATGTCGCCAATGTGAACGAGCCGCCCGAGCGGCGCATGGTAGCGCGAGACGCAGCCGGATAGCTCAATGAGGACGGGTTCACCTTTCCGATAGACGCCATCGCCCCAGGTCGCATGCGTTTCGCGCAGACGCGCGCCTGGACGGATGAAAGGTCCAAAGCCTGGAACATGCCCTCCGGCGCGTATCATCGCTGACATGCAATCGGCAGCGACCTCCTGTTCGGAGGCGCCGTCCGAGATTGCCGCAATCGCGGCCCCGGCGGCGGCGTCCGTCACCTTGGCGGCCCGCCGCATCAAGGCTTGCTCCTCGGCGCTTTTCACTCGCCGCATCTTGTCGACCAGACCAGAAACGTCGCTCCATTTGGCGTCAGTCTGCGACTGAAGTGCTACCGCAAGCCCATGACTGAGACCAGCCGTCCAGTATTCAAGGCCGATTTGCTTACCGGACAACCCCATATCCGCCAGCACCAGAGCGGCAACATCAGCGGCCGTCTGGCTGTCTGAGTGGCTGCGGAACGCCGCTGCCTTCACCCGGTTCTCGATCGTCCATCTCTCATTGGCACGGGTGACCAGAACAGGTTGACCTTCCTGCGCTACGACAAGCAAATGTGGAGTAAAGTATCCCCAATGGTCTAGACCCGTGAGATAAAAGACGTTTTCTGGAGAAGCGAAGACCGCCGCGTCCAGATTACGCTCCCCCAGTAGGGTGCGGACCCTGGCAAGGCGCCCGGCTATTTCGGCTTCGGAAAAGGGATTGCGGTCCATCAGGTATCCTCGTGCTTGCTTCCGGCTGCGTTGCGGGCCGGGTCTTTCGCTTGCCGCAGTTTCTTGCGAGCCATGGTTACTCAGTAACGATCAGTTTGCATGCCACACACCGGCGTTTGCCGCCGATATCTTGGATCGACCGATGATCTTGCTGATTGCCGACCGGGTTGTTGCGCTCAATGCCTTACGTCTAATCTCATCATCTACTCGATCGAGCCGGCTAAGATTGCGATAAGCACGATGATTCGCCCCACCGAACCGCGGTTTATAGTCGACGTTCACCCACAATCGATCTGAAGGCCTGCCGAGCTGCCGAGCAAAGACACTCTTCGTTGAGCTCACTGCATTCGGCCGCAAAATACGGCGCTGCAATACTGCCATCCGAGACGCGTTTTTCCGCGATCATTGTTTCCTCAGTAACACCTCGCACGCATCATTGCGGGAGGGCTGCCTTACCCGCTTCGTGAAAGTATCAATGGAAAAAGGCCGATTTACACGAAATGGACCGCTTTGAGCGCAGGAAAGCGGCGTTGTGATCCTCAATTCGCATTATGGCAACGCCCACGGGCGCGGCGACGAGCAAATCACCGAGAAATGTGCCGGCACCAGGCGCAACACAATAACCGCTTGCCCCGTGATCTCCGCGAGCATGGGTAAAGCGGAAAAGGAGGCAGCTCGTGCTCCCGGGACCGGGTATCCGCGAGACCAACGGATCTTGGTGTGCAGAGGCAAGACTGCTGCGGAGCGCGCGACGATCAATCCTCTACCGTCGCTTCAGTTGCTTTGAGCAACTTTGCACCACCAGCGTCACCGATCGCTCAAAAGATCCCATGAGGCGACGGGCGGCGGAACTCAGGTAAGGTTTCGGGGTCCGACATCCTAACCTTGGAGACGTCTCATGAATCTCTCATCCGTTGCTCTGCCGCCCGTCGACGAGAAGACTGTCACAATTTTCATGGCCCTGGAATTGAGTAAGTCGACCTGGCTTGTGGCCCTGCACTTGCCGGCGGTCGACAAGATCAGCCTGCATCGCCTGCAAGGAGGTGACACCGAAGGGCTTATGGCTCTCATTGAACACCGGCGCGAACAGGTGCAGGCCCCTTTGACGCGTCCAGTTCGGGTAATATCGTGCTACGAGGCCGGCTACGACGGTTTCTGGCTGCATCGTTCCTGTGCGACCGCGGCATCGACAATCAGGTTCTGGACGCGGCCAGCATCCTGGTCGACCGCCGGTCACGCCGCGCCAAGACGGACCGCCTCGGTGCGGCGGCGCTGCTGCGCACGCTGATGGCGCTGGAACGTGGCGAGCCGAGGGTCTGCCGGGTCGTGCGCGTGCCGAGTTTCGAGCAGGAGAACGATCGCCGTCGCAGCCGGGAACGGGCTCGGCTCGTCAACGAACGCGGCCAGCATTCGAGCCGGGTCAAGGGGCTCATCCGCGACTTCAAGCCAGCCAGACGGGACTGGCGTGAGCAGCTGGAGACGCTGTGCACGGCCGACGGGCGGGATCTGCCGCCCTGCCTGAAGAACGAGATCAAGCGCGAGTGCCGCCGCTTGTGGCAAGTGATCGAGATGATCATGGAGGTCGAGGCTGAACAGCGTCAGGCCGCCGAGACCACAGTTCCCGGGATTGTCCAACTGAGTCATCTGCGTGGTATCGGCCTGACGATCGCAAGCGTAATGATGAACGAGGTGTTCTTCCGCGATTTCCAGAACCGGCGTGAGGTCGCCGGTTATCTCGGTCTTGCATCCAGGCCTTGGAGCAGCGGCGCGGTCAGCCGCGATCAAGGCATCCAGAGATCGGGCAATCCGCGAGCGCGACGATCCGCCATTGAACTTGGCTGGCTGTGGCTGCGCCATCAGCCCGATAGCGGTCTCGCGCGCTGGTTTCATGAGCGCGTCGGCGCCGGCAAAGGACGCATCCGCCGCATCATGATCGTCGCCTTGGCGCGCAAGCTGATAATCGCCTTGTGGCGGTATCTGACCCAGGGCCTGCTGTCGGAGGGCGCCATGACCAAGGCCTGACGAAAGTTCGACGCGAGGGCGGCCAACGTCACTTGCGACGAAGCGGGATGGATGTGGACCGGCGCCCCCCAGGGCTTTTAACGCCGTCAAAAAGATGGGTCCCATCCTTCCCGGCCTCGCCAAACTTGCCCGTGCATGCGGGATATGGGTGCAGGCTCCACCCGAGCCGACCGGATGTGAGGTGATGTGGACTTGTTCCGCAATTCGCCGCGAGGCCGATCCCGACTACGTTCGAAAGTGACTAGGCCGTCACCACTACCATTGACACGATGTGCCTCATATGAGGGGGGCTTAAGCAGACGCTATTCATCAATTGGCAATGCTAAAGTTGCCTTGATTCTGTCCATCACGACCATGGTCTTGAACCCCTTTATATCGGGATGTTCGAAAAAAAAGCGGCGAGTAAATGCCTCATACTCCACCATGTCACGCACAGAAATCGCCAGAACGAAATCGGCTTCACCTGTCACATAGTAAGCGCTCATGATCTCAGGAGTGCGCCGGATCGCCTGCTTAAAACGGTCAATAATATCTGAGCGATCGCGCTCGAGGCCGATAAAGGTCAGCATCATCATCGGGCGACCAACGGCTGTTGGCGAGACTACTGCAACATCGGCCTCAATCACGCCTGCGTCTCGAAGCCGCTTCAACCGCCGCTGACACGCGGTGGCCGAAAGCCCCGCAAGTTCACCCAACTCTTCAGTCGTCAGTCGGTTGTTGCGCTGCACGGCGATCAGAAGTTTCCGATCAATTCGATCAAGTTCCATTCCCTCATCCTGCAAAACATCCTCCTTTGCGCAGGAAAGCTGCGCGAGCAAGTGGATATTAGCCTGACTCCCTCAATCATCAAAGGATAAAATGAGGACTTCACCGATCGACCTTGACGTCACGGATCCTGCCCATGCAACGCTCTCTTCGAAGAAACGGCTCCCGCGACTGGGGCCCTTGCCGCGAATAGACGCTGCTTTGCCCCTCACTGGAGCGCCAGGTAGAAGCGCCCACTCTACCGCTACCCACATAACCAAAGTGACCATTATGCAGATCAATCCGCTTCCTTCGGACATTCTCCGGCAAGAATTTCCGGCCACGAAAAACGCAATCTATATGGATGTTGCTAACCAAGGCCTCATCTCAAAAGCAACATTGGCGTCTATAGAGCCGCATTTAGATAATCGGCTTCAAGGTCGAAATGACGAAGAAGCCATGCTGAAGCATGTAGAGCGTACTCGGGCGAGATTCGCACAACTGGTTGGCGCTAACAAAGATGAAATTGCGATCACAAAGAACGCATCGGAAGGCATCAACATAATCGCTAATGCGATGGATTGGAGGCCCGGGGACAATGTGATCCTATGTCCGAAAATAGAACATGCGAATAACATCTTGCCCTGGCTTCAAATCCGGACGAGGCACGGCGTTGAGCTGCGGCTAGTAGAGCCGGATAACGGCTCGATTCCGACTGAAGCCATCGTGAAAGCGATGGACTCTCGTACACGCATCGTCGCGCTGGCGACCGTAACAATGGTGCCAGGATTTCGAACCGTGGTGGCCCCCATCGCAGAAGCCTGCAAGCGTCTTGGGGCTTTTCTTCTGGCAGATGGAACGCAATCTGTCGGAATACTCCACACCGATGTTGTCCGGCTTGGCCTAGATGGTTTGGCGGTTTCGACCGTAAAGGGCTTAATGGGTCTTTATGGATCCGGATTTTTGTATTGTCGTCAGGAATGGGCCGATCGATTGAACCCGGCCTACCTTGCCCGTTTCAGCGTTGATCTTGGAAGCGCGCCGGAATCTGCTCCGATATTCGATTCTGTAAAATTGCACGACGGTGCACGTCGTTTTGACATTGGCCACTACAATTTCCCAGGCATGTTAGCCGCTTACGTATCGATGGGCCAATTGCTCGAAGTCGGGACCCAGGAGATCGAGCGGAGCGTGACGTCCCTGGCAAAGCGACTTGCCTCTGGCCTGCTGGACCTCGGGCTGCCCGTCTGCGGGGGATCTCCGGGGAGTCACACTGGAAGTATCATCGCAATTGGGGATGTGGACGGGCTCAACGACTCGCGCGCGCTCGACCAGCGCATTCAATCGCTTCACGCTCACTTGCAAAGTAACCAGGTGGTCGTCTCGACACGCAGAGGCATGCTCCGTTTTTCCCTGCATTTGTACAACACCGCTGATGAGGTCGATCACGTTGTCGATCTGGCCAAGCTATGGCTGAAATAGTCGCAATCCAATACAGCAGACAGGAGACTGCATGTCATTCGCCACCACACAAACTGTAGCGCTCCTTCAGGAGCTTGTAAGAATCGAGAGCATCAACCCATCGCTATCATCCACAGGAAGTGGGGAACAAAAGGTTGCTGAATTCCTGGAGCGTTTTTGCGTGGAACGAAACCTGCCATTCGAATTTCAAGCGGTGGCGGACGGACGCTCCAACTTCTTGACTTGGGTTCCTGGGGAGAACCCTGACAGACGTATCCTTTTCATCGCTCATATGGACACGGTACCCATTGATAAGTGGGAGTCAGATCCGTTCTCGGGAGAGCAAAGGGAAGGGCGAATCTATGGTCGAGGTAGCTGCGATACTAAAGGTTCCCTTGCAGCTATGCTGACCGCGCTTAGTACCCTTGGGGAACGGAAACCTAAATCCACGGTGGTCGTTGCGGCGAGCATCGACGAAGAATTTCGCAAGATTGGCGCTCGCGCGATTGCTCGTTCAGGGGTGTCCTATGATGCCGCAGTCGTCGGCGAACCAACTGACTTGGAGCTTGTTGTCGCACACAAGGGGTCGGTCCGCTGGCAGGTCGAAGTTGAAGGCGTGCCGGCGCATACCTCAAAGCCTCACCTCGGCGTCAATGCAATTACGGGGATGGCCAAGATCGTATCAGCCCTCGACGACCTCAACCGGACCCTGACATCGCAGGCGCACCCACTGGTTGGCGCTCCGACTCTCACAGTCAGTCTTATCGAAGGAGGTATTGAACTTACCACAGTACCGCCGGTGTGTCGTATTTGGATTGATCGACGCCTTATACCGGGAGAGCCGCCGCAGAAAGCCATACAGGAGGTGGAAAACATACTGGAATCTTTCCGCGAAGGCGCAGATAAGATCAAGGTTCGGTCTTTGCTACCCGCGTTGGAAGACCCGGCTCCGGACAGCGCTGAATCGAGCAAGATTGCGGCAGTGGCAGCAACGGCCTGTGCTGATGTAGCGGGAACCGGGAAATATATAGGGGTACCCTATGGTACGGACGCAAGTCAGCTATCTTTGGTTGGGATTCCTTGCGTCGTTATCGGTCCAGGAAGTATTAACCAAGCTCATACGAATAACGAGTTCGTGGAAATAGATCAGTTGACAAAAGCAGTCGAGATATATCAGAAAATCATGCTAAACTATTAGGCGGGGCTCGGAGTGGTGGCCAGGCTTCTGCGTCGACGATGCAGCGGGCGTCCACGCGCTGCATCGTCGGGAGTCAACTGTAGACCTACCGACGTTGCTCGCGGGCCTACAAGGCAAGCCTCACCTGATATCTGTCTCCAAAAAGCCGATCTCTTGATTGTCCGGTTATTCCTCGATTGGACTCAAGGCTCGCTAGACGACGTCGCAGACTACGCCGAGGCGGGCGTAATGAGCGACGGCGGCCTCGAGGAAGGCGACGGCGCTCTCCTTGCGCTGGCCGGGCATGACCTGAACGAAAGCGACGCGCGAGGCATCTTCGATGCAGACATGAACGAACTCCCAGCCGATGCCGTGGTGGCGGTGACCGCGCCGGGATGTTGCCCGGTGATGCGGTGCTCGACGGAACCAATCCGGCCGAGCTTCTTGATATCGAGATGATGAGCTCGCCGGGATGCTCGCACTCATAGCGACGCACGGGTTCCAGTTCCAAGCGCAGAACTTGTTCAAACCCAACCGGCGCAGAACACGACTGATGGTCGCCGGCGAGACGCCGGTTTTCGGCGGCGATCTGCTTGCCCGTCCAGCGCTGGCGGCGCAGCCGTTCGATCGTCTCGATAACCGCCCGAGGGCGTCGGCCGGCGCAGCCGGCGAGGTCGGGAAGAGCGGTCCTGCAATCCCGCCGATCCTTCGCTGCGATATCGGTCAATTTGCGGACGGTTCGCGGGCAGACGCCTGCGGCTTCGGTGACTGCCTGCGGCGTCTGCCCGCTATCAACCTGCCTTACAATTCGCTCTCGACCGCGCGGCGTCGCCGGGCATTCTTGTGGACGTCCATCCGGTCACCCTGGAATCACTGAAGCTTCGACAACCTCAGCTTTCCCGGTCCGGATCGGATGGACAACCTACTGAAAGCTCACGCTAGCTGACGATCCAAACGACGCTTTGACGTCGCGCCTCCATGCAGCAAATCATCCGATCTGCGTAAATACCGAGTTAACGCAGATTCCCTGCGCCTTTCAGCCTAATCTGCACAAAGGCGCGTCCTTTAGATGCTATATTCCGAGCAGGTCCTGAGGCGATGTTGGCATCAGCATGGGGTGCGGAGAAAGCCCCGGCCGAGGCGCGTAGTTAGCTGCTGGACACGAGAACTGCCGCATGCGGCGAGACAGGAAGGAGGAATTTCGTGGATAAACGGCAATACCTCAAGAACAGGACTGGTCTTTATAGGCGCGCATTCCTGAAGGGATTGGCCGCGGTCGGCATTGCGGCGGTGGCAATCGGCTCGATGGCCGGTTCAGCCTCTGCGCAGTCGCTGCTCGACAAGATCAAGAGCGGAGAGACGATCCGGATCGGGTTCTCGAACCAGCCACCGTGGGCCTATCCCGGCGAGAACAACGAGCCGCTTGGTTTCGTCAATGCGATGGCGCTCGATATTCTGAAGAAGCTGGGCACGACAAAAGTCGAGTCGATCGTCACCGAATGGGGCGCGCTCATTCCGGGCATGCAGGCCGGCCGCTTCGACATCATAACCGGCGGCATGTACATCATACCCGAGCGCTGCCGCAACGTGCTGTTCAGCGATCCGATCCTCAAACTCAATGATGTTCTGATCGTGCCGAAGGGCAACCCGAAAGGACTGCACTCCTACGATGACGTGCGCGACAAGGGCGCGACCTTCGTTACCGGTGCCGGCTACACAGCAGTGACGGCTGCGAAAGAAGTTGGCATTCCCGACGATAAGCTCATGCAAGTCGCTGACGATGTGGCGATCGCGCAGGCTGTCAAGGTCGGCCGCGCTGATGCTGGGAGCGGCAACTACTTGAGTATGAAGAGAGTTATCGAGAAGGAGGACAGCCTCGAGCTCGCCGATCCGTTCACCGCGCCGCGCAAGCCCAGCTATAGCGCTCTCGCCTTTCCGCTCACCGAACAAGCTACTGTCGACGCCTTCAAGACCGCGATGAAGGACTATCTCGGCTCCGATGAAATGATGGCCTCGGTTGAGAAATATGGATACGATAAAACGATGTTGCCGGACGGCACCGCGACCGCCGCGCTCTGTCAGGAGTAAGACGGCGTGAACAGCCGTCCACGAACTAACACGCCCTCCCGGCTCAGACGGGCTTGGCGGGCGCCCAGCGGGAAAGGCGAACATGAACGAATTTGCGCTCGGTTTCGGCGTGGCGGCGCTGGCCAACGGCATCCTGGTCACCATAGTCGTAACAATCGCGGCATCTCTGGTGGCGATCGTCTTCGGCCTGATCGTCGGCCTGATCCGGGTCTCCACCCTTTGGCCGCTACGCTGGTTGGGGATCGCTTATATCGAATTCTTCCGCGGAACGTCGCAGCTCGTGCAGCTCTACTGGTGGTTCTTCGTGCTGCCGATCTTCGGCATTACCCTCTCGTCGTGGACCGTCGCCATCTTCGGGATCGGATTGTGCATCTCCGGCTACGGCGCCGAAGTGGTGCGGGGTGCCATCCAGAGCATCGATCGCGGCCAATATGAAGCGAGCACCGCGTTAAACTTCCCGCGGCTCACTATGATGCGCCGCATCGTACTGCCTCAGGCCCTCCGGGCGATGCTACCGCCTTGGGGCAATCTGCTGATCGAGTTGCTCAAGGGTACCTCACTCGTCTTCTTCATCACCATCACCGAGTTCACCGCCGCCGCCAAGATTGCAGCCGACGCCACCGGCAACTACCTGCTGTTTTTCGCGGTGGCACTGTTCGGCTACTATGTCATCGCGCGCGCATTCATCACGCCCTTCGTGCGCTTGCTGGAGCGCCGCTTCTCGCGCGGCTTCGTGCGGGAGGTGCTGGCGTGAGCATCTGGGATTGGTCTTATGTCTGGGAGGCGATGCCGTATCTCTATCACGGCGCCATCGTCACGGTTCAGGCCACGCTGCTCGGCTTCGCGATCGCGCTGGTGCTTGGCCTCGTCTTCGCGCTGATCCGCCAGTCTCCCAACCGCTACGTGTCCCGATCCATGGCGGAGATCGTAGAATTCATCCGCTCCACGCCCCTGCTGCTGCAGGTGTTCTTCGTCTATTTCGTTGGTCCCCAGTTCGGCGTCGTCATCCCCGCCTGGATCTGCGGAATCGGCGCGCTCGGCCTTCACTACGCAGCTTATTGCTCGGAGGTGTATCGTGCCGGCATTCTGGCAGTGGATGAAGGCCAGTGGGAAGCCTGCACTGCGCTCAACCTTTCGCGGCGTCGCACATGGAGCGCGATCATCCTGCCGCAGGCAATTCCACCGGTTGTGCCAGCATTGGGCAACTACTTCATCGGCATGTTCAAGTCAACGCCAATTCTGGCGGCCATTGCGATCCTGGAGATGCTGCAGCAAGCTAAGATTTTTGGAGGAAACAACTATCGCTACATCGAGGCTATTACCATGGCCGGCTTCTTCTACCTAGTCTTCACATTGGTCGCATCGGCGATCGTGCAGTCGGTGAGCGTTTGGCTTAACCGCCGATACCATCTGGAATAAGAGCTCCCTCATGAACGAACGCATGATCCCCTTCGAGAACGCTGCAAAACGCTATCAGGCGCCGACAGCTCTGGACAATATCGACCTCGCGTGCAACGGAAAAGTCATGAGCAACCCCATGGTCCGTTTCGAGAATGTCAGCAAGCGCTACGGTGCGCTGACGGTGCTGGACGAACTCAATCTCGAAATCGCCCGCAACGAGAAAGTATCCATCATCGGTCCTTCGGGCTCGGGCAAGACCACCGTGCTGCGCATGTTGATGACGCTGGAACGCATCAACGGAGGGGTGATCTGGGTCGACGGCGAACCGCTCACGCACATGGAGAAGAAAGGCCAGATGGTGCCGGCAAGCGAGCAACATCTCAGGCGCGTGCGTGGCAAGATCGGAATGGTCTTTCAGCACTTCAATCTGTTCCCGCACTTGACGGCGCTGCAGAACTGCATGGAGGCACCGGTGTCCGTGCTTGGGCTCTCCAAACGAGAGGCTGAGGCCCGAGCCGCTGAACTGCTCGACATGGTGGGGCTGGGCGACAAAAAGAATCACTTCCCGATCCAACTTTCCGGCGGGCAGAAGCAGCGCGTCGCGATTGCCCGTGCGCTCGCTATGCGGCCCAAGGTTATGTTGTTCGACGAGGTGACCTCGGCGCTTGATCCAGAGCTGGTCGGCGAGGTGCTCAACGTCATTCGCAAACTCGGCGCCGAGTACGATCTGACGATGCTGATGGTCACGCACCAAATGGGCTTCGCTAAGGAATTCTCCGACCGCGTCTGTTTTTTTTACGGCGGCAAGATCGTCGAGCAGGGCCCGCCCGACCAGCTCTTGGGCAACCCGCAGAACGAACGGACGCGTCAGTTCCTCAGTGCCGTGCTCGAGGCCAAGTAGCGAGCGGCGGCGTCGAAAGGGGAAGTGTAGCCGTAAAATTTTTAAGGTGTCTCGGCTGAGGCGAAGCAATAGAACGCTCTGATCAGGAAGGCTGTGAGCGCCTGGAACTTGCACAGGAAGAGCCGTCGTACGCAACCGGCGACGCTATGGTCTGGAGGGCGTTCGGATCGCGAGACGAGTACAGTGTGCAAAACTACGAGTGAGTTGCTGCTTCAGACTGCGCTGAGGTACGGGACGCGTCGTCACCGCATCGTTATCGCCTTGCCCGTGCTCGCAGTACTTGGTGTTACATGGGTAACGTCAAGTGGGTTGCTCCTATTAATTCGCCTACCAGCCGCCCGATCCTCACCGCGAGCGCAACGTTGACCTTGTGATGAATACGCTTCTGTCACCAATTTGCCTTGTAGATCTGCTCGCCCAGCGCCGACCTGGCTCTTGAAGATGGTGCCGCAGACCGTCACCTGACCAGGCCGTCGGGCGAGTGGCACATCGACCCGCCGTGGACATAAGCTCTGATTCCCGGCGAGTCCCTCTCGTCGATGAGGTGAGCCTCCGATGCTTCGAGTGCTCTGGGCATCTTAAGACCGACGAGATCCTAGCGGATGCGATCGCCGACACGGTGGTGTCGAGGGCACTGGCCACGAAGGCCAATAGGCGCTGGACGATCGAGTCGTCGGAGTTCTCCTCGGACTTCGGCCGTTGCCGCCGTGAGCTGGCATAGCGTTGCGATCGCCGGACTGGACGTGGCGCTGCGACGCGTGGTGGCATCGGCCACGATGCAGAAATTACCCCGGACTTTGACCACGCCCTCCCGCCTGACGCGTCGCTTGAGCCTGTCGTGAACGAAGCCTACGCCGGGGAGCGCCGACCACTGTGGCCGCTGCGTCCTCGAGGTTGCGGAAAGGTCGGGCCAAGAAGAAATGCTCGCAGAGGTGTCAGCCGGCCGCTCGACCTTGCCGTTCGTTTTTCGTCAGGGATTTTGAGACAGATGGCGGGCTGATTGGTCGTGTCCCATCAGGTGGTGTAGCTCGGCGGTAGCGAAGCCGCTCACGAGCGCGAGAGCACGGCGACTAATGCCGCCAGCTACACCACACTGCGGGACACGATCGGCTGATTTAGCGCAGGCTCTGGCCCATCTCGGTTCTCATTTTGCGGCCTGCGGCGCTGCAAGCGCCGCTTTTCGATGGTCTTTCGCTTGATCCTTTCTCGTTGCAACAGGATGTTTGGCCGCGTCGGAGGTAGACGTCGGCGGGGGTGAGACTGTCGAGGCTCTCGTGGTAGCGTCGCTGATTGTAGTTCTCGACGAAGGCGGCGATCTGGGCTTCGAGATCGCCCCGCAGGAAATAGTTCTCGAACAGGACGCGGTTATTCAGCGTCTGATGCCAGCGCTCGTCTTGCCCTGGGTCTGTGGCTGGGCGCGCCACGGGTGTGCTCCATGTTTTGATCTGAGAGCCAATCGGCCAGGCCGGCGACGTAGCACGGGTGTCGGAGAGTAGCCGCGGCCTTTGCATCACCTTCGCGCTATCGCAGCCGGACGCTTCAAGCGCCATCGTCAGCGTGTTGGTGACGTCCTCCGCCCGCATGCATCCGCGCCCCACGACTGCATCGATCCTGGTTCCTGTCGGTGCCCAACTGATTACAGCGCTCGAGCAAATTGTGGCGCGGAATGTAGATCCCCTAGAACCAGCAGGAATCTCAATCTCCGAATTTCATGCTGGCTCCACACCGGGCGTGATACCCGGAACGATCCGCTCACTTTCGTCTGAAGTACATGAACTAATTAGGACGCGCTTGCGCGAAATCGTCGGTGGGGTGTCTCAGATGACCGGTGCTCAGATTGGACTGTCGTTCATAGGCGGGGCTCCCGTTACGTTCAACCATGCCGATCAGACGGAAATTGCACTAACCGTCGCAAACGACTTGGTCGGGAAGGCAATGTTCAAACGACCAAGCCGATTATGGCAGCGGAGGACTTTGGCTACATGCTAGAGGCCCGTCCGGGCACTTATATACTTTGCGGAAAAGGGCGACAGTGCCGGACTGCATCATCCAGCTTACGACTTCAACGGCGATGCCATCTTGTATGGGACATCCTTCTGGACCCGACTTGTAGAGCCAAGGCTCGCCCCGTGACTGATCGCGGTATCCATAGCGTTTGTACGACCTGGTATCGGAGTCGAGATCGGGGCGACGCTGCGGTGACCACAGCATACCAATGCCGGACCTGCCGTGTGGCTGATCAGCGTCTCGATCGTTGATCGTCAGCAACATCCGGCAAACCAAACCACTCAGAAAAACTACGTGCATGTCGCGCCGAGTCCGCCGCCCGTTGACCAAGGCAAAGCGAGAGTTCCCGCATTCCCTGCACTCATCTTATCCTGAGCGTACGCCGCGAAGATACGCCGATTTCCTGCGTCGACAGAGGTTGATCGGCGCATATCGGCCAATAGACGCTGCTAAATTCGCGGCGCGGCCAGTGGTGCTACGTTCCCCATTCGTGAAAGGGGACCTGACGCGAATAATTTGCTGAGGAACATGATGACTGAAGACCAACTATCGACACTTGAGGACAACTCCAATTCGAGCGCAGATCTTTCCGTTCGTATCGATGCGTTGTTTGCCCCTTGGGCTAAGGCCGACTGCCCCGGCGCCGTAGTGGCGGTGCGGCGCGACGGGCGCGAGATCCATCGTGGTTACTACGGCTTGGCCCATTTGCCGCATGGCATTCCGCTGTCGAGGCAAAGCGTTATACGCATCGGTTCGCAGACCAAGCAGTTCACGGTGCTGCTGGCCATGATGCTGGAGACTGAGGGTAAGTTGTCGCTTCAGGATGACGTACGGCGACACCTGCCCTGGCTGCCAGAATTCCCGCGCACAGTAACTTTGCAGCACCTAGCCGCCAACGTTTCGGGCCTGCGTGATTACTTCGAGATCATGGCGTTGGTTGGCCAATCGCCACTGTCGCCGACGCCGGTCGCGCTGCAGCTCCGGATGTTGCGCGAGCATGCTGCGGTGAATTTCCCGGCCGGCGATGATCTAAGCTACTCGAATACCGGCTTCCTCC
This sequence comes from Mesorhizobium sp. M0676, assembly GCF_040320535.1. Taxonomy (NCBI): domain Bacteria; kingdom Pseudomonadati; phylum Pseudomonadota; class Alphaproteobacteria; order Hyphomicrobiales; family Phyllobacteriaceae; genus Mesorhizobium; species Mesorhizobium sp. M0676. The sequence continues at coordinate 29,346 of NZ_JAMYPU010000041.1, forward strand.
TGCTCCAACAGGTGATCGAGCAGGTCTCGGGCCGCAGTTACAACGAGCTTCTGCATGACAGAATCACCGGTCCCCTCGGCATGCGCAATACCCGGCTGATGAAGCATGATGACGAAATTCTTCCCAACCTTGCCGACCACCATACCAGAGGGCCAGACGGTAGATGGCGCCGCGCCTTTTGGTCTGGCTACGAAGCGAACGGAGATGGCGGCATCGTCTCGACGCTCGATGATATGCTGATCTGGCTGACCAACTTGAACGATCCAAGCATAGGCGCGGCGGAGTTGGCGCGGATGGCCCAATCGGGCGCTAAAGTGAATGGCCGTCCCAGCCCCTATGGGCTCGGCCTGTACAGGAGCACCTATCGAGGTTATCGCAGCATCGGCCATGGTGGGACGATGGCCGGAGCTAAGTCGCAGGGAGAACGCTTCCTCGATTTGGGCCTCGACATTCTCATCCTTGCGAATACCGACGAAATCGCGCCCTTTCTCATGGCTCGGCGCATCGTCGACGCGGTGCTCGGGTTGCCGCCTGGTCCTCCACATTCCACGGCAGCCGGTGCACGCTTTCCCGCCGCTACAGGTCTTTATCACGACGAGACGACGGACGACGTCTTCGCAATTGCCTTCAAGAACGGTGTTCCCTTGGTCGGCGGCGATGAGATCGAGGAGGTGGAGCCGGGAGTGTTCGAACGGTCACTCCAGCGCAGCGTAGGCTCGCTTCGCCTCATACCGCGGCCGGATGGTGATATCGATGGCGACTGGCTCGGTCGCAAGCGGCGCTATCGTCGTCTCGACGATATGGCCCCGGCAGTGCCCGCTAACTCCGCTGGCCGCTACGGCGACCCCACCCTAGCGCTAGAAGCCGAGATCATGCTCGAGGCAGATGCGGCTCGGCTTCGCATCCGTTCTTCCTTCGCCCAACTCGATGCGGTGCTCCGCCCGGTGGCGCCTGGTCTGCTGCTGGTTCAGCCGGCATCGGAGGCGAAGGTGCCGGAGCCGGAACCCCCGACGTGGCGCTGGGTCGTGCGGGTGCTCCCAGATTCGATCCTGATCAATGGCGGCCGCATAATGGGCCTGAGGCTGCCACGCCTCCACTAAAGACCGAACGGACCAGGCATGGTCGGAGAGCACGTCCTCGACGGGTCTGACGCGGGAAGCACTGAGTCGCGGGCACCGCGAGCGCTGGACGTTCCATCGCCTCGAACAGGTCGCGACGGCACTGATCCAGTCAGCTCAATGACGTGGGTGTTGATCCGCTCGACAGCCTCCGGATAGCGAATTGGCTTCGTCCAGGGAAAAGAAAGTCTGGTTACGCAGCCGGCCGAGAATGCAGCTCTGCGCGAAAGGGATGCCACATTCGACCTTGTTCATCCTTCGGTCGCTTCGGTCTCGCCGGCAGAACGCCGACACCGTAGTGCGAAGCCATCATGCTGGGATTGATCTCGGGGTCGTAGAAGCTCGACCGATTCACGCCAGACTTCAGATTGTCGGGAACAATTAGGCGCGGGACGCCGCCAAAAAGCGGAACATGCGCACATGCGAGCCAATCCAGTCCGGCAGGGTCTGGCTCCAGGTCGCCTCGGCGAAGGTGTAGCTCGACGCGCCGAGCACCCCGAGAAAGATCCCGACCTCGCGGATCTCCCCGGTCTTGCGGTCCGCGATCGACAGCTTCTTGCCGGAGTAGTCGACGAACACTTTGTCACCGGCGACATGCTCCTGGCGCTTCGTTGGCGACAGCCGCCGCTCGAAGCCTCTAAAGAGATCACAAAACCGGCTGTACGCGTAGCCTTCAGGATGAACCGCCCGATACTCCTCCTACAGGACCGACAGCGTCACGCCCGGCTTCTTCAGTTCGACGGCCAGCGCCCCCCAGTCAGGCTCGGTGCGTCGGCGCGTATCCCTTGTTTGACGCCCTGACGGGAGAAGAGCCGATGTTCGAGAACATCGTCCGTCAGCTCCGCCGGCAACGGCCGGGAAAGGCCGGCGGCAGTCGCTGGCTCTATGTTGTCCTGCACCGTACTGCAGGCAATCCCAAGCATGGTGCCAATGTCGCGAGCGCTTATGCAGTCCGCGTTTAGGCGAAGCAGTTGTCTCAATTGTCTCATGGTCAGCCTTCTTCTCTTCGGCATGCGTCTCTCCTCTACGTCGAGAAAATGCATCCCCAGGTTGCTGACCCAAAGGCACTATCCAGGCTTCAAAACTATCCGGTATTTAGTCGGAATCGTCCGGTTAATTCTCGAATCGCGTCCGATTTTGATCGGAATGCCGTCTGGTAAATCGTTGCAATCCCCATGTTGCGGCAGAAGTTGTGCAAAGTTCGACCGTACTAAATCCTGGGGAATGGTGTCTCACTGCCTTGCCTCCTGTGACTTTGTTGAGGCGCCGCCACCTCCAATCGGTGGGCGAATGGGGCAGCGTGTTTGGCGATCCCGTGGTGGCAACCGCGATCCTTGATCGCCTGCTTCACCACTCGACAGTGATCACCATCCGCGGTGACAGCTACCGGCTCCGCGAAAAGCGTCGTTCCGGCCTATTGCAGAAGGCCGAAACGACGCTCGAGACCAACGAAACTGCAAAACAATGAGGGGGCCAGTTCTTCGTTTCGCCCAAGGGGTCATGCTTGACAGCTGGCCCGACGGCAAAAGCTGCCCCATCGCTGTCTCGTTCGACGTCGATCACGAGTCGAATTAATTGCGCAGGGGAGGGGTCCCAGAATAGACTATCCACCGGTCAGTACGGAAGCCCCCGGGGGTGCCCGGATTTTGGATCTAAAAATTCCACCTTCCCAGCGCGTTTCTTTAGCGCGACAATCGGGGAGAGAGGTCGTATTGCCTCACCCAAGAGTGTTCCCAAAGAACAATGCCGTTGCCTCACTCGAATGTTCACGATTGCCTCACTGATTGTTCCCGAGATTTAGCCTCTGCCGATCCTGTGTTGCTCGGGGATGATCTCACTGCGCGACCTTTACAATTTCCGTCCGCGCGGCATCGGCGAATGGCCCGAACACCAACGCATTGGCTTGCGTACTGCGCCAGATCTTCATTCGACGCTGCGCGGTTCGAATGAGGCCGTCGGGATACACGCGGTGATATTTGACCTGCAAGCGTTCAAGCAACTCTCGTGACGTTCGCCAAGGCTCTGCCTCGAACCATTCCTCAAGCTCGGCCGTGACAGCAAGGAGAGGATCGGGTCTGCGCCGCTCTCGCTTGACCGCCGGCTTGGGGCGGGCGGTCGGGTTCACCTCCCCACCACGCCACGCAATCCGCCCGGACAGAAAGTCTTCGAGCGGCAATGCCTCGCCGTCGGCGGCAGCCGAGCCGTCCGGCTTGTCGGCGATGTCGGCCAACCTCTCTTGTGCCAGGCGTATGTCGCGCAGCAGCCGAACCGGATCGAGCGTCAGGTACATCGCCTTGAGGCGAAGGCGCGTATCCTCCGGCGTGCGTGCATCGTCAAGCAGCCGCTGATAGGGCGTGGCGGGACGACGATACCGCTTGACCACCCTGGCTCCGTCACGATGCTTTTCTTTCAACTTAAATGCTGACTGAAAGAAATTGATGAACGACCGCATCGAGAAATAAAGCTTGGCTAGCTCCCGTGTGGCTTGCAGTCCCTCGAAGCGTCGATATCCAACGATCTTACGCACGACCGCGCCATTCTTCTGCTCGCCAAATGCCTGGTCATTCTTCCGGTAGGGGCGGCAACGGGTGAGTTCGATATTATCACGCAAGCAATACTCCTGAACGCTCTCGTTCATGAAGACGCTGTCGTTGCCGGTGTCGAAGCCCAGCAGCGGGAACGGCAGAAACTTGCGCAGTTCGGCCAACGCAGTGATCGGACCGTTTGCTGGCGAACCAGCAGCGGCGCGCATTCCGTCCAGCCCGTGGCGATATCAGTCAACACCAGGGTTTGCGAGAAGGCGCCCTTCGCGTATGGGCCGGAATGAGAAACAAGATCCGCCTCGACAAAGCCGGGTGCGGGGTCATCCCAATCCGAGAAAGTCCTAACTGGAACACTACGCCGGATCGTCGTTGATCCTTTCCGCCGCCGCGGCCCGCTGGCACTCGCCTTAATGTCCTTGAGAACGCGATCAATCGTCGCTGGGCTCATCGTCAACAATTGCCAGCGCGTATCAACGTGTCAACGGCCGATGGCGCCGGGAAAATCACGCGCGCCTCACAAACTCGCATCCATGCCCGCGAAGGACGCTACGCCACCTCGTCCGGGAAAAGGACCGTTAGGCGACCCATGATAGAGCCCTAACTGATGGAGCCGGAACTGAGCCGCACCCAGTTCAGCTCCGTTCCGCTACATCCGTTCCACGCACATCACAACATCAATGCCGCCGCCGATTCACAGCTTGGTAAGACCTTTCTTGGCGACGCGGCGGCGCATTTCGTAGACCAACGTGTTGAAGAGCACCGGAGGCGCCGATCGGATGGCCGATGGCGATGGCGCCCCCATTGACGTTGACGATGGAAGAATCCGAGGCCATGCCTTTGGTTAACGGCGAATGCCGACGAGATCGAAGTCCTTGACCGACCAACTGGCTTTCTCCAGTACCCGCTTGGAGGCCGGCATCGGGCCGATGCCTACGATGTCGGATCAACGGCGGCGGACACCGCCACATACCTTCACCCTGTGATGGCTCGAGCGGCCAGCCCAGTAGCAGCCCCGAGACTTCCGAAGGTGGTCAACGGTTGCCGGCTCGAAGCTTGGGCTGCCGATGGCACCATGGTCTAGCTTCCTCCAAATCTCGTGCGATACGGACCAAAGTCGCCTCGTCACCAAAACGGCCGACGATCTGAACCCCAATTGGTAGTCCTTGACCACTCTGCGCTAAGGGCAGGGAGACAGCGGGGTGCCCAGTAACGTTCCATATTGACATATGCCCGTACCCCGAATGATTCCCTACGGTGTATTCCTCCATGGAGATTGTTGGATCGCTCAACTTGCAGAGAGTGTTGAGCGGTTGCGCCACTGTCGGCCTCGCGGGCGTCACTAAGATATCGAAAGCCTGAACCGCCTCGCCTACCTGGAACCTCATCTGCCGGAGGGCTTCGTCTACCTCTTCGAACGTCGACAAAGGATTATCTCGACTGTGTTGAAAGAATTTTAGGTTTACAGGCTCTAATGTGTCTGAATTTATAGTTCGGCCCATCGCTTTGGCCTGGGCTGCAAGCGAGGTAGCTCCAAAGCCGTAACATCCAAACATTGCTTTCATAAACGCTTCAAACTGAAACGGAGCATCGATCTCCTCCACTTTGTGCCCCATCTCTTCCAGCAGTGACGCGATTGAATCGAGGGCTTGCAGAACTTCCGGTTCAAGTTCGAGCTTGTCCCACTTCGTCCTGGCAAGCCCAACGCGCAAAGTGCCAGTGGGCTGCAAAAGCTCATCTACATATGGACGATGCGGCTGGACGATGATGAATGGGTCTCCCGGGTGCGAACCGGAAAAGACGTCAAGCGCGGCCGCCATGTCGCGCACCGAACGGCAGAGAACGAAGTCTCTTATCAACCCAAGACTTTTATCCTGCTGGTCCGGGCCGCCAGAGACGCGGCCACGAGACGGTGAGAGCCCCACAAGCCCACACCAAGCTGCAGGCCCCCTAATTGACCCGCCGCCATCGGTGCCGTGTGAAATGGGGGTAATCCCAGCGGCCACTGCCGCCGCCGCTCCCCCGGAGGAACCAGAAGCTGAGCGTTCCAAATCCCAAGGATTTCGGGTGATGCCATTGAGGATGCTCTCGGTCGCTCCGGAACGCCCAAACTCAGGTGTAGTTGTCCTTCCAATGGTGCGGAGGCCGGCGTTTCGCGCGCGACGAAAAAAGAAGCTGTCGGTCTCGGGACGATAGTCTTTGAATAGACGGCTTCCTCTTTCCTGCAGGCGCCCCGCTTCGCTGGCCCCAAGATCCTTGCGCAGGAATGGCACACCGTTGAACGGGCCGGAGGCCGCGCCGGCTACCGTTTGGGCATCTTCGTAGAACTCGATAACGGCGTTGATGCGAGGGTTTACTTCGTCGAAGGCCTGCCGGGCGCATCGCGTTAGTTCTGAAGAAGTTATCTCCCCCGCATCCACCAGCTCTGCCAGGCCGGTCGCATCGTATGCCACGTATTCAGAGAGTTTCACTACAAACAACCTTTTTACGTCAGTCCGATCCACTGAGCATTGCTGTCCAGCGATAAAATTCAGCACCGTCCGTTCCCATGGGCATAAACAAACCTTTGTCCTGTTCCTGAAAGGGAGGAGGATTGTGCCGGGCCGCCGTCAAATCTCTCTTCGTACCTCAGGCTCGGTCTTGGCTCGACCGGATAATGGAATAGAAGGCAGCGGTTCTGCCGTCTCAGCCCTTGCACAGCCCGGCGGTCGTCAAACTCTTTGGCGGCAAATTCGCCCGTGTGTAGTCGAATTTACCGACCGCTTTCATCATCTCATCGGAGCCGAGATAGTTTTTTAGCGCTGTATTGAAGGCATCGACCTCCGCCTGCTGGTCGGGCAGAAAAGCAATAGCCTCACCGGTCATTCCAACGGATGGGGTAAAGGGATCGGCGAGCTCGAGGTTATCGCGCTCGACAAATACTTGAAACGAGAAGGATCCGGTGCCAAGGGCGGCGTCTGCGCGTCGCGACTTTACGGCCTGGGCGACCTCCGCTGCTCCGCCGGCGACCTGCAAGAGCTTGTCATCGGGGATGCCGATCTTCTGAGCGGTCTTCACTGCAGCCCATCCAGAGCCGGTGACCGCTGTGACGCCCTTGTCGCGG
>NZ_JAMYPU010000042.1:0-34830 GCF_040320535.1 Mesorhizobium sp. M0676
GGGGAGGTCAGGACTATGAAAACGGCGGCCGCGGCCGTCGTGCTGTGTGGAAATCTCATGGCATGCTCCATCAGTGCCTTCGCTTGGAAGGCCAACTGGAGCTCGATCTGATTGTTCCCCGAACGGGATCAGGTCACGGCGAAGTTACATGGCATGCCCCTGTCTGAGGTAGATCAGGGACTTCGTCAGGGAATAATTTCTTCTCCCCTCGGCACAGGAGGGAAGCCCGCCTATTTCTTGCGGGCCTTAGCGCTGTCATTCCGGTTCCTGTCCCAAATCTGCCGGACAGCTTTGCGCCTGACTCCGGCCGCAAGAGATCAGTTTGCGACTTCCCGAAAGCAGACCTTCGTCCCTAATGCCCTTACCAATTCGGATTGCGACGCTGAAGATCAGATGGGTCCGCGAGAGGTGGCCGGAGCGTAGCAATTGTCTCGTAAGGCATCACGTACGCCATCTCGAAGGCTCCGCCCAGAACTTTGGTCATTGCAAGCAGTGCGGTGCCGAAACCGAGTTTAGGAAGCAGTCTTGAATGGGTGACTAGGTGGGTGGCGATATCGACCATGGCGTCCTCCTGTAGCCACGAGCTTCGCCTAGGTTTACGCACAGGTCCTTGGCGCGAACCTGAAAAATCCTGAACAACACTGAAGTTCGCTTTCGCCGTCGCTTCAGCTAAGCTGCTGTCCTCGGACGGGGCACCTCTCGAATGGATATCCACTTCGGACATTACCGGCTGAAACGCGCGAAACGGCAATTGCTCGGCCCGGACGGACCGGTAGAGCTTCCAGCGCGTTGCTTCGATATCCTCGGCACTTTGCTGAACAAGGCTGAATCTGTGGTCGGGAAGACCGAGCTCTTCGACAGCGTCTGGCCAGACATGGTGGTAGGGGACAATACCCTGCAGGTACAAGTGTCTGCGCTGCGCAAGGCGCTTGACCCCGGCATGATAGTGACCGTTCATGGCCGGGGCTACAAATATGCCGGGCCGCGGCCTGTGGAGGTTGATACCGATGACCTCGATGGATCTGAGCTGCATGGGAGCCTGACCACCGACATTCGGCCTGCCGACCGCAAGACCACAATTGCCGTACTCTCGTTCAGCAACATGAGTGGTGATCCGGATCAGGAATATTTCAGTGACGGGATCACCGAGGATCTAATCACCGAATTGTCGCGATACCGTCCCCTTGCCGTCGTCTCGCGCCACTCCTCTGCCTGCTTCAAGGGGACAACGGTCGACATCAAGGAGATCGGGAGCAGGCTCGGAGCGCACTACGTCGTTGAGGGCAGCGTGCGCAAGATAGGCGCAAGCGTCAGGGTAACTGCCCAGCTTATCGAAACCGTGACCGCCAGGCACGTTTGGGCAGAACGATACGACAGGATGGCTCAGGATTTATTTGCCGTGCACGACGAGTTGGTCCGAAGACTTGTCAGCGCCATAGTTGGACAAGTCGAGCAACACACGGAAACCCGGGCGAAAACAAAACGAACTGAAAGCCTTGATGCATATGATCTCTGGTTGCGCGCGATGCATGGGTCCGATGTCTGGACACTCGATGGCAACGCTGCCTGCGAGCGGTTGCTCGAAGAGGCAATAAATAAGGATCCGATGTTCGCGCGAGCGCATGCAAGCCTGGCCTTTTGCCACATACGCACCTCTCAGATGTCACCGGGTTCTCCAAACATCCGCAAGATCGAGGAGGCAGCGCTTCGAAGCGCGGAACAGGCTGTCCGGCTCGATGCAGCGGAGGCGCGAGCACACCATGCGCTGGGATGGAGTCACCTCTATCTTGGTGAGTTCGAACGCGCCCGGTCGAGGTTCGCCATATCAGCTTCGCTCAATCCGAACGACGCAAGCCTCTGTATCGATCGTGCGCTCGCACTGGCGTTTCTCGGCGAGCAAAACGCGGCTGATGAAGCAGCCGAGATCGCTGCGATTCTGCATCCTCTCGGCGGCGATTGGTTCTCCGCCGTGCGAGCAATTGTTCACGTCACTGCCAGACGTTACGACGCCGCTGAAGAGTACTTCGCATTGGCGCCGAGAACCTGGCCTGACATCTTGGCATTTCATGCCGCGAACCTTACCTACCTCGGCGATCGGCAACGGGCTTCGGAACTCATGCGACAGGCTCTCGAGAGATTTGGCCTGCTGTGGTGCGGATCCTCGCCAGCTGTGCAATATGAAGATTTCATCGGCTGGTTCTTCCACGTCAACATGTTCCGGCGTCGGGAAGATCGAGAGCATGTCGACGCAGGCCTGCCGAAGGCGGATCTAATTGCAGCCGCCAGGCACGATGCGCAAGGTTAGCTGCAAAGCAGCCGCCCGCCCACAGTCCCATGCCGGGCGATCGCCGCAAGCAGACGCCGGTGCGGCGAGGCCGTAGGTCGACGCGCAAGCGCGCGGGGAATTGCCCGGCAAATGGACGATGGGTGGCCCCGATGTGCGCCGAATGGACAGGATTGCAAAAAGGCCGATGTCCAAGAGCAGCCAGATGCCTGATGGCGCCAGCGCCCCGCTCCTGCCGTCTATCCGGATAGAATTGACGTCCCATGACGGTCGCGCGAAGATCAGTCGAGGCTGATCCGTGTTCCCTTGGCGCCGTTGAGCAGCCGCTTGAGATGGAAGCTGGCGAGTTGGTCGTCCGGACATTTCCCGATCTGCGCGGCGAAAGCGGTAAGCGCGTTTGCATCTCCGGCCTCCAATCTGCCGAACGCTTCAAGATAGCTCGCCGTCGAAGGATCATCATACTGCTTTGACGACAAAGGCTCGAACGCGCGTAGCGCCTCGGCCCTGCCGCGCAGCATCAGATCGCCGACCGGCCGTCCCCGGAAGCCGTCGACCCTTGCAGCCGCGCTCCCGCTGACGCAGATACGCGTGCCCAACTGCTTGTTGGCGCTTTCCAGCCGCGCCGCGATATTGATGGTGTCGCCATAAGCCGTGTAGTCGAAAAAGCGGCCTCCGCCGAAATTTCCGACCAGCGCCGGACCTGCATGGACGCCGATGCGGGTCGTACCGACCGCGACGCCCTTGTCGCGCCAGCTATCGCGGAACGATTGCGACAGCGCGTCGAGCTCGAGCGCGCAGGTAACCGCGCGCGCCGCATGGTCCTGCTGCTCGCCAGGCGCGCCGAACAAGACATGCAGCGCATCACCGACGATCTTGGCGACGGTGCCTTCATGCGCGAACACGACGTCTGTCATGCCGGCCAAATAGTCGTTGAGGAGCGCGCCTAGCGTGGCAGGGTCGATCGTTTCCACCAGCGTGGTGAAGCTGGTAATGTCGGTGAACAGCGAGGCGACCTCGCGCCACTGTCCGGCTAGCGCCAACCCGTCGGCGTCGCCGGCCAGCCGCTCGGCCAGATTGGGCGAGAAGTAGCGCGACAGCGATGCATGCGCGCGCTCCGCGACCGCTTGCCGCCGATGCGCCTCGTGCAGCACCTCGCGATGCTTCAAGGTCTTGGCGATCGTGGTCTCGAGGTCGGCAAAGTCGATCGGCTTAGTGATGAAGTCGAAGGCGCCTCGGTTCATCGCGGTGCGGATGTTGGCCATGTCACCGTAAGCGGAGACGATGACGGTCGAAAGCTGCTGCCCCTCGGCCTTCTGCAGCTTCTCCAGCAGCGACAGGCCGTCCATACGTGGCATGTTGATGTCGCACAGCACCATGTCAATGTCGCTGTTGCCGTCGATGACGGACAGGGCGTCCACACCATCGCTGGCGAAGAGAAAAATGACCGCGCCGTCGCGGATCTGACGCCGGAACTTCTGGACGATCAAGACCTCGAGATCGGGCTCGTCGTCGACCACGAGGATGCGCGCCGTCACGCCACCATTCCCAGCCGCGTTTCGATCTGTTGCCTGAGCGTCGCAAAGTCGATCGGCTTGGTCAGCAGCGCTTCGGCGCCGTTCTCCAACGCCTTGCGCTTGGTTTCGGCGTCGCCATAGGCGGTGATCATGATAACCGGGACGTCGGGCCGCAGCACCTTGATCTTCGGCAGCAGCTCGAGCCCGCTCATGCCGGGCATGTTGATGTCAGACAGCACCAGGATCAATGTCACCCCTTCGGCGTGGTCGATCTGCTCCAACGCATCGACCGCCGATTGCGCGAACTCCATGGTGAAGCGGCTGGCTCGGATGTCACGGCGGAACTGCTGACGAAATAACGGCTCGACGTCGGGCTCGTCATCGACAACCAGAATGAGGAGGCTCATGCTTCACCTCCCGATTTTGCGAGCGAGGCGGCAGCGCGCGGCAGCACAATCCGGAACTCGGTGAACTCGCCTGGCTGGCTGTCGACGTCGATCGTGCCGGCATGCTGTTTGACGACGATGTCGTGGCTGAGCGACAGGCCGAGCCCGGTGCCCTCGCCGGCTGGCTTGGTAGTGAAGAATGGATTGAACATCTTCTCCTTCACCTCCGGCGGAATGCCGATGCCGTTGTCGCGGATCCTGATTTCGACACGGTCGCCGAGACTTCTGGTCATAGCGGAGAGCGTCGGCTCATAGCCCGTGCCATTCGTCGCCGCGCTCTGCTTGGCCGTTGCATAAAAGCCGTTGGAGATGAGGTTGAGAAGCACCCGCGTGATCTCCTGCGGGTAGAGATCGACATCCCCCGCCTGCGGGTCGAAATTCCGCGTCAGCGTGATGTTGAATCCTGGCTTTTCGGCGCGCGCCCCGTGATAGGCAAGGTTCAGGCTCTCCTCCACGCAGGCATTGATATCGATCGGACGATGATCTCCTGAACCCGCGCGCGAATGCAACAGCATGTTCCTGACGATGGAATCGGCCCGCTTGCCGTGCTGGACCACCTTGTCGAGATTGCTCTTGAGCATGCCTGTCAGCTCGGCAACCTCTTCGCGCACGGATGCCTCCAAAGGCGCGCCGGCCAGCACACTGCTCAAATCATCGATGAGTTCGCCGGAGAGCGCTGAGAAGTTGTTGACGAAGTTGAGCGGATTCTTGATCTCGTGGGCGATACCGGCGGTCAACTGGCCGAGTGAGGCGAGCTTCTCCGTTTGCACGAGGCGGTCCTGCGCGGTCCTCAGATCTTCGAGCGAGCGTGACAATTCGCGGGTACGCGCCTGCACCTCGTCGAACAGCCGGACGTTCTCGATCGCTATGCCGGACTGGTCGGCAAACGTCTCGACGAGCTCGATCTGCCTCGGCGTGAAGTCCCGCACCTGTGACCGCGTCAGCGCGAACACGCCGACCGGCGCGCCTTCGCGCAAGATCGGAACGCATAGAATCGTCCGGTAGCCGCCGAGCTTCTGAAGCTGCGTTGCCCCGTAGTCCGGGTCGGCGAGCACGTCCGACACGTGGACGGCACGGGCTTCGAGGGCCACCCTTCCAGTGATGCTGTCGCGACTAGGGGCAAAGGGATTGGCTTTGGCGAAAACCGCGGCTTCAGGCAAATTGCCGTACTCGGCCGACCACCGGTAGAGATCGCCGTCGCGTTTGAAGATGACGCTCGTGTCCGCGTCGCACAGCTTGGCCGCTGATTCCACCAGCGTGTCGAGAACCGGCTGCAGGTCGAACGTAGAGCGGCTGATCGCCTTCAGCACGTCGGCCGTCGCCGTCTGCTGCTGCAGCGACTCGCTCAATTCCGCCGTGCGCGTCTGCACCTCCTCGAACAGCCGCGCGTTCTCGATGGCGATGACAGCCTGATCGGCGAAAGTCTCGACTAGCTCAATCTGCTTTGGCGAGAACGGCCCGGGCGCCTTGCGCATGACCAGAAGCAACCCCATCAGCTCCGTGCCGCGCAGGAGCGGAACGCCGAGAATGCAGCGAACGCCGCGCTGCCGCGCCACGTCGGTGAAGGTGAACTCGGGATCGGCTTCGAAATCCGGTACGTGAACGGTTTTCTGTTCCAGCAGAACGCGCCCTGACACCGATTCGCGCCCCGGCCGGCGCATGATCTTGGTATGGGCAGGGGCCGCTTCCGGATCTCGGCTGAAGGTCGTGGTCCACTGAAATCCGTCGTCGACCAGACGATAGAAATCGGCAATGTCCGCGTCGCAGAGGTGCGCGGCGGACTCTGCCAGGGTGTCAAGGACGTTCTGCAGGTCGAAGGCCGACCGGCTGATGACCTTGAGCACGTCTGCTGTCGCTGTCTGCTGCTGAAGCAACTCGCTTAGCTCCGCGGTCCGCGCCTTGACCTCATCAAACAGGCGGACATTTTCGATGGCGATCACGGCCTGGTCGGCGAAGGTCTTCAGAAGTTCGACTTGCTTAGAGGCAAGAAAGCCCGTCTCAGCACGCCCGACTGCTATGCAACCGATGGCCAGGCCGTCACGCAGCATCGGCACGGCGACAGCACTGCGCAGGCCCGAAAAAGCCGCCGCGGCGCGATGGGTGAATTCACTGTCCAAGGTGAGGTCCGGGATCTGCGCCACGTCAAGATATAGAATTGCCCGTTCGGCAGCGCTGCCGCGAGTAGGTGCCACGGGAAAGGTGTTGCGCACGATCTCAACGCTTTCTTCGGTGATGCCGTGATGCGCGACGAAATGCAGAAGCTCGCCGTCAAATCGATAGACAAAGCAGAACTGCGCTTCGCATAGACGGGCGGCGCTTTGCGCGATCATATTAAACACTGGCTGCCCATCGGTGGGCGAGCGGCTAATAACGCTAAGCACATCGCTGGTCGCCGTCTGGTACTCCAGCGCCTCTGTGGCCTCCCGTGTCCGCTGCTGCACCTCCTCGAAAAGGCGGACGTTCTCGATCGCAATTACGGCCTGGTCGGCGAACGTTTGCACGAGTTCGACCTGCTTTTCGCTGAACGCGCCTGGCGTGCGGCGGGGCATGGCGAAGACGCCGATCACTTCGCCCTGCCGCAACAACGGCACGGCAAGCATAGCACGATAGCCGGCGCGGTCGCGGGCTTCGGAAAACGTGAATTCCTTATCATTAAGCGCGTCGTCGACGTTCACCACTGCCTTGGTCAGCGCCGCCCGTCCCGTGAACGTCTCGCGTCCCGGTTTGATCGGATGGGTTCGCATGAACTCCAAGTATCCGGGGGGTGTGCCGTGGCTCGCCTCGGGAGAGAAGGACCCATCGCGTGACAGAAATATGAGGCCCATTTCGGCATTGCAGAGTCGGCAGGCGGAAGCGATCAACGTGTCGAGAACGGCCCCTAGATTGAAGGCTGAGCGGCTGATGACCTTGAGCACATCGGCCGTCGCCGTCTGCTGCTGCAATGACTCGCTCAATTCCGCCGTGCGCGCCTCCACTTCTTCGAACAGGCGAGCATTTTCGATGGCGATTACGGCCTGGTCGGCGAAGGTCTGGATCAGATCGATTTGTTTCTCGGTGAAAGGTTGGACCTCCTGACGAGCCAGCACGAGCACGCCGATCGGATTTCCCTCGCGCATCAACGGCACACCCAGCACCGTCCGGAACCAAACCTTGCTGGTCGATTCCAGGAACGTGTATTCCGGATCGGCCAGGACATCGGCCACATGCACGATCTTGCGGTCGAGCAATGCCCGCCCGACCACGGTGCCGCGTCCGGGCGCCAGGCGCTTGTCCTTCACGTACTCCTGCCAATCCGACGAGAGATTGTAGTTGGTGGCGTAGTAAAAGCCTTCCGCCCCCTGCCGGGTGATCCCCGCCATATCCGCCTCGCAAAGCTGTGCGGCCGATTGCGTCAGCGTATCGAGCACCGCCTGCAGGTCGAACGTCGAGCGGCTGATCGCCTTCAGCACATCCGCAGTCGCCGTTTGCTGCTGCAGTGACTCGCTCAGTTCCGCCGTGCGTGCCTGTACCTCTTGAAACAGGCGCACATTCTCGATGGCGATCACCGCCTGGTCGGCAAAGGTCTGGACAAGTTCGATCTGACTATCGGTGAAGGGACCGGGTTCAGGTCGCGTCATTGCGAAGACGCCAATTACCGATCCTTCGCGCATGAGCGGTACACAGAGCACAGCCGAATAACCTCCGAGTCGCGGAGCTTCGGGAAGGCCATGTTCGGTGTCCTTGGTAACATCCGGAATATGGACCACTGCCTTGTCGAGTGCTGTTCGGCCGACCCAGGATTGTCGGTTGATCGGACTCGGATTCGCCTCTTCATACGCGCGATACTCCGGGGTTTGGTCGTAGCCAGCCGCAAGCCGGAAGACATCGCCTTCGCGCATAAAGATGCCAGACGTTTTCGCACCGCAGAGCCTCACCGCAGAATCGATAAGTGTCTGCAGGACGCTCTGCAGGTCGAATGCGGAGCGGCTTATGACCTTTAGCACATCCGCGGTCGCGGTCTGCTGCTGTAATGCTTCGCCAAGTTCGGCGGTGCGAGCTTGCAACTCTCCGAAGAGCCGCACATTGCCGATTGCGATGACGGCCTGGTTGGCGAAAGTTTTGAGCAGGCCAATTTGGCTGTCGCTAAAGGGTCGCGCCTCGATGCGCCGGATCATAAGCGCTCCGATTGCTTTTCCTTCCTGCAACAGCGGAGTGGCGAGAATCGCGCGAAAACCAAGACGTTGAGCCATCATTCGGCCAGTTGCAAACTCCTCTCCAGAGATGGTCAAGTCGTGAACGTGGACCGCAACCCGATCCAATACGGCGCGGCCGGTAACGATGTCGCGCGCGACTGGCAAGCCAGCACTGTCAATCGGAATCGGTCCGTGATGCGCTCCCACAACCAGCCTGTCGGAGCGCAGCAGATAGATCGTTGCGTCATAGGCGTCGCACAGCCGAGCGGCACTTTCAGCGACGGCGTCAAGCACAGGCTGAATGTCCGTAGGAGACCCGGCGATCACTTGCAATATTGCGCCGGTCGCTGTCTGCTTCTCTAGCGCGTCGGCCAGTTCGCGGCCACGCGACCCGACCTCTTCGAACAGCCGCACGTTCTCGATGGCGATGACCGCCTGATCCGAAAATGTCTGCACCAGTTCGATTTCGCGCGTACTGAAGGGCGAGACCGACGAGCGGGCGAGGACGAAGACCCCGGTCACTGCGCCGTCCCGCATCAGCGGAACGCCCAGCAGGGTACGGAAGCCGCCGAGCCGCTGGCCTTCGATGTTGGTATACTCCGGATCGTCGAGAACGTCGGCAATCTGCTCTACTGACCCGCTCTGGGCAACGCGGGCGGCGATGCTGCCCCGGCCCGGCGTGACCGGGAGCTTGTTCATGTGGTCCTGGAATTCTTGGCTCCATCCGATCTGTACCGTCGGCTGCAACACGTCGCCCTGGCGCAGATAGATGTAGCCCATCCCGGAATGACAGAGGTCGGACGCGGACTTCACAAGCGTATGCAGCACGGAATTGAGATCGAACACCGAACTGCTGATCGTCTTCAACACTTCGGCCGTCGCCGTCTGCTGGTCCAGCGACTCAGCCAGTTCACGATTGTGCCCCTCGACTTTCTCGATCAGCCGGGCATTTTCGATCGCGATTACAGCCTGGTCGGCGAAGCTCTCGACCAGCTCGACTTGACGCGGTGAAAATAGCCCGATCGTCCGCCGCGCCAAGCCGAATACGCCGATGGTCTCCTGACCCCGCTTCAGCGGGACTGAAAGTACTCCGCGGAAACTGCCGATGATTGCGGCTTCAGGCCTTTCGTATTCCGGGTCTTCAAGCGCGTCCGCCACATGGATCGTCAATCCCTCCAGCGCGGCGCGGCCCTGGAACGTCGCTCGTCCCACGACATGTGGGTTGGCCCGTTCGTATGCATGCAGCTCAGCAGCCTGCCCGCCGCCTGCCATGAACCGCAGCGTATCGCCAACGCGCAACGTGATTGCGCCCATGTCCGCCCCGGCAAGGCGTATAGCCGAGTCGACTAGCGTCTGCAGTACCGGTTGGATGTTGGTCGGCGACGCGGCGATCACCCTGAGGATAGCACTCGTCGCATTCTGCTGTTCAAGGAGATTGGCGACCTCAGCGGTGCGTACCTGATTTTCTTCGCGCGCCGCTGTCAACTCGGATCGGAGCGAGCTGATCGTGATCTCAGAGTCGGAGTCGGGCCCTCCCACTGAGGTGCTCCTGTTTTTTCTCTGCTCAGTGTCGGCTTTGGCCAGCCCAGCGTCAAGTTTGTGACCTGCAACGCCCGTTTGCGACGCAGCGCGGCACCTTGGCAATGCACCTGAGCGCAGGCTTTCGGAGCTATTGCAGATAGGGGATGCGTCCGAGATGGGGTCGTAGGCGGAGTGCCAGCTTCTCTGCACCTTGTTCTACAACCAGTCGATCAGCTTTCGGCTCAAAAAATCTACCGGTCAGCAATGCGCCCAATCTCGGTCGCTGAGCCGGCGTCAACCGCATCCCAAAAGCAGACACCTAAGCGTGCTCACGAGGCGACGGTTGGCCCTGACCGTTTTGCCTAGCCGGAAATGCCGACAAAAGTGATGCCGTTGGTTCACTTTCCGCCTTCGGTTAACGAAAATTGCCGTCCGCGGCCCTTGAGTTTCAATGCGGGGGTAGGACAGCTACAATTTCGCCGGTGGTCATATAAACGATCGCCCCGCGTGGCGCCGAGGTTGCTTGAAGGTAGCCCTGCAACTGCTGGACATACGCGGCGCGGTGCAGGCCTGTGTCGCGATCGCTCTTCCAGTCGAGAACCTCCAGGACTTTGCCGTCCTTGATTGCGATTGCATCGACACGGCCGGCGAGAAGACTGCCGGCCTCTATCTCGCCCCAGATAGACAGTTCTGGCACAAGCATGGGCAAGAGACGTTGCACATACGGCATCCGGTAGGTCTGCAACGTGGTCGCCGCGAGTTCACCGAGGGCCGGGAGGGGTCCCTCTGCAGGGTCGATGGCAAGAAGCTCGTTGAGAAGACGTTCAGCGCGTGCGGCAACGTCATCCTGGGGTGAGAGTTCGCCGGTCAGAAGTTCCTCCATGAGCTTATGAAGAACCAGCCCGCGTGTCCTGCCAGCGCCAGTGGGCTCTACGTATTCGAACGCGCCGCTCGGTTCGGGTGCCATGGCCGGTGCCAGGATCTCGGCGCGATCCGCATCGTGGGCGCTGGGATTGACCCAGCGCAGCACTGGTGAGGCTGCCTGAACGATGGCGGCTTGTCGTGCGAAAGTGTCTGCGTCCTGAGGTAACGCGGCTGCGTCGAAATTGGCGATCGTTCGTGGCTCGAGTTGGTTGAACCGCAATTCTTCAAGCAGGTCGAATCTCAGATTGAGCAGTTTCGACCACGCGCCTGGTTCGGCCGACGAAAGATTGGGAACGACCAACAGGTCGCGGGCGCGGGTGGAGGCGACATACCACATGCGCTGATGTTCCAGCGCCTGACGCTGTGATTGCTCCTCGCGAGCACGCCTAAGTGCAGAGGAGCAGACACCGCCGATGACCCAGTGCAGCGTGTTGTCGGATTGACGATGGACAAAACGCTCGGAGGGTCTTGCACGCGTGCCCATGTTGATGGGGATCACCACCGGCCACTCAAGGCCTTTGGCGCTGTGAATGGTCACGATCTCGACCGCGTCCTTCGACGCGTCGATCCGGCCCTCCTGCCGCGACGCGCGACGGTCCCAATCGAGCTGGAGATGACGGACAAAAGACCGAAGCCCCCGGACGTCAAATGGCCGCGCCAGTTCAACGATGCGATCAAGATTGGCAAGTGAGCGCGCGGCCCGGTTATTCCCGCTTCGCGCTGACAGAGCGACACGCAGCTGAAGCTGCTCTATGGCCTCGGCCAACAAAATGCGCGGCGTCGTGATGTTCACCCGCGCGCGGAGCTTTTGCAGCGCCTCGAGGATGGGACGGGCGATGCGATGGGACACCAGAGCCGGCGGTGTCGTGATGTCAAAGAGGCCAGTCGGCGAAGCGTCTGGTCCGGCTCGGTGAACCTCTTCTGCGATGTCGAGCAACTCTTCGTCGCTGAGACCGACTATGGGTCCGCGCATGAAGGCGCCGAAGGCAAGCCGGTCGCGCGAATCCGCCAGCATGCGCAGCAGCGCCAGAACGTCCTGGGTCTCCTGCTGGAGCAGGAGCGTCTTGCCGGCCTGCGACGCTACGGCAAGCCCGAGCGTCTCGAGTGCCCGTTCGTAGCGCCAGAGGTCAGTGCCGGTTGGGGCGAGCAGGGCAATGTCGCCCGCTTCAAGGAGGCGCCGCGTGCCATCGTGTTCATCTTCGATTTCGATTGCGCCAACGAGTTTGGAACATATCTGCGCAACGATGGCCGCTTCCTCATCGCGCTGCTCGGGCATCCTCGCCTTTCGGCCGTCGCCAATGGTCACATGGGACGCGGAGGGCAGTCCATGCAAAGCGCCCTCGCGTGTGGCGGTGAGCGCGCCATAGCTTGGCTGACCGCTGGCATCAAGAACCGGTTGGAACACGGCGTTCACATAGTCAATGATGCCTTGCTGGCAGCGAAAGTTGGCCCCGATGTGGACGATACGGTCGTCCCCCAGGCGCGCAATCGTCCGCTTCGCCTGATTGTAGCTGTCGATGTCGGCACCACGAAAGGCATAGATGGATTGTTTGGGATCGCCGACCACAAACAGCGCCCCGTCGCGAATGTCGGCATCCTGCCAGCGATCGGGCATTGCGCGCGCCGCGATCGAAAACAGGATGCTGGCCTGGATGGGATCGGTGTCCTGGAATTCATCAACCAGAATATGCGCAAAGCGTCGACCGACAGCCTCGCGCACGACATCGTTGGTAGTCACCAGGGCGTGGGCGCGCAGCAGAAGGTCGTCGAAATCGAGGACGGCTGCGTCACCCTTGCGGTCAATGTAGAGGTCGGTGACGGGGTCGAGGGCACGTGACATCTGATCGACCATGGCGTCGCCGATCTGGCCGACGAGCTCTGCAAATTGCGTCTCACAGTTAAGGGAATGCGTCTCAGCCTGCTGGTCGAGTTCCGGGCCTTGTTCCTTGCCATAGGCCGATTTCCAATAACCGAGATTGCGCTGCTTCTTAAACGCGAACTCGTTCCATTTCATCGAGGCAGTACGCGGCGGATCGGCAAGTTCCCATAAGCGAGCAAAGGTTGGCTGCGTCTCGAAGCAGTTCTGGTAGAACGCGGCGAGGGTTTCGAACTCACCAACCAGGGTCCCGGTGCGTCGTTCCTTGGGATAGTCCGCTTGCCAGCGTCGGAAGGCACGGACGCTCTCGACAAAATCAATATCCTTGCGCAGCGAGAAGTCGACCGAAACTGTGCCGGCCCCTGGGTGTTCAAGCTTGAGCTTGGCAAGGTCGACGCTGTCCTTGACGACCTTCAAGGGTTCGAACTTGGAAAGGGTCGCGACCGGATCCTCGCCTTCCCTCGCTTGCAGAGATAGGCGGTCAAACAGCCATTTGGAGATGACGCTCTCGAACAGCGCATCGGCCGCAGGCCCATCCATCATTCGCGATCCAGGGTCGAGTCCCGTTTCGACGGCATAGGCCATGATAATCTGCTGGCAGAACGCGTGAATCGTGCACGCGGTTATCTCGTCGAAGGCATCAATTGCCGACCTGAGGACAGCCTTCCTTTCATTGAGCAGCTCAAGGGTTACAGCGCCGCGCAGGACCTTCGGGATTTCTCCTGCCAGCAGTTGGGTTGCGTATTCGCGAATGCGCAGCGACAGCTCGCTGGCGGCGAGTTCAGTGAACGTAATGGCGGCGATGCTGCGGGGCGTCGCACCGTACAACATCAGCATTACGACACGGCCAGCAATCAGCGATGTCTTGCCCGTGCCGGCGGCCGCTTCGACCAGCAACGTCTTGTCGAGTTCCATGAGAACACGACTGCGCTCGAGGGCATCGCTCAGCATCACCGCTCCCTCCAGAGGGGCGCGAGCTTATGCTGCGCGGTGTGGAAACCTTCGTCCTTGCGCCCCTGGTAGCGATCGAGCGCCGCAGGTAGCGCGATCCTGAGTTGGTTGTAGCCAGTGAACGCATCTGGTCCGGGATAGGCGATCCCAGCTCTGAGCCCTTCGACCGCGATATCGATGAAGCGCAGCAGCGTCTCTTGCGCTTGCTCGAGCACGTCGCCTTCAAGACGCGCCGGAGGTTCCATAGTGTCGAGGTAGACGAGACGGGAGATGATCGTGCTTGCCTCGGGGATAAGCTGTTTGATCGTGGTGGCATAGAGGGTGCGCTGAACCTCCGCTCCGCCGCCCAGGATGACGTCGCGCAGATCGCGCGGTGTCTTGCCGGTCTTGTAGTCGGACATCCGGACGCCACGGCGGTCGGGCTTCACGTCGACGCGGTCAATGCGGCCCTTCAAGAGGATGCCGAAACGGCCGATCAGGACCTCTTGGTCTTCGCGCCAGGGATCGGAACGCTTTGCGTGCGATTCTGGCGTGCCGAACGGCACCTCGCTGAAGCTGTGGGTACCAGGACCGAAGCGGTCATCGACCGTTAGTCCGCGGTGGGCCTGTCGCCGTGCCTCTTCGATCGTATCCAGCCAGAGCAACCGCGGCGGCACGGCCCGGGTCGGCGGCCATTGTTCCGCGATGCTGTTGGCGGCTGCCTCAAGCGCGCTCTCGATTTCTGCTGGCGTTGCGCTGACAAGGCTGGGCATGCGCTCGACGGCGAGGTGCAACAATTCATGCACGAGCTCACCGAAGGTCATCGCATCGAGTTGCAGCGGCTGAACCGCCAGCTCAGGCGCGGTCATCCCCAATACTCTTAGCCACACATAGCCCAGGGGATCACGCAACAGCCGCCGCAGCGACGTCGCGGATTGCGGCAAGCCCAGAGCTCGCAAAACAGCCGGATGGTCCTTTCGGAACCCGCCGTCATGTGGCGTTGTCTCAAGCCTGCGCGTCCAGTTGGTCCAGCAGGAAATGACGCTCTGCATGCGCGGCAAGGCGAGCGCATCCTCGGCGCGAGCCAGCAGGCGATCACCCTCGCTGAAGGCATGGTCCGGCGTCCTCGTGCGGGAAAGGGGACGCTCGGCAACCTGATGCTGCAGCAACCCACTCTTGGCGAGGAACGCGCCTTCGGCCGATCGCCTGCTGCGCGATAGCGTCACCTTGGAATCAGGATGGCCGGTCAGAATCTCGAAGGCCAACCGATCCCGCTCGAGGCGGGGCAGGTCGACCAACTCGCGTGCGTTGAGCACATGGTCAGGCAGGAGCGGATCCGCGTTGTCGCCACGCGGCCAGCTTCTGCTCGAAAGGCCAAGCAGACGCATGTGCTTGCGTGGCGCGCCAACCAGATCCGACGCCGGTGCCCAGACCACATTGTTGGCAGGGTCTCTACCGTCGGCGATGCGCAACGAGGTCAAGGTCATCTCCATTGCCGCCGCCGGCGCCAAACGAAGGGCCTCCTGCCAGAGCCCAAGGCTGCTGCCGCGCAGCAGCAACTTTCCAAGTTTGACCGCTCCTTTGGGGCCGTCCACAAGGTCATTAAGCACCGGCATGACGACCGTCGCGATCGGGGAACCGTCGGTCCGGGAGAGTGTCTCCAGACTTCGCGCCCAATGTACCGGCTCGAAAAGGCCCGCCTCGGTGGAAATTCCTTTCATCCAGTCAGCCGGAAGCGCCTCCGACAGGTAAGGAGACAGCAGGGACAGACGGCGAATGCGATCCTGCGACAGGCCGTTGATCATCGCATCGGCGAGCGCCGCGCAGGTCTGGCCGGCGCGCGTGCTCAAGGCTGAGACGCCGCCGGCGAAATGGATCGGGAGACCAGCGTCCGCCGCCAGGACCAGCATGTGATCATCCCACATGCTCAAATCAGCACTGGCGATCGCGATGTCGCAGGCTTGTGTCACACCATCGCTCAACAACGCGCGCGCCCAACGAAGCGCTTCAACCACCTCCGCGCGCGGGTCGGCGCAAACCTCACAGATCAGATGTTGGGGGGGATGCAGGGCGCTTCCCAGGATCGCACCGGGAAACCAGCTCCGGTCGCGCGTGCCTGCCGCGTCCCACGTGATTTCGACGACAGAGGCGAGGGCCTCGATGAGCGGCCGCCAGAGCGGGTCGACGGAAACGAGCCGGTGGAGATGGAGAGGGCCGACGACGGCGGGTGCGTGAGCGATGCGCGCAAGCGCCCGATCGCGCAGATCCCCGGGCAACAATGCGCCGATTGGGAGATGCTCGCGCAGAAAGGCTTCGATGCGACCGAGGTCGCTCAGCCTGGCCCTCGCATTGAGAGGATCGTCGAGGCGAAGGTCAGCGGCCCACACACGCTCCAGGCTTGAGAGAACAGCGCGCGCCATGCCAGGCCTCGCCTTCACCTTTTCGAGCTCGTCAAAAGTAATCTCTGCAAGTGCTTGAGCAACGATCGGCACAAGCGTTGCGTGATCGGCCGGTCGGCTGAAACCACCCGCAAGGCGCGCCGCGAGCAGCGGAACCGTAGCGACATCGAGACCGTGGTCACCTGTTCGCGCGGCTGCGACACGCTGCATGCGAAAGGCCAAGTTGCCTTCAACGACGACGGTGTGACGTTTCATGCTGAAGAGGACACTTGTTGCGGCGCTACAAGCCGGTCTTCCGACGGTAGATTCTGACGTATCGTAGATCAGGGACCCTGAACTGCAAGGCCGCCCTGTACTAAAGCACCCTGGCCACCTCCAGATTGCCTGTTAGCCGCCGTTGCGCCATTCCTGGCAGTGATGCGGGAGTCACCTCCAGTGCGGCCAGTTATGTTCACCTTCGGCCCGCTTGTGCAGACAGAGGATTCAGATGATTTGTTCTGCAGCGGCGGCTTACGGCAATTGCGATCGAATGGCGGATTGACAGCTTCCGGCCCCGCAACAGTCTAGCGGCGTTTCTCTGGTGGCCAATCATGGCTGCAGGAGAAGCGAAATGGGACACTCGTGCTACGACCTCACCGACTCCGACCGCCGGGCATGGAATGCCGGGAAGAAGGTCGGGACGAAACGACCTCTGAAACCTCGACAGATATGGGCGATACGCTTCTTTCTCGATCGAGAGCTGCGTCTGCGAGACAGAGCGCTCTTCGATTTGGCGATCGACAGCAAGTTGCGCGGCTGCGATCTCGTCAAGATCAAAATCGGCAACCTCGTGGTAGGACCGGAAGTCCGAACTCGCGCGATGGTCATCCAACAGAAAACTGGCCGACCTGTTCAGTTCGAGTTGATGAGCGACGTACGCTCCAGCCTTCTCGCATGGCTGGAGCGACGCGGCGGAACAGTCGATGATTACGCGTTTCCGAGCAGGATCAATCCAAGGGCTCACATGAGTACAAGGCAGTATGCACGCCTCGTCGACGAATGGGTCGAGGCGATCGGGCTTAGACCAGAGGAATACGGAACCCATTCCCTGCGTCGCACCAAGGCCTCGATTATCTACAAAGCGACGGGAAATCTGCGAGCCATCCAGATTTTGCTCGGTCATACTAAGATCGAGAACACGGTCCGCTATCTGGGAGTCGATGTTGAGGATGCTCTCGAACTTTCCGAGGCAACTGAGGTTTGATCAGGTGCGGCTCCACTTCACGAGTGGAGCCGTGACCAATTTGCGCCGGTGGGTTCAACCGGTCATCGTAACACCTTCTGTAGCCTATCGGCCGGCGTTTCGAAGTCCAGGGTTTTCGGGGTCGCTGATTGAGCTGCAGGGCGACGGCGTTGAGTTGGGCCTGCGAGACATGGGAGAGGTTGGTTTCTCTCGGGAAGTACTGCCTGAGCAGACCGTTGGTATTTTCATTGCTGCCGCGCTGACAGGGACTTCGCGGATCGCAGAAGTAGACCTGTAGATCGGTTGCAACGGTGAAGCTCATGTGCCGAGCCATCTCCTTGCCCTGGTCCCACGTTAGCGAGCGTCGTAACTCTTCGGGCAATGTGCCGATCGTCTGGGCAAGGGCCGCCACGACGGTGGCCGAGTCCCTCCTCGCCACCTTTACAAGCATCGTGAACCGGCTGTGTCGCTCGACGAGGGTGGCGATGTGCGTGTCGTTCGCGCCGGTGAGCAGATCACCCTCCCAATGGCCTGGGATGGCGCGATCCTCAGCCTCGGCGGGGCGCTCGCGGATGGAGATCATATCGAGTATTTGTCCTTGCCCCGTCCGGCTCTGTGCGCCTTTTGCGAGCCGCATCTGTCGTTTGGTACACAGGTGCGCTGTTAGTTCCTTCTTGAGCGCCCCTCGCGACTGGATGAATAGACTGCGATAGATCGCTTCATGAGATATCCGCATGCTTGGATCGCCTGGGTACTCTCGCCTCAGCCAGCCCATTGCAGCGCTAGCTTTTGCGCCACCTGCCATCGTAGCCGCCCAGAGCTTGCCAGGCGACACTGCTTCGGGCGCAGCGCTCGCACCCAAGCATGCTTGTCGGCCCGGGTTGCACGATACGCTTGTGCACCGCCATTGCGCGAGATAATGCGACATATTGTCGATGGGGATCGCCCGAGACTTCGTGCAATAGCGCGGATCGCAAGACCCGCCGCGATCCCGCGAGAGATCTCTTCGCGTTCCGCCAGCCCGAGCGCCAAGGCCCCTCTACGCCTAGCTGACGGAGCAATGCCGCTGCGTAAGGATACGATCCGCTGAACGCCGGTCTTGTTCCGGCGGTCAAGTGCTCTGACCTCGGTTCCATCGCTCCCAAAGCTCGACCTTCTGCGCTGACGTAAACCAGATCCGTGACGTCACCATGCAACACCTCTTCATCCTCTCAGATTAAAGCGGGTTGCGACGACCGGTTGAACCCGCCGCCTCATTCCGGTCGTTCGCCCACCTTCCGAAAACGGGTCGCCGGCGGTGAACGCAACTCTAACTTGTCGTCAGTAAGTTGTGTTCCGTGCCTCCTGGCCTAAGCGATTGCGTTCTTGCAATATCTCAGCTCAGCTCCGGCGTTAATTTAGATCAATCTAATGGACCCCTAATGAGTGCGCGCTTATCGACGGCCATTAGGATCGGGGAAGCCGCAAAGGCGATCTTCCGAAAAACTCAGAGCTTTCCAAGCCGAGAATTCGGAAAGCATGCAGACCTGAGCGAACGCGAACACGTCGGTGTTGAACCGATGCTTTTGGCGCTTTCTATGGAGCTGGCACTCAAAGCGTGGTTCGTCTTCGACCACGAAAATCCAAGAGTCGTCAAATCGCACAACCTGATAAGGCTGTTTGATCGCCTAAAGCCCGAAAGCCAAGAGAAACTCGACGCGGAGTTCAAAAGGTCAGTGGTCCCGTATCATCCCAATGGTTTCTACATCGAGTACAGCATTCGTCACATTCTGTATCAACACCAAGATGCCTTCACCGACTGGCGCTATCTTCACGAGGCAAAGAAATCGATGATGTTCGATCAGAGTGCTTTTGAGGCAACGCTCGAAATGGTGCTCCGTGAGTTCGAGAAGAGGTATCGGATTGAGCGGGTGAAGCCGCTTTGGCCATCCTGAATGTAGTCAGGATCGGAGGCCCCGATGCGGCCTTGATTGTTTCGAGCGGTAGCTTTGGGACCGGAGCTTTCCTTGCCGGAGGGAAGGGCTAACGACCGCAACGAGGCGGGCAGCGGCCTGACCGTCCCGGGCTTCAGGACCACGTGGCCTCGTCCGAAACCCACTTATGGAACGCGGCGATACGAGGGTCGGTCCAGCAATCTTTCCTGCAACACAAATGATAGGCCTCCGTGTCGTCAGAGATCTGCATATCTTTGAACGGCAGCACCAGTTCTCCGTTGGCAATCTCGTCGTGAAGCACAGAGAGGTCTCCGATCGCGACGCCCTGGCCCATGGCCGCGGCACGATAGGCCATATCGGCACTGGGAAAAACCTCACCCGAGTTCACGTCAAGAAGGTTCGGCGCAAATCGCCCAGCCCAAACTTTCCAATCGTGCCGATCAGGCGTCTCGTGCAGCAGGTTATGGTGAACCAGGTCGGCAGGAAACGTTATTGGCACGCCCCTCTCCAGTAGCTTTGGAGAGCAAACTGGGGTGCCGAACGATTGCAACACCAACACCGCCTCGATATCTTTCGGCCGTTTTGGATAACCGCAGTCAAAGGCGAGATCGAACTCACCTCCGAAGAAAATTTCCCAGTCAAAAGGAGCGGTCGTTACCCGAATACCGATTGCAGGCCATTGCTGCTTGAAACGGTCAAGCCGCGGGAGCAGCCACCGAATGGAGAAGGTGGGCGGGCAGATAACCTTCAGATGCCGAGGCTGGCGTTGCAGGTCTTGAGCTCCCGCGGCAATGCTTTCGAACGCGGCCGCTAGGATGGGTTGAAAATTGCGCCCGGCATCGGTCAAAACCAACCGGCGCTGCAATCGTCGAAACAATTCCACTTGCAATGCTGTTTCCAACAGCTTGACGTGCCTGCTGATCGCTCCTTCGGTCACGCATAGCTCCTCAGCCGCGCGCGCAAAGCTTTCGTGGCGCGCGGCTGCTTCAAAAGCCCGAAGCGCATTGAGTGAAGGGAGACGCATCGACTGTCACTACCTCAGGAATTCTGAGCCTACCCCAGAGAAAGACTGGTTTGTAGCCGGTACGCTGTCTGCCTACGCTGTCATCTGCAAGCGCGAGGTTGGCACGGAGGCCTGACGGTGAGCAACAATCTTCTTGCATCGACGTTTCAGGACTTGTTCCAGCAGGTTCGAGCAATCAGAATAGCTGGCTATGTCTCAAGATGGCGGCAACGGCATTTCTACCGCCGTGACCTAGCGCGACTATCGGGGGTAGCGCCGCACATGATCGACGACATTGGATTGACGAAGGACGAAGTGGAGTCTGAACTTGCAAAGCCATTCTGGCGATGATCGGATCCTGACTAGGCCGACCACTTGAAAGCTGGAACCCTTCGTCGGGTGCGCTAAGCTTCCCCTTCAGGTCAAGTCACGACGCGCCCACGCCAACCCCGAATGTCCGGCCTTGAAGATTCGCAGACCGAAGCTGCCGGTCAGCTACCGGCCCCAGTTCAGACTACGATCCGTGTTTCACATCGCATATTGATAAGCGTCAGCCCTTGAGGCTGATCGGGTAAACTGTCTCAGTCCGCCTTATCGCCCAAAGCCAAAACAGAGATGTCCATCCACATCGCTCCTCGTTAAGGGGAAATCGTTGTCGGTCCGGTCCGAAAACGGCGTCGGGGCTGGGATAGGCGCACGATATCGCGGCTCTTGATGAAGATCGCACGGTGACATCGGGCGGCATCCTGAAGTCGAACTCCCTTCCTTCGGGGGTTTGATGTAGTTTGGGCGGCTAGTCGCCGACAGCCATGGAGTTGGATACGATGACGTACTTCGATCTAGGCACCTTCTCCCGCCGGCTGGACAACACGCTTTCCGAGGCGCAGATGTGGTTCGACCGGGGACTGATCTGGCAATACGGATTTAACCACGAAGAGGCCATTGCCTGTTACGAGCGCGCGCTCGAGGTGGCGCCTTCGAACGTCATGGCGCGGTGGGGAATTGCCCACTGTCTGGGTCCAAACTACAACAAGCTATGGACCTCCTTCGGGCCTGAAGAGCGTATTGTCGCTTTGACGCGGGCGCATGTATTGCTGGCGGAAGCGTGCGATCTGTCTGCAATCGAAGTCGAGCGCGCCTTGCTTGATGCGCTGACATCGCGCTTCCCTACTGATCCAGAGATTGCGGATTATGGCCCTTGGAATGACGATTTCGCTGATGCGATGCGCACAGTGTACGAGAGGTTCCCTGACGATCTGGATGTGACCGCCATCTTCGTCGAGGCACTGATCAACCGCACGCCTTGGGCGCTGTGGGATACTCGGACCGGGCAGCCTTCGGCTGGCACCTCGACGGTGGAAGCGCGCGCGGCTTTGGACCGCGCCTTCACGACCCAGCCAGCAGCCTGGGGACATCCGGGGTTGTTGCATTTCTATATTCATCTGATGGAGATGTCGTCGACGCCAGAAAAAGCCTTGCCGCATGCAGATCGGCTGGTGCGCCTAGTGCCAGACTCTGGGCATCTTGTGCATATGGCGACGCATATTGACGTGCTTTGCAGCGACTACCACAAAGTAGTGGTGCGCAATCGGCAGGCGGCTCAGGTGGATCGTTCATATTTCGCTCATGCAGGCGGTGAGAACTTTTACACTGTCTACCGCATCCACAACCTTCACTTTCAAATGTACGGGGCCATGTTTCTTGGTCGCCCTTCGGATGCCTTCGAGGCCGCGAGGGCACTGGCGGAAAACCTGCCGGAGCCGGTGGTGCGTTACATGCCAGAGATGTTTGAAGCCTTCGCGCCGATGAAGTTGCACGTACTTATCCGCTTTGGCCGCTGGTCCTGCATCCTGGAAGAGGCCTTCCCTGACGATGCTGAGCTCTACTCGTTCAGCACCGTCCTGTTGCATTATGCCCGCACCGTAGCTCTGGCCAATCTCGGTAAAATCCCCCAGGCAGAGGAAAGCGCTAGCCTTTTCGCGGCCGCGCGCGATGCAGTGCAACCCGAGCGCATGCTGTTCAACAACCCATGCGCCGATATCCTCGAGGTTGCCGAAGCGATGATGCTGGGGGAGTTGCACTACAAGTCCGGTCGCGTCCATGAAGGCCTGGAGTTCCTGCGGCGTGCGGTCGATCTCGACGACAATTTGCTCTATGATGAGCCATGGGGTTGGATGCAGCCGACGAGACACGCGCTTGGCGCATTGCTGATGGATGCCGGACTATAAGGCGAAGCTGAGGCTGTCTATCGCGCCGACCTTGGGCTTGATGCGACGTTGCCGCGTCCTTGCCAACACCCACGCAACGTCTGGAGCCTACACGGCCTGCTTGAATGCCTTAGCCGACGTGGTGACGCGGTAGAAATCATCGAGGTCCGACAGCAGTTGAATCAGGCTCTGGCGCATGCAGAGGTGCCGATGATGGCATCATGTGCCTGCCGGAGCGCATCGCAATAAGTGGCAAGCATCCGCTCGCCACGTTGCAGCCTCCTCAGCGCCATAAGAGCCAGCATCGAACAGCGTCTCGCACGCGTCCATTGCGCGCGCGAATCCGGCCGTCACTCTGGGGCTCAGTGAAGGGGTGATAGCGAGGCAGAGCTTACCCGCATGGGGCACTGGAGCAGCATCTGGCCTAGCGGATGCTCGAGATCGCGGACCTGCACTGCCACGGTTCGACAAGGACTTCGTGCAGGGCATCTCTGCCCTGCAGCCCCGGGTCATCCGTATGCATGCAACCCGCCTCAACGTCCGCTCAGAGGTCGTCTGCCGAATGGCGGCTATCCGCCGAGCTCGCCCCGATAGCGGACCGACGGGTTCCGGCCCGAGCGCCGCCAGGCTGCTATGCCTTATCTCAGTCATTTAAGCTAAATTTAGAACATATAAATGCCAATCACGATCAGCACCAACATGAATGCGGACGATGGACTGCTCCGTTTCTACATTCTCTCCATTATGATTTTTCCTGAACACCCGCTGCCAACTCCGGTACCTTTAAATTTACCGGTCCCGTTGTCACCCTTTATGACGCCAGTCAGCGTGTTCCCGCCTGTTCTTCCTTTATATACAAATGTGTGTTTTATATTGACGGAACCACTGCTCGTGACGCTTCCTGTAAACCCGGAGCCAGATGATATTCTGCCGTCACTTATGAAAACGGATGTTGAGAGTTCTCGCCAATCGCCACAGTCCGTTGTGGCGCGTCTGACCAATTTCCATGTGCCATTAAAGGCGCTTAGCCCGCTCGTCTGGGGCACACAATGATCCCTCTGGACAACCATTCCATCTTCACAAGCAAGCGGGCAGATACGAGCTCCGATCGCCCTTAGGCTTTTCAGAAGTCCCGCCGTCGGTTCCAACGATGCAAGCTTGATACCTTGCCGGTCGGCATATTCTTCAAGTGCTTTGCGGCTGCCTAAGCCCCATTTGCCATCCGCATCGCCGGCCAGGCACCCCAGGCGAACCAGTTCCGCTTGAGTGGCCAGCGTAAGTTCGCCAGAGTTTATATAGCCTGCCGGTGACTGCGCCAGCGGATTGGGTTGTTCAAGGCTGGTGATTTCCGTCGCCTTGGTATCGTCCGTTGCCTTAGCGGTGCGCTCCGCAGTCGGCTGTTCCGCCACCTGTTTGGTAGAAGCCTGCCGTTCCGCCTCAACACGCTTGTCGATACCATCGATCTTTAGCTTGGCAATGGCCGCAAAGACGCCCGTCGGAAACTGCTGTAGATACGCCTCGAAAAAGCTCTTGTCGGTTGAGTCCTTGATGGTTGCCCAATACGCTAACTCGACCGCGTTGTCCGGCGGCGCAGACTGTGGAAGCGGACCAGACGCCTGTTTCGGCTCGGCCGTTGTCGCGAGAGGCTTCAAAACGACTTCGCCCGTGAGCGAGGAGTTTTCCCACGGCACTTGCTTCCCATCCGTGGCGGCCAGCACGTCGCGGCGTACATCGATGAGGTCGCGCGTGATATCCTGCCCAGGTGTGCCGAGGTGCGCGAGCAGCGCAGTCGTGAAAGGAGAGTTTCGGCCCGCTCCGTCCAACGCGACGTTACCTGGTTGCGTTGCAAACGCGATCAGCGAATCGACTCCGCTGCCAAGTCGGGCAAGACCACGCCCTAAGGAACCAGAGCGCGTACCCATCGAGCGGGAAAGCTTCTCCGCAAACGGATTATCCCGACAGGCATCGAGGAAGACGAGGTTAATGTTCGTGCTGCGGTCCATCGCCGAAAGGACGAGGTCCATCGGAAGGGCCTCAAAGTCGAGGTCGTTATAGCTGGACAATTGTGCGTCCACCGGCACCATATAGTTGATGCCATTCACCTGCAGGCCGTGCCCGGCATAGAAGAACAGCGCCATATCGGCACCGTCGAGCTTTTCCAGGAACTGGCGCACCGTGCGACGCATTCCAGCGAGGTCGAGTTCCTGGCCGCTGACGACCTCGAAGCCAAGGCTTTCAAGCTTGGCATGCATGTCGGACGAATCGTTCTTCGGATTGGCGAGTTGCACCGCATGCTGGTAGGCCGAATTGCCAATCACCAAAGCTACGCGTTTGTCGGCGACTGCCCGTCCCGAAAAAGCGGCAAACAATAAAACCAAGAGAATGAAAGCGCTGCGCATGGCAGAACCGCCTCCCCAACGGAACTGTAGCAGAGGCTAATGTGATCGAAAAGAGCTGATGCTCCCGGCTGGGGACGAGTGACCTTCTGCTCCGCGAGATGGTTGTTGGTGGACACCGGTTCGGTGCTGGAGTCGCATTCCCATGTAAACGGGCGATGGTTTGCTTGAGGCGCGTGAACGGGTATGCTGGTAGGGAGCGGCGCTTCCACTGGTTTGGGGGTCTATTTTCGGCGTGCGGACACTTGGCCGGATCGTCAGCCTGCAGCGAGGTGGGATTGCCGCATCGCTCGCCTATCTGGTTCTGCTGGGTCTCTCGATTGCTCTCGTTTCACCGCCGTTGGAAAATATCGTTCACGACGTGATGATGGTCTCCATCTCGCCCTTCACCCATGCTCCAACCAACATCGTTGTGGTCTCAATTACAGAACAGACCCTGGCGAATTTTCCATACCGCTCGCCACTGGACCGTGGCTTCTTGGCCGACATGGTGGCCCGGATCGAGTCCGCCCGCCCTCTTGCCATCGGCATCGACCTACTGTTCGACCAGGCAACAGAGCCGGAAAAGGATGCCCGCCTCGAAACTGCCATTGAAACCGCCCGTGTGCCTGTGGTGATCGCCTCGGCTTCGCGGACTGACGGCCTTACCGAAAGACAATCCGACTATCTAAACGCGTTCGCTCCGTCGGCAAAGCGGGGCCTTGCAGCATTGCTGCATGACAATCTCGACGGCGTGGTCCGTGGGGCCTTTCCCGGTCGAGAAGGCGGCGGCGCTTGGATGCCAAGTTTTGTTGCAGTGATCGCAGCATCAACCGGAGTTGGTGGCGGCCACTCGCCGGAGGAGATGGTCTACTACCGCACGGGGAACAGCCTGCCCTTCAGCTTTCCAACCTATCCGGCACAGGCCGTTCCGCTGGCACCGCTCAGCTGGTTCGAGGGGAAATATGTTCTTATCGGTGTAGACCTACAGCAAATAGACCGACATCCGACACCGTTCGCGTTGTTGAGCGGGGCGAAAATCGGTGTCCTCCCTGGCGTCGCGATCCACGCCCATTCGTTAGCCAGGCTCGTGTCCGGGAATCGGATAACGACCCCTTGCCCTGCAGTGGGCTATGCGCCAATGCTTCTTGTCGGGCTGTTTTGCTTATGGATCGTTTCGCGGCCGATCCCGGTGGTCTTCAAACCTGTCGCGGTCGCTTGTACGGTGCTGCTGGTATGGATCAGTGAGGCGTGGGCGTTCGCGCGGTTCGCAATCCTCGTTCCGATGGTCGCCCCTGCATTGCTTGTGGTAGGCCTGTCGGCGTTCGTTGGCTTCCTGGCTTGGAGACGGGACGCCAGGGCTCGCCAGTTCATTCAGAACGCGTTCTCGAAATATGTCAGTCCGGCCGTTGTTGCAGCGATTGTCAAGGAACCAAACGCTCTCCATCTCGGTGGCGAGAAGCGTGAGCTCACCTGTGTATTCACGGATGTCGAGGGATTTACGTCATTCAGCGAGCAACTCGCGCCAGAGGTGCTCGCAGATGTATTGAACGAATATCTGAACGGGCTCTGCGAGTTATTTATCGAGCATGGTGCAACCATCGACAAGGTCATCGGCGATGCGGTGGTCGGCTTCTTCGGGGCTCCGGCAGCACAAAATGACCAAGCGGAGCGGGCGGTGTCTCTGGCACTTGCTGTGCAGGACCACGCGCAGCGGCTGCGCGAGAAATCGGCACGACGGGGCCATTCACTCGGATCCACCCGCATAGGTATTCATTGCGGGCCGGCAATCGTCGGCAACTTCGGGGGAAATCGGTTCTTCAATTACACAGCTATTGGAGATACTGTAAATGCCGCAGCCCGGCTTGAGGGAGCGAACAAGTACATCGGCACCAAAAACTGCATCAGCTCCGAAGTGGCGAGGCAGACGACGCACTTCCTGTTGCGCCCTGCTGGAGTTCTACACCTTAAGGGCAAGAACCAAGGCATCGAAACTTTCGAGGCAATGACACGTCATCCAGAAAATACGATACTCTACGAGGAGTATTTGAACGCGTATGCCCTACTTGCCGCAGGGGACACGCGTGCGATAGCGGCATTTAAGTTGTTGGTCAAAAACTACCCGCAAGACGGCCTGATCGCTTTTCACCATAACCGTCTTGCAAGCGGAGAGTTCGGAGCAGACATTCATCTCGTCGGGAAATAAGGTCATCGCGACATGAGCCTCCGGCGTTCGACTTTGCAGATCGCCTCCCTGATCGTCGGCACGACCGTCCTTGTGACGGCGCAACCTGCGGCAGCCGGCGGCCAGTACGTGGTCCTGTCGACTCAGCCGGTGGTGGATGAACTGCCGCCAGGCAAGCTCTTTATGCCAAGCGACGTCATCAACGTTCCAGCCGGTACGGTCGTCACTCTGCTCGGCGAAGACGGCAGCGTGAACGCGCTTTCGGGTCCAAGTTCCTTCGTGGTTACGGAGGATGCATTGGCGTACGGCAGTTTACAGGGGACTCCCAACGCGAACGAAGGGCCTTCAAAACTTGACCTGATAGCCGTCCTCTTGGCAAATGAGCGCAAGAGAACAGAGTCCATCGGCGGTTCGCGCACCACTACCGACCATTCCACGCCGAGCGGCCTCGACGACCCTTGGGCAGTGTCCATCGAAGAATCCGCTCCTGGCTGCATCCGCGATGGTGAAATGGTTCTGGCGCGCGCGGGCATAGGGCAGAGCGCGGTTTTCTCGATTCGCATCGGCAGCAGTGAGCCGCTCGACGGCATAGTCTGGAGCGCCGGCAAACCGACGTACTCTCTTCCAGACCCTATTCCTCCCGAGGTCAGATCTGTTGTCGTCGAGACCAGCAAGACATCGGCGTCGATCGAAGTCAAAAGGTTTCCAAAGAACGCCGTTCTTGAAAATTCGCTGGAAGTTCTTGGATGGATGGTGAGCAGCGGTTGTAAACGTCAAGCGTTGGCCTTGGTGCGTCAGCTTGTGACAAAAAAATAGGTTATTAGCCAGGAGCCAACGCCACGAATGCCAAACTGTGGCCGATTGAAGTCCTGTTGCCCGAGGAGATGCGGCGCGGCCACGCGGGACTCCATATGGCCTTCCTGCGTCGACCGGAGAGCCGGCCGATGGGCGCGGGTCGCGATTTGCAAGGCTGCCGCAAGAACGGGACGACAATTCCGGTGGAGGTCGGGTTGAACCCGCTCGAACACGACGGCCAGCGTGGCGCGCTTGCGACGGTAGCTGACATAAGCGAGCGAAAGCGAAGACCGGGAGCTTGCACCCGAGGGGTGGCCGCCCCATTCCAAGCTTCACCCGCATCGCTCTGCTCGCGCCCGATAGGTCGCCGAAAATTTACCGGTTTACGGCTTGGCACCTTTCCTCGCCGAAAGGTTGCGCAGCTTGACGGTGATGCCCTCGGGCTGAATCGCAGTGAACTGGGAGACGAGCCCGTATTTCTTCCACTCTGGCCCGAAGCCCGCCATCACCGGGCCAACGATGAAGGTAAACCGCATCGGATTCTTGGCTACGCCGGGTTCGCACTGATTGGTGATGTAGCAATGCGGTGCCTGGTTGGTGGCTAGATTCTCGGCCGAATAGATCACCTTGTCGTCGCAAGCGACCTTGATCCAGCCATTCTTGTCGGCTGCCCATCGGATCTTCATGGAAAAGGCCACCCAGGAACCGAAACGCCCAGGCGACTGGCATTCGTTGCCGAGGAAGGTCACACCCTTGGCTGAGTCGAGCTTCAGCATATAAAGAAAGTTATGGATGAACGGCCCCTCCCAACTGGCAATACGCAGGCGGCTGTCCAAGGCGCCCGGCAGGAAGCCGATCGCATGGTCATTGTAAAAGCCGGGGTAGTTGAACGCTGGATCGACCCACAGGCCGAAGCGATACTCGACGCTCTCGCCCGTTTTGCTCTCGGGACCTATCAGCGTGGCGCGTATGTTGCCGTTGTGGCAGTCGTTTTCACCTCGACCGTCACCGTAATCCACGCTGCTGCATTTCCGGTCGAATATCTGGAAGGTGGTGACGCCGTCCTTCGTCACCGGTTTCGACGGGCCATTCAGCCTATGGTTCTTGAAGCCGGCGGGATGCTTGTCGGCCAGCGCGGCACTTGCAAAAAGCGACTGCGTCACGGCCGCAAACAGGAGAATGCAGCGTTTCATGCCTCCCTCCACCAATACTGACAGGTAAGGCTATCAGCGAGTTGCTGACGCGGTCAAACCCTCGGCAAGACTGTGTCCCAGATCTGTGCAACAAGGGATGAGGGAGCAGGCGCGGGCTACCCCCACGAAGGTCCTACGCGTCCCGTTCGAGGGGCTCGTGCTCCGGATCAGCACGATAAGCGACCTGGCGAAAATCGCGCATGTCGATCTGCTGGCCGCAAACAGGGCAAGGGATGAAATGCGCGAGTTCGCTCGCGGGCGGGCCTTCATGTCGGTGCCCGACCAGTGGTCTGCCGAGATCCGATAGCCTGGTCATTGTTTCCGCAGCGCCTTGGCTTCCCGCTCCAGCGTCTCGCGTTGGTTGCCGTGCTTCGCAATCAGCTCTTTGACCTGCTGGGGTGTGATGCCGGTCTTTGTTGCGAAATATTCAACTTCATAATCCTCGTCGGCTGAGACACGGTCCCGATCGCGAAAATCCCGCTTGCTCTTGTCGTCGGCCATATCGATTCCTCCTTCGCTCATCCCGCAATGCCGAGTTGACGTGTTTGTTGCACCAAAAGGCTGATTTCCGGTTTCGGAACTATTTTTGCTTAATCTTATTGAATCGCCGGAGGGTGGGTCAGTGCATGCGTTTGAAGTTCATCGAGCCGTTGATGCCGACCCTTGTGGAGAAGCCTCCCGAGGGTGAAGGCTGGACCCACGAGGTCAAGTTCGACGGCTACCGATCGCAGATGGCCATCGATGAAGACGGCACACGCATTTATACGCGCAACGGCCACGACTGGACGGCGAAATATGGCGACCTGGTGAGAGAGGCCAAGCGCCTTGGTGCCGAAAGCGCCATCGTCGACGGCGAGATCGTCGTTCTGAACGACAAGGGCCTTTCGGACTTCACAGCGCTGCGCAGAGCCATCACCCGCCGGCAGCACGACTTGTATTTTGTTGCCTTTGATCTGCTTCACCTTAACGGCCGTGATCTGCGCGAACGTCCTGTCCACCACCGTTACGCGAGAGCTGTAACCGAGCTCTACGCCGAAAACACGTGATCCGACTTTACGAGCTTTACAAACAGGTCAAACCAAAACCGATACTCGGGTTCATCTCGGTCGCCAAGCGTCTGGAAAGTCTAGCATCGCTCGCTAGCATGGATGCGCGAGGAGCAGGTGCTGGCGTGGCGGACCTTGGCACGATCGAGCTGTTGCAAAACGAACACCGACGGGTGAACCGTCTGAGATGCCGTTGGTGTCTAGTTTCGGACGTGCGGCGGCGCTTGTCGTGTGAAGCCTTTTGGATCATCCTATCGAGCGGTTGGATACTCGTTAGCCTCGAAAACATGGTGATGAACGCGGCCGGTGAACATCTCGAGCAGCTCTCCGGTCAACTCGCGGCTTTGAAATCTGACATCGGATTGAAGCGCCCGGCTGCAGGTGTCCATGTCGGGATAGCGAATGGCAAGCACCATGGCATAGACGGGGGCGCCGTCATCCCGCTCGGTGCCATCCAGAACGCGCACCTCTTCCGCCCCAGGAAATTGTGCCACAGCGGCACTAGCCTTTCCCTGACGAAGCGCCGGAATTCGCTCTCGCGTCCGGGTTGGATTTCGCCTTCGAACAGGGCGTACCGAATGATCATGGCGAGTCTTTCCTGATTTTCTGCGCCTGGGATGGCCGCCGGCCGGCAAGGGCAGGCGCGGTGCAATTCGTGGATTTGGGGTACGAATGCGATGCGGGCGCATCGCGTGTTACGCCCGCATCGCCTGGCTCCTATTTACCCCAGATCTTCTTGTATGCGTCGCGGTAGCCATTGCCGGGGTCGAACGCATTTGTCGGGCCGCCGTCGAACTCGACATTGTCTGCGGTCACGACATGCAGCGGCGACAGATAGCCCGACCATTTTTCACCGGCGATGGCGCGGTTCAGCTCGTCGACCAACTGCCAGCCCTGCAAGTTGAGCGGTTCGGCGACCGTCACCTTCTGGAACTGGCTGGCGCGAATGCGCTGATAGGCCGATTCCGAACCATCGCCGGCAGCGACATTGATCGGCGCGTCGGTCCCGGCTTTGCCGGCGGCGGCTAGCGAGGGTCCCATGAAGTCGAAATAAAGATCGTTGATCGCCAGTGAATGCGTCCAGGCGTCGCCGTACTTCTGCAGCAGCGAAGTGGTCAGCTGCGGCATGCGCTGAGAGGTCTCGGCGATCGGCGTGTCGACATATTCGAGCACCTTGCCGCCCAACCGCTCGATCTCCGCCTTCATCTTGTCGGCTTTGGCGATGGCGATGGCGTAGGTCGAATCGGTGAAGATAACCACGCCGGGCTTGCCCTTGGCATCGGCATAGGCCCAGTCGGCCGCCGCCGTGGAGACTTGCATGGCGTCGGTCGACACGTTTGCGAACACGCCGCTTTTCTCGTCGGGCCCGATCACCGGTCCGGCATGCCAGGAGACCAACGGGATACCTGCGGCCTCGGCCTGTTCCAGCAGGCGGGCCGCTTCGTCGTCCAGCGCTTTGGCCGAAAGAGCGGCGCGCCGGCGCTGGAGAAGACCCCGGCGGAGTAGGGCGCAAAGCCAGCCAGTTCCCTAGATTGAATTTCACCTACGACTGTGTCGCGCCCTCTTGTGTGCGGCGAGATGAAAGCCGATGCCGCATTAGGGACCGGATATTCTTGTGTAGATCTAATTGGCGACAAGCGCGAGGCCACGAGAACGAGACAGGGCCAGATCAGCTTATCGTCAACTGTCGCTGTGACGAAATTTTTCCGAAGTTCAGCTTAAGACAGTGCGCCGACTCAGCCAGAACGGGCAGGCAAACCCTTACCCTGCGCTGGCGCAATGTCGCGGCGCTTCCCTGTTGTGGTCGATAAGGCAACCGAACCGATGGTCAAGATGAACATAGGGGCTGACCAGGCTAAGCGCTGGCGAGATGAAGCGGTACGCGGGAAGAAAGGCGCTTGTCGCCCGCAACCTCTTCATGGGCAGTGATCTTGGCGGTGATAATCATCTTGGCTGGTCTGATCGCGCACAAGGCGCACATCCTGCTGTAGCCTTCTGATCAATGGATTGCGCCAGCCCTCGACCGGGTCCTGGCATCTGCAAAGCAAAAGCCCGCCGCGTCTGGGTGGAGAGCGGCCGGCCTTCTTATTGCCGAGAGTTGAGCGCTCCTGTCACATGCAACTTTCGCGTTGGTGGACCAGTGCGGGCACGTTCGACGAAAGGCAGCGATGCGCCCAATGTCGGTCATTGAGCAAGCCATAGTTGCATCCGAAAGCGGACACTTCCGCCACCGGCCACCTTTGCGCTTACCGGCTATCCCAACGGAGCAACAGGCGGTTACGCTCGACGCCGCTCGGCGCCTCGGTAATCGACGCTCTTCAAAATTCAGACTGGACCGGTGCCCCTACTGACGAAGCCAGTAGCACTAACGCCTTCCCGCCCTGGGCCGCGTTCGCTATGTCTGGCCGCGCCGTCCGCCTTGGATCCACCTGATGTGCCCAGGACAGCTTGTATGACCACAAGCTAATATGCTACCTTGCACAATGCGCGGATTGCTGGCACTTGGAATGCTGGTTTTGGCGGCTACGACAGCAGCCGCAGGTGAGCAGTTGTTCGACTCCATCGCCGCCGGCGACAAGGGTGCCGTGGAGCAAGCCCTGGCAGGCGGTGCCGACGTCGACAGCCGGGCGCGCGACCAGGCAACGCTGCTCATTGCTGCAGCGCTCGATAACCAGCCGGAAATCGCCGACTTCTTGCTGGCCAAGGGTGCCGACATCATGGCGCGTAACTCGGGCGGCTTTACCCCGCTTCATGCGGCGGCCTTCTCGGGCAGCCTGCCGATCGCCAAGCTGCTGCTGGAAAAAGGCGCGGTGCTCGACGATGCCGCCAACAAGGCGGGTGCTACGCCGTTGCTGGTGGCCGGCGAGGAAAACCACATTGAACTGGCCGAGTTCCTCATTGCGAAAGGTGCCAATGTGAACCATGCCGAGGGGCATGGCTACATGCCGATAACGCGCGCATTCTGGAAGGGCAACACGGATATCATACGACTTTTCAAACGCCATGGTGCTACCTGCCAAGCCAAAATTCTTGGCGAGGCGAATGCGGCGAAGTGCGCCGAGATCCACGATTAACGGAGGATACAGATGAGCACGATGATCAAGCCACGACTGGTTCGGAGTTTGGGGACGGCTGCCCTGGTCGCGGTAGCTGTGGTCGCCGGCGCGGGATCTGCATGTGCCGACGATTCGGTAAACACCGGCTATTTTGGTGGTGTGGCGATCATGGGCTACGACACGGTCGCTTACTTCACTGACGGCAAGGCCGTGAAGGGCTCCGAAGAGTTCACTTATGAATGGCTGGGGACACCTTGGCATTTCGCCAGCAAGAAACACCAGGAAATGTTCATGAGCGAACCGGTCAAGTACGCTCCTCAATATGGCGGGTACTGCGCCGGCGAAGTCGTGGGCGGGGGGGTCACGGTCAATGTCGATCCTGAGGCATTCAAGATTATCGACGGCAAGCTCTACCTGATCTACGACGTCGACAATGCGGATGATTTCGCCGCGCATGCAGCTGAAAATATACCGAAAGCCGATGCCAACTGGCCGAAGGTCGCGGCCAATTTGGAACTCGATCACTATCATTGAGACGCGCGTGTGCGTCTACCGAACCACGGTGAAGTGAAACACCTTGCTTGTATTGGCATAGGAGTAGCTTTTGCCGGCTGCGTCGTTGCGTCTGTAGACGGGACCACAGTCGCGGCGACCGAACAGGTTCTCGCTCTGCTCGCACAACAGATCGCCATCGACGTAGACGGTCTCGGTGACTAGCCGCGTCGTAGAGCGGAAGGCCGCCTTGCCGTCGCTTCCGATCTGAAGGAAGGCTGGTTGGAGACCGGGTTCGATCTGGCCTTGCAGTGTATGGCCAATGACGAGGGACGCGATCTCGGCACCCTTTAACTGGTCCTGTTCGGCCGGGGTAAAGCCGAAGCGCCATTGGGGTAGGCCCGCCTGGCGCAGTGCGGCGACGAGTATCGCCAGATCCTGCGGATTCCGAAAATGTGCATGAGTCATCTCCCACCCAGCCAAAGAGTCCACGTAGCTGGACCCTGCTACGAGGCGGAGCCCCTCGGCGATTGCGGCTTTCGCATCCGGTAGGCGGCCGCCGCGGACATACGCCGCAGCGAGCGTAAACCGAAAGTTGCCAACCGTGGACGCATCGTCGCGTGTGTGCTCGAGAGTCTCGATCGCTTTCTCGACATTGCCCTGGAGCAGAAAAACCAGCCCAGCAGTTTCCCGGTTGATCGCTGAGAGGTCGGGGTCGAGCCTGAGCGCCGTCTCGACCGCAGTGGCTGCCTCGGCATGATTGCCGGCGTATAACTGAACATATCCAAGGGCTGCTTGCGCCTCTGCATCGCCCGGACCGATTGAAACAGCCTTCTTGGCAGAGGCAATCGCATCTTCGTAGCGGCGATTCACGACCTGCATGATCCCAAGAATAGCATAGGGCGACGAAAGGTCAGGGTCGAGTTCCAAAGCTCGGCTCGCCTTCTCATAGGCTCTCTTTCGTGCTGGCGCGCTCTGGATGACGTCGTTGAAGGCCTCCCGCCAGATATAGACTGTGGTGCGCGCGTCGGCCGCGAAGGCTTCGGCAAAGGCGGGGTCAAGCTCCTCCGCCTTGTCGTAGAGCGCAAGCGCCTCCCGCAGCCCGGCCTGCAGGACGCTGCGTGACGCCGTCTCGGCTTGTAGATAGTAATCATAGGCCTCGAGATTGCTCGTCGGCGGCCGCGCCATGCGTTCGCTTTCCGCTGCCGAAGGTTGCATGCCAAGCGCCTTGGCGATCTCGCCGCTCATCTCGTGCT
>NZ_JAMYPU010000043.1:0-34654 GCF_040320535.1 Mesorhizobium sp. M0676
TGGTGACGAAGTAGGGCGAGAGATAGCCGCGGTCGAACTGCATGCCTTCGACGACTTCCAGCTCGGTCTCGGCGGTCTTGGCTTCTTCAACCGTGATGACGCCTTCATTGCCGACCTTCTGCATCGCTTCGGCGATCATGGCGCCGACCGACTCGTCGCCATTGGCCGAGATCGTGCCGACCTGGGCAACTTCCTCGGAGGTCTTGATCTTCTTGGCAGCCTTGCCGAGAGCCGCGACGACTTCGGTCACTGCCAGGTCGATGCCGCGCTTCAGATCCATCGGGTTCATGCCGGCGGCAACGGCCTTGTGGCCTTCCTGGACGATCGACTGCGCCAGAACGGTCGCGGTCGTGGTGCCGTCGCCGGCAATGTCGTTGGTCTTCGAAGCAACTTCGCGGACCATCTGCGCGCCCATGTTTTCGAACTTGTCTTCAAGCTCGATTTCCTTGGCGACGGTGACGCCGTCCTTGGTGATGCGCGGTGCGCCGAACGACTTGTCGATGACGACGTTGCGGCCCTTGGGGC
Source organism: Mesorhizobium sp. M0676 (assembly GCF_040320535.1). Classification (NCBI taxonomy): domain Bacteria; kingdom Pseudomonadati; phylum Pseudomonadota; class Alphaproteobacteria; order Hyphomicrobiales; family Phyllobacteriaceae; genus Mesorhizobium; species Mesorhizobium sp. M0676. Next base: position 526 of record NZ_JAMYPU010000043.1, read on the forward strand.
CGAGCGTGACCTTCACTGCGTCGGCGAGGATGTTGACGCCGCGCAGCATGCGCTCGCGGGCGTCGCGGGAGAATTTTACGTCTTTAGCAGCCATTTTTTAGCTCCTGGCAGGGGGCTTGCGATCAAGCCCGAAATTAGTTGACGGTGAGGCCGATGATCAGCCGATGATGCCCATAATGTCGGATTCCTTCATGATCAGAAGGTCTTCGCCATTGAGCTTGACTTCGGTGCCCGACCACTTGCCGAACAGGATGCGGTCGCCGGCCTTGACGTCCAGCGGGACCAGCTTGCCGGCTTCGTCGCGAGCGCCGGTGCCGACGGCGATGATCTCGCCTTCCTGCGGCTTTTCCTTTGCCGTATCCGGGATGATGATCCCGCCGGCGGTCTTGGATTCGGATTCGACCCGGCGTACGACCACGCGGTCATGAAGCGGGCGGAACTTCGACTTTGCCATTTTTTCTTCCTCGAATGAGAACGGTGAGAGCTGTTCCTCGATCCGGCGGTGCCGGATGTGCGTTAGCACTCGCTTGAGGAGAGTGCTAACGTGGCGCTGAAATAAGCGCGTGGCTTTCGAGAGTCAAGGCGAACGGTGAGCACAATTGTGCCAATTGGAGCCGTGCCGCGATCCGACGGCAGACCCTACCGGCGCCGCGGCGATTTAAGCACCAGAAGCGGACAGCGTTCAGCCAGCCCATAGGTCCCTGTCGGCGCGAGGCGGACACTGTCGAAAAACCGGCTCGCCTCTTCGACCAGCGTCGCCGCCGGGGCGAAACTGTAGACAGTCTGCGAATTCGCATAGACATCGATGGTGCCGATGACCGGCATCTCCCATCCGGTCGTCGCGGCAAGGGCCTCCCGGTCGGCAAACAGCGCATCGAAGGCATCGAGGATCGCCCGCACCGGAATGGCGCGGTCGGGATCGCTGCCTGCACAAGCCATGGCAATGCGCCATTTGAGTTCGTGGAAGGTCGCGACACCACCGGAAAGCGTCAGCGCCCGGACCTCCTGAAGATCATCCTGTACCTGAGGACTTGCATAGGCGCGCAATGCAGCCCGCCCACCGGACTTCAGCACACGCGCGATCTCGGCAAGCAGCGCCTGCCGTGCAACCGAGGAGTCCAGCGCCGACAGGCAGCCGTCGCCGATCACCGCCCCGGCGCTTTCGTCGCCCAGCGGCAACTCCAGCCAGTTGCCGATCACCGCCTTGCGTGAGGCGGTATCGCCCGGCCAGATGCCCGATATCATGGCAGTGGACTCGTCGATCGCGAGCATGGTCCTTCCGAGGCCGGCAAGCTCCGGCGTGACCCCGAGCAGCACCAAATCGACTGATTGCAGCCTAAGTTCGCGCTCATAGGCGGCGACAGCTTCCGGGGGCGGACACAGCGGCGACCCGAGAAGCCGCCAATGACGGCGAATTGCGTCCCAATGCTCAGTCATGCGGAACGGTTTGGGGAAAGGCTGGACATATTTCCTTCCAGGCTGTTGGTTGCCTTGCGAGTTACCTCATGCAGGAAAGGCCATGGCCCGCATTGCCGTCATAACGCATGAATTTGACCGCTTCCAGAGCCGGCGGGGCCTCCTGCTGCGCCAGCACAGCCCCTACATGCTGTTCGACGTCCTGGCGGAGTTGAAACGGCGCGGTCACTCCGTGCAGATCATGCGTGGACCCTCGGCAAGTCATAACGCCGATATTGCCGTCCTGCATGTCGACGCGACAGTGACGCCATCGGACTATGTCGACTACGCGCGCGGATTTCCGATTTGTCTCAATCTTGGTGCAACCGACATTTCCAAGCGCCGCATCAGCGGTGCGATCCTCGAGGAGGGTGCCAACTGGAGCGGCCAGGTCATCGTCAAGAGCAACCTCAATCATTGGGGGACGCCCGAGGAGCAGCTCAACGGAAAATCCGTTCGCGCCGGCAAGGCAGTGCCTTTTCCGGGCGCGCAGACCTTCGACCGCTATCAGGTGCATGCCTCGCTGGCCGATGTGGCGCCGGAGATTTTCAGGCGTGCCGACCTGATCGTGGAAAAATTCATTCCCGAAATCGAGCCCGACGGGTTTGCGGCGCGGTTCTGGATTTTCTGTGGCGATCGGGAGCGCTGCACCCGCTATGTCTCGCCGCAGCGCCTGGTCAAGGGCGACGACACCGTCCGCCGGGAGCCGGTTGCGGTTCCCGACGAACTGCGCGCCTTGCGTCGGAAGCTGGGCTTCGACTATGGCAAATTCGACTTTGTCCTGCATGAGGGCAGGGCGGTGCTGCTCGATGCCAACAAGACCCCAGGTCGCGCCAGGAACCTGTCGAAGATCGTTGCCGCCGGTACCGCCAACCTGGCCGACGGCTTCGAAAACCTCATCCACCAGACCGGACGGGGTCGAATCGGCCGCTAGAGAAACAGCCCCAACTGCGTATGGATGATCGACCGGTAGTCCTCGATGGTGTGGCGGCTTTCCTCCTGGTTCTGGGTCAGCGCCATGCGCACGACGCCGCCGGCCAGCTGGAAGATCAGGAAAACCATACGGCCGAACTCATCGCGTCGCTCGGATGCGAGAAAGGGGCCGACATGGTCGCAGAACATCGTCGCCTGGCGCCGGGTTTCGGCGATGTCGAGATTCTTCAGCGCCTTGTCAGCCTGGATGGCGTTTTGCAGGTCCTGAATGGCGGGGTCGCCGGCGACGCGCTCATAGTAGTCGTCGAGCAGCCGGTCGGCCGCCGCGATGACGTCGCCCAGCCCGCCAATGTCGGCGACGATCGCGGCAAGCCGAGCGCGGCTCACTTCGGAGAACCGCTCGTAGAGCATCGCCAGGATCGCCGACTTGTTGGGAAAATAATGATAGACGGTGGCGATCGGCCCGCCGGCCTGTGCGCCGACTTCCTTCATGGTGACGGCGTCGATGCCTTTCTCGCCGATCAGCCGCATGGTCGTCGACAGGATGGCGTCGATGCGCTCGCGGCTGCGCTCCTGTTTGGGCCTGCGCCTCGGTTCGGTCGTCATCTGCACTGCTTCGTTCATGCCGCCATCCTCTCGATCGCCCAGACCATTCGATCGCCAAGACCATCCCCAGCCTTGTTGGTGCCAAGTCCCGCTGATGATTGACAAACGAACATGATCGAGTATCAGTTTCTAAATGCTGACAGACTGTCAGTTTTTTTGCCGACAGGCAAGGACGTTGGGAGGCGACCGTGACTTCTGCTGGTAACGCCGATGCCGGGAACGGCGACTGGCTGGTCGGCAACCCGACTGGGGCGCAGCTCGCCTCGGCATTGTGGATCGGCTCGGTCGGCCTGCTGATTCTCGGGCTGCAGCCGGTGCTTCTTGGCGCGCTCTACACCGAAGGGCATGTCAGCGGTGACGAACTCGCGCTGGTCGCCACGGCGGAGATGATCGCCATCGGCATCGGATCGGCGGTCATCGCCATGATGCTGTCCGCCCACAATATGCGCTCGAAAAGTGCCTGCCTTTTGCTCTTGCTGGCGCTGGCTAACTGCGCGACCGCCTATGCGCTGACCTCGACCTCGCTGATTGCCGCCCGCGCGGTGGCGGGCCTCGCCGAGGGTGGGCTGGTGGCGGTCGCCACGGAACTGATCGCCCGTTCACGCCGGGCCGAGCGCATCGGCGGCTTCTTCGTCACCCTTCAGACCCTGGCGCAATGCGCCCTTGCCCTGCTGCTGGCGCTTTACGTCATCCCGGCCGCCGGATCGGCGGGCGGCTTCATCGTTCTTGCCGTCGTCTGCATCGCCTCGGTGGCCGTCGCCTTCATCGTCCCCGATAGCTATGCCGACCTGCCCAAGGAGGAACAGTTCAGCAATGTGCTGAGCGTTCCTTCGCTTGCCGCTTTGCTGTGCGTCTTCTGCTACTTTATGTTCTTCGGCTCGGTCTGGGCGTTTCTCGAGCCGCTTGGCGCACAATACGGCATCGATGGCCGCAGCGTCGGCCTGATCGTCTCGGCCAGCCTGGCATTGCAGGTGCTGGGCGCAATGACGGCTACCGTCTTCGAGGCGCGTATCGACTACCGCTTCGCCATCGTGGCGATCGGCGTGGTCGCCGTCGCCAGTTCCGTGGTGCTCGCCGGCAGCCCCGGCCTGACGGTTTTCTGGGTCGCGGCCTTGATCATGGGCTTCATCCTTCTGTTCATCGTGCCCTATCAGATCCGGCTGGCGATCACCGCCGACGAGACGCGCACGGCCGTGCTTCTGGTGCCGGCGGCCCAGCTTTTCGGTCTGGCGATCGGCCCGGTCGCGGCATCGCTGCTGATCGACGGCAAGGATTTTCGGCCGGTGCCGGAATTTGCCGCCGCCAGTGCTGCGGCCAGCGTCGTGCTGCTCGGCCTGTTCGTCCTGATCGCACGGCGCCGCCGCGCCATCGCCGGAGACACGACCGGGGGAGCATCTCCTCGATACTTGACTAAGTCAAATAAATGACCGATCGTTGATGGGCAGGAGGCTTCCCATGACGATCCATCATCAACCCGGCAAGGAACGCATCGACGCGGTGCGGGCTTTCAACCGCTTCTACACCCGCCAGATAGGTCTGCTCGACGAAGGCCTGCTGAAAAGCGCCTTCTCGCTGACCGAGGCGCGGGTGCTCTACGAACTGGCGCATCGCGATGGCCTGACCGCCAGCGATCTCATCCGCGATCTCGGCCTCGACGCCGGTTATGTCAGCCGGCTCCTGAAGAAGTTCGAGCACCTGCAGCTGATTGCGCGCGCGCCGCTGGCGTCGGATGCGCGGCAGTCGTCGATCACGCTGACGCCGGTGGGGCGGCAGGCCTTCGCGCCGCTGAACCGGGCTTCGCACGACCAGGTCGCGGCCTTGCTGGCGCGGCTTCCTGCTGCCGAACAGGACCGGCTGGTCAAGGCCATGCAGACGGTGCAGCAACTCCTGGGCGACAGCCCGGAGACCAAAGTGCCGTATATGCTGCGCCCCTTGCAGGTCGGCGACATCGGCTGGGTCGTGCGCCGCCAAGGACAGATCTACGCACAGGAATATGGCTGGGACGAAACCTACGAGGCGCTGGTCGCCGAAATCCTCGGCGCCTTCGTAAAATCCTTCGATCCAGAATGGGAACGCAGCTGGATTGCCGAGCGGCAAGAGGAGGTAGTCGGCTCGGTCTTCGTCGTGCGCAAGTCCGACGAGGTGGCAAAATTGCGCCTGCTCTATGTCGAGCCTTCGGCGCGCGGCCTCGGCATCGGCAAACGGCTGGTTCAGGAGTGCATCGGCTTTGCTCGTGCCAAGGGCTACAAGACGCTGACCCTATGGACCAACGACATCCTGACCGCCGCCCGCCACATCTATGAGAGTGCCGGCTTCAGGCTGGTGGACGAAGAGCGCCATCACGCCTTCGGCAAGGATCTGGTCGGCCAGAACTGGAACCTGGAGCTGTAGCGGCGTTCAGGCCACCGGGACCCATATCTCCAGCCCGCCATTGCCGCTGCGCGGATCGAACTCCGGGCCGTAGCGTTCGAATTCGGGGCCGTCGGCTATATCGTGCCCCGAGGCCGGCAGCCATTTGTTCCAGATCGTGTTGACGGTGCGGCGGATGGTCGAGATGTGTTCCGCATGCGTGAAGACTGCGTATTTCTGCGCCGGTACGCGCACCCGGGAAAGCTCCTTCGGCAGGTCGGAGAAATCCAGCACTTCGACGCCGGCGATGTAATCGAAATTGCCGGCATCGTCGCCGTTGACGCAGACGCCATAGGCGACGTCGCCGGTCTCGCCCGGAATGTTGCCGATATAGGAACCGAAACGCTGCCACTGCATCGGAATGGCAGCGCTGGTCTCGCAGCTGTAGCGTTCACCGAGCCCGGCAATGAGGAAGGGGCGGCCGGTCTCGAAGCGCGGCGGCGGCAGTGAGGCGAGGAAGGACTGGTCCATCAGGATCGGCTCCACGAGATCGAGATTGCTGAGGCTGCCCTGCGCGCGCACCAGTTCCGGCGTCGTGCCGAACTGGTCGCGGAAGGCGCGGGTGAAGGCTTCGTGCGAGGCGTAACCGGCATCGAGCGCGACCGCGAGGATGTCGGGCGCGCCGGAAGCCAGCTTGCGCGCCGCTTCGGTCAGCCGGCGCGCGCGCATATAGCCCATCACCGAACGGCCGGTGGCGGCGCCAAAGGCGCGCGTCACATGAAAGCGCGAGACGCCGCTGCTTTGCGCGACATCTTCAAGCGAGATCGCTTCCGGCAGATGGCTCTCGACAAACCACAGCGCTTTCTCGGTCGGGTTCATGAGTCTCCTCGCATTTGGCGGCACATTTTGTCGGCTTTTGCGAGGCCAGTTTGATCGAAATTGCGCCTGTCGTAAAATCGAAGGGCGCTGGTCGACTGTGGCAGGTCACCATCGTGGAAAGCCGCTGCTGGGCGGCCTCGGCCTGGCTCGCTGGGACAATATCTGGGCGCGCTGGGTGCGGGCACCATCCTTGCCTATGCCCTGTGGAACCACCGCCGGCTCAATGCCTTCCCCGCCGGCGAAAATGCCGCCGAAAGCTAGGTGTGCCGGTGGCGAGGACGCGCAAGACGACCTTTCTCCTCGGGGCGTTCTCGACGGCAATTCACGTCTCGGTCGGGAGGTCATCCGCAACCGTCATTGACAGCGCCGTGACCGCATCTGCATGGCTGCCATCCCTCTTTTTCGGCTCTGGTGCAATGCGGCGCCTTGAATGGTAAGCACGCTTATAATATATACCGCTCATGGTTTCCGACGGCATAGATAGATTGGGCTTTTTGATCCACGACGTGCAGCGCCTTATGCGCAAGCGCTTCGAGGCGCGCGCCAGCGGTCTTGGCCTTTCCTCGGCACAATGGCGGCTTCTGGTTCGCGTCGCCAAGGAGGCCGGCGTCGCCCAGGCTCGCCTCGCCGAACTTCTCGAAATCGAGCCGATCAGCGTTTCACGCCTCGTCGACCGGATGGAGGAGGGCGGCTGGATCGAACGGCGCTCCGATGCAACTGACCGGCGCGTGCGCATGATCTTCCCGACAGCCAAGGCGAACGCGGCCTATGCCGAGGTCAAAAGCCTTGCCGGCGAAGTTTATGAGGAATCGCTGGTCGGCGTTTCGCCGGACGACCGCCGCGTCCTGATCCGGGCGCTGGACACCATCGTGCAAAACCTGGCGGACGGCGAGACGTCGTCCTTGAAGAGTACGGAAGGGGCAGCAGCATGAACGCGGCAGCCAAGCTAGACGAGAATGTAACCAAGATCGAGACGCCGGCACAGCCGGCTGCCGAAGCGCCCGCGCAGCCGGCCGCGGCACCTGTCGCTGTGGCTCCCCCGGTGCAGCCCGCTCCGGCTCCGGTCAAGAAGCGCCGCCTCGGCCGCCTGCTGCTGATGGTCGCCCTGCCGGCGGCACTGGCCATTGGCGGGGGCTACGTCTGGGTGACCGGCGGCCGCTATCAGGAGACCGAAAACGCCAATTTGCAGCAGGCCAAGGTGTCGATCGCCTCGGACACGGCCGGCCGCATAGTTCAGGTCGGCATCTCGGACAATCAGCAGGTCAAGCAGGGCGATGTGCTGTTTGCCGTCGACCCCGAGCCCTACCGGATCGCGTTGGCGCAGGCCGACGCGGCGGTCGCAGTCGCACGGGTCGGTATCGAACAGCTGCGCGCCGCCTACAGCCAGGCGCTGGCGCAGGAAAAGTCCGATGCCAGCCAGGTCGACTACGCGCAGTCGCAGTATGACCGCGCCGCCGACCTTGCCCAGAAGGGCATCAACGCCAAATCGTCGCTGGACGAGGCCAAGAACGATCTCGACAAGGCCAGGCAGCAACTGGCCGTTGCCGAGCAAGGCATCATCAGCGCCAAGGCGGCTCTCGCCGGCAATCCCGATATCGAGACCGACAAGCATCCGACGGTGATGGCCGCACTCGCCGCGCGCGACAAGGCCGCCTACGATCTGGCGCAGACCACGGTCAAGGCGCCGGCCGACGGCGTCATCAGCCAGGCCTCCTCGTTCAAGATCGGCCAGTATGTCGGTTCCGGCACGCCGCTGTTTGCGTTGGTCGAGACCGGCGACACCTGGATCGATGCCAATTTCAAGGAAACCCAGCTTACCCACATGAAGCCTGGCCAGAAGGCCGAGATCGTCGTCGACACCTATCCGGGCAGAACTTTCGAGGCCACCGTCAAGGCGATCGGCGCCGGCACCGGCGCGGAGTTTTCGCTGTTGCCTGCTCAAAACGCCACCGGCAACTGGGTCAAGGTCACGCAGCGCATTCCGGTGCGCCTGGAGCTGACCGATGCCGACGCCAAAATGGCGCTGCGCACCGGTATGAGCGCCTCGGTTACGGTGGATACCGGCGTTGCTCGCGGGTTCCCCGCTATCTTCGGCCACGCCACCGCAGGCGAAGCACAATAGACTGTGAATGGACCGTGATCTCGAAAAGCAGGATCACGGCCCGGCAGAACGCCCGCCGCAGGCGAGGTGAAGTTGAGATGACAGGATCGGTCCGACGGCAGGTTGAACGAGGGGTGGATTGGACCGGGCCGCATCGCGGCCTGCCCAGAACCTGGACCATCTCGGCGCCCATCCTTCGGACCTTGGATTTCCGGGCGGCAAGCGCCTGATGTGTCGAGACCTTCGATCGATGTAACCCCCACATCGATAGATCGCGTCCCACCGCGATGAGGGTCTCTTCACCAGAGAAGGCCTCGCCGCCCGGAAACCTAATGTACACGTTTTTGTTACCTGTCGGAAGTTCCGCATCATGACCACACCAGAACCTTTCAAGGAAGTGCCGCATCGCGGCCTGATCACCGTGGCGCTGATGCTGGCGACGGTCATGCAGGCGCTCGACACCACGATCGCCAATGTCGCGCTGCCGACCATGACCGGCGACCTCGGCGCGTCGCCCGACAACATCAACTGGGTGTTGACCTCCTACATCGTTGCCGCCGCGATCATGACGCCGGTGACCGGCTGGCTGGCCGACCGCTTCGGCCGCAAGGAACTGTTCCTGGCGGCGGTTGTCGGCTTCACCGTGTTCTCGATGCTGTGCGGCATTGCCTGGAGCCTGGAGAGCATTGTGTTCTTCCGGCTGATGCAGGGCGTGTTCGGCGCAGCCATCGTGCCGCTGTCGCAGACCTTCCTGCTCGACATCAACCCCAGGGAACGCCACGGCCAGGCGATGGCCATCTGGGGCGCCGGCATCATGCTGGGGCCGATCCTGGGTCCGACGCTGGGCGGTTGGCTGACCGAGAATTTCAACTGGCGCTGGGTGTTCTTCATCAATTTGCCGGTCGGCATCATCGCCTTCCTCGGCATGGCAGCCTATTTGCCGGTCATTGCCCGGCGGATACGCAGCTTCGATTTCTTCGGTTTCGCCATGATTTCGCTCGGCGTCGGCGCACTGCAGCTGCTGCTCGACCGCGGCGGCGAGGTCGACTGGTTTTCCTCGGTCGAAATCTGGATCGAGCTTGCTCTTTCGATCACCGGCTTCTGGGTGTTCATCATCCACACACTGACGGCGGAACGTCCTTTCATCGACCCCAAGATCTTCCTCGACCGCAATTTCGTCACCGGTCTGGCCTTCATCTTCGTCATGGGCGTGCTGATCCTGGCCTCGATGTCGCTGCTGCCGCCGATGCTGTCGACCATCTTCGGCTATCCGACCGTGACCATCGGCGTCGTCCTGGGGCCGCGCGGTGTCGGCACGATGATTTCGATGCTTGTCGTTGGGCGGCTCATGAGCAGGATCGACGCCCGGATCCTCGTCGTCATCGGCTTTCTGCTCACCGCGCAGTCGCTCTACACCATGTCCTCCTTCACGCCGCAGATGGACAATTGGCTGATCCTCAGCTCCGGCGTCATCCAGGGCCTCGGCATGGGCATGGTGTTCGTGCCGCTGTCGACGGTGGCCTTCGCCACGCTCGACGTGCGCTTCCGCACCGACGCCACGGCCCTGTTCAGCCTGGTTCGAAATCTCGGTTCGTCGATCGGAGTGTCGGTGGTGACGGTTCTCATGGTGCGCAACACGCAGGTCAATCACACCGAATTGTCGGCCTTCATCAACCCATTCAACTCCAATTTGTGGGCGCTCTCGCCGGCGGCAGCAGGCGGCGATCCGACCGCACTTTCGCAGGTGGACCGCATGGTCAACATCCAGGCGATGATGATCTCCTACGTCAACGACTTCAAACTGCTGATGGTGATGACGCTGGTTGCCATTCCGTTTGTCTTCCTGCTGCGCAAGCCGAAGACCGCCCCGGCCGGCGCGGCCGCTCCTGCCGCGCATATGGATTGAGGCCGGGCGCCGGTAGCGCTGGCAGCAAGCTGGTTGCCCTGATGATTTGTTGCTCGGATGATCGTCAAAACCCGTGTGTGCAAAAGAATATCGATAATGAGCCGTTGGAAGTTGATTCGAAATGACATTTGCACCTTTGGTATCTGGTTGCTGACGCCTCCAATTCCGTTACAGTTCATCTTGAATTAGCACATCTGTAACATTGTCAGTCGACTGTCGTCTGGCACGACAGAGGCCCTTTCTTGTTTCAGGTGCCAAACCGGAGGAGGTCTGTTTGGTCACGAAGTCATCCAGAAGATCCGTCGGGGCGCGCGGGCCGGTCGGCGTAGCCGCATTGGCAAGACTGGCTGACGTCTCCTATGTAACGCTCGAGGGCGAACTTCGCACGACCATCGCGGCTCTCGAAGGGCAGACCCTGCGCTTCGAGACGGCGATCGAGAATATTTCGCAAGGCATCTGCTTTTTCGATGCCGATGAACGGTTGATCCTGAGCAACCGGCGCTATGCGGAAATCTACCGCATTGCGCCCGAGGAATTGCGACCTGGCGTGACACTGAGCGAAATCGTCGAGCGCCGCGTCGCCGCGGGCACGGCGGCGACCGCCGCCGACATCTATCTCGCAACGGCTCGCTCGATCAATTCGGGCAAGGCTTCGCGGCTCTGGACCGCTAAACTTGTCGACGGTCGCACAATCCAGATTCGTAACCAGCCCATGCCTGATGGCAGTTGGATCGCCACGCATGAGGACATCACTGAGCTCCTCGCCAATCGGCAGATCGTCGACGAGCGCATTTCGCTGCAGGCGCTGATCGACTGGGTGCCCGATTATCTCTGGGTCAAGGATACGCAAAGCCGTTTCGTCGTGGTCAACAGCGCCCTTGCGACCGATAGTGGCCGCAACAAGACCAGCGACATGATCGGTTTGACCGATTTTGATCTCCACCCCCCGGAAGTTGCGCGGAAATTTCGCCTGGTCGAGCAGCGCCTGCTCAAGAGCGGACAACCGATGATCGACGCGGAAGAGTTTGTCGTCGATGCGTCGGGGAACGGCAAATGGCTTTCGTCGACGAAGGTGCCGTTGCGCAATCGCCAAAATGAAATCTTCGGCCTGGTTGGCATCGCCCACGACATCACCGCACGCAAACAGGCGGATGTCCTTCGCAGCGGGCAGGCGCAGATCCTCGAAATGATTGCCACGAGCGCGCCGCTGGAGGACGTGCTCGACCGCCTCATGCGCTTCGTCGAGGCTCAGTTGGAGGGGATATTCGGTTCCGTCCTGCTGCTCGACAAGGACGGCATTCATTTGCGTCACGGTGCGGCGCCGGGCCTAGCGAAAGCCTATACGAGCGCCATCGATGGGGCGGCCATCGGTCCCAAGGTGGGATCCTGCGGAACCGCCATCTACCGGCGGGAACCGGTCATTGTTACCGATATTCTGCAGGATCCGCTTTGGGACGATTACCGCGAACTGGCGGCACCCCATGGCTATCGTTCGTGCTGGTCAACCCCGATCCTGTCGCATCGGGGCGTCGTGTTGGGCGCCTTTGCCATGTATTCGATGACCGTGCGCGAACCCACCCATGCCGAGACCCGCCTGATCGAATTCACCACACACATTGCCGGCATCGCGATCGAGCGCAAATTGGCGGAAGACCAGATCCACTTCATGGCCAACCATGATGCGCTGACCGGCCTGCCCAATCGCGCTTTGCTGGAGGATCGGCTTTCCCAGGCGGTCCTCTACGCGCAGCGATACAATCGCTGGATGACGGTGGTGTTCATCGATCTCGACAATTTCAAACTGGTGAACGATACGTTTGGCCACAATGCCGGCGACGAACTCCTCAAGACCGTCGCCAGCCGTTTGGTTGGATGCGTGAAGGCCACCGACACCGTCGTGCGGCTTGGCGGCGACGAATTTGTCATCGTCCTGTTCGACCAAACCACCAATGTCGATGTGGTCTCGGAAACCCTGCAGACGATCAGGGATGCGATCGCGGAACCGGTTCTTGTCGGAGAGCATCGGCTGAGAACGACGGCCAGCATCGGCATCGCAAATTACCCGAAGGACGGGACCAGCCCGGATACGCTGTTGGCCAATGCCGACGCCGCCATGTATCGCGCCAAGGAATTCGGCCGCGACAATTTCCAGTTCTATGCCCCGGAGTTCAACTCAACTGCACATGAAAAATTCCTGCTTCAGGAGGAATTGCGAAACGCGCTCGCCCGGTCGGAATTCGCTCTGCACTATCAGCCACAGGTGGATCTGCGATCGGGGCAGGTTTTCGCCGTCGAAGCGCTGGTGCGCTGGAACCACCCGACGCGAGGCCTGGTTTCGCCGGCGATGTTCATCCCGACCGCCGAGGAGACCGGGCTGATCGTGCCGCTCGGCGACTGGATCCTGCACGAAGCCTGCCGGCAGAACAAAGCCTGGCAGCGCGCCGGTCTGTCGCCCGTAACCGTCTGCGTCAACGTGTCGGCGCGGCAGTTCCGGGAGAAGAACCTGATCGACCGCGTCGTCAACGCGTTGAAGGAAAGCGGCCTGGAGGCGAGGTATCTCGAGCTCGAAGTGACGGAAAGCCTGATCATGCAGGATTTCGAGCTGGCGGTCGCAACGATGAACGGACTGCAAAAGCTCGGCGTGCAGATATCGATCGACGATTTCGGAACAGGCTATTCCAGTCTCAGCGCCCTCAAGACGTTTCCGGTGGCGCGGCTGAAGATCGACAAGTCCTTCATCAACGATCTCGCGACCGACGAGAACGATCAGGCGGTCACTGGCGCCGTGATTTCCCTGGGGCAGAAGTTGAACCTTCGGGTGCTGGCCGAAGGTGTCGAAACGGAAGACCAGGTCGCCTTCCTGCGCAAGAACAATTGTGACGAGGTGCAGGGCAATTATTTCAGCAAACCCCTGTCGCCTGGGGATATCGGCGAGCTGATCGCGAAAGGCTGACGGCTGGGTCGCGCCGTGACCGCTGGCTGCTATTTTCCGAGCACCAGGCTCCAGTAGCGGATGGCGCTGTCGCGCCCGTCGCGTACATAGGCGAGGCCGAAGCGGCTGAAATCCGGATCGAGCATGTTGCGGCGGTGGCCGGCCGAATGCATCCAGATGTCGAACAGCTTCTGCTGGTCGAAGCGGCCCTCGGCGATGTTCTCGGCAGCAGCGCCCCGCACGCCATTGTCTTTCATCCGCGACGCGAAATCCTTGCCCCAGCCGGTCGTGTGGCTCATGCGTTCGCGCGAGGCCATATAGCCGGCCTGCTGCAGAGCGGCCTGCTCGAGCTGGGCGTCCGGCACCAGCGCCGGCAGTCCGGCCGAAGCTCGGATGCCGGCCAGCGCCGCGGTGGCCGAGGACGACACACCGGCGCCTTCGCCGGTCGGCACCGAGACCGTGCTGCAAGCAGCGAGGCCAGCCATGGCTGCAAGGCCGATCAGCAGTAGGCGCCTGTTTGATTTTGGACTTGCTTCGCCAGAGCGGGTTTGCGCGAGCGGATGATTGGTGGTGCAGATCATTGTCATGCCTGCCTGACTTAGCGGCGATCATGGCTTTTGCCGGGCAGGGCTGCGAAAATCTCAATCGCTGGCCTCCGTGCAGGTTCGGCCGGCCGATTCGAATGGGAAGGTCGGCGGCCGATGTAGTCTCGGCGCGCTGCGTCCGATCAGCGTTGCGCGTCGGTCGCCATTTTAAGCGCCAGCGCGGCAAGCACCGTGCCCATCATCCAGCGCTGGATGACCATCCATAGCGGCCGTCCGGCAAGAAAGGTGGCGATCGAACCGGCCGTTACCGCGATGATGGCATTGACGGTCAGGCTGATCGAGATCTGCGTGGCGCCGAGCACCAGAAGCTGCGACAGCACATGGCCGTTGCCCAGCGAGATGAACTGCGGCAGCAGCGACAGATAAAGCACCGCCACCTTGGGATTGAGGAGATTGGTCATTAGACCCATGGCGAACAGCTTGCGGGGCCTGTCCTTCGGCAGTTCGCGCACCTGGAATGGTGAGCGCCCGCCGGGCCGCACCGCTTGCCAGGCGAGCCATAGCAGATAGAGCGCGCCGGCAATGCGCAGTGCGTCATAGGCAAACGGCACGGCAAGCAGCAGCGCGGTGATGCCCAGCGCAGCCGACACGACATAGAACAGAAAGCCGACCGCCACGCCGCCGAGGGAGATCAGCCCGGCCTTGGGGCCTTGCGACAGCGAGCGCGAGATCAGGTAGATCATGTTTGGCCCGGGCGTCAGCACCATGCCCAGGCAGACCAGCGCGAAGGCGAGATGGTTGGCGGTTTCGGGCACGGGGCAATCTCCGGGAAGCGGTGACGATACCCACCACGCGTTTTGACTCACCGCAAGAGCATGATGGCCGGAGACTTTGCGCCAGCGGTCGAAAAATGACGAAAGCGAAGCCGCCAATTTCCCCCCACAAGGTGGGGAAAATCAGCAGCTTGACCCCTCAGCTCACCACGCGCAAGTTCGAGAGCTCGTTGGCGATTTCCTTGAAATTGTCGGACAGCGTGGCGCCGGTCGCGTTCCAGAACAGTTTTGCAGGCTTGCTCGGGTCGGTCGGATCCTTGCGGAAGCGAGAGTCCGACGAGCACGTCTTCAGTGCCTCCATCGCGCTCTTGTCGCCGGCGTCGGTCGTCGACATGTCGAGCGCCACCGTCATCACCATGATGTTGGCCGCCTTGGCGTTGTTGCACAGCGTCGCCATCTGCTCGTTGAGCGCGGCGGTGTAGTTGCTCGACGAATAGTTGAGCTGGCCGATGGCGCTCGACGTGCCGCCGAACAGGCGGGTGACGGCAGTGCCGTTGTAGCCGACGCCGGTATAGCCATAGCCGGCATAGGTCGACTTGTTGCCGGCGGGGTCGGAACTCACCGTCGAATAGGTGTTCTCGCCGTCGGTGAGCACGATGACCACCTTGTCGTTGCCTCGTTCCGTCTCAGGACGTCCTCCTGTGAAAGGCTCCGTGCTGGAGACGGTGCGCCAGCCCCAGGCCATGCCTTCCGGCACATTGGTGTTGCCGTTGGGCGCCATCAGGTCGATCGCAGCCTTGATCTTGGTCAGCCCGGCGGCGTTGGCGACGTCGGTCAGCGGTGTGATCGGCGTGGTGGTGCAGCTGTAATTCGGACCGGCACCCGTCCCCAGCACCGGCGCGTTCATCGGCCGTGGCTGGAAATACTTGGCCATGTTGGACTGCCTAGTCTTGCCGGTGGTGCTCGCCGGATCGTCGTTCCACCAGCTGTTGGCCGCGCCATAGGTCTTGGGGGCCACCTCGTCGGGGTCCTGCGTTATGTACCAATGATTGCCCGGCTCGTCTGGCGCGAACATCGGCACGAACATGGTCGCGGGATCGCCGACGCCGGTGCCGGTGTTGTTCGGTCCGCCGGAGGCCGGCGCGTCGTTGACATTATAGGGATAGGGCCGCACTTCGACGCAGCCCTGCCAGCTGGCGAACGGTCCATATGTGTCGTTGTAGTCGTATTCGTTGTGGCTGTCCGAGCATGTATGATTGGGGCGATATTTGTCGCAGACCACGCGTTTGCTGCCGACGATGCGCTCGTGGCTGGTGACCACCTTCATGTCGCGGTAGAGCGAGAAGCGGGTCAGCATCTGCCCCTCCTGCTCACCCCAGCCAATGCCTTTCTTGTACCAGATGCCGCCGATCTTCTGGGCATATTTGTCGGCTGCGTTAAGCGTGGACCAGGCGAAATTCTCATTGTGGATGGGCGACAGCCCGTAGGCGTCGATCCACGACGCGTTGTCGTTGCTGGCGCCGACATTGACCGAGGCGGCGAACGGCACAAGGCTGAACTGGACCGGCTTGTCGATCTGCTTGATCATCGCGGCCTGCAAGGCAAGCGTGTCGACGAGCTGCTTGGCGGCTTGCTTGAGAAGGTCGATGCGCTTTTGTCCGGCACCCGTGCCCGTGTTCGACATCGACCCCGAATTGTCGAGCACCATGGCCACTTCCAGCGTGTTCTTCAGCCGGACTTGCGAACACACGGAGTAGGTGACGTTTTCCGACGTCCTGCCGATCAGCATCGCCGCTGCCGGCAGGAAATAGGGCTTGTAGACCAGGCTGGCGCACAGCTTGACGATGCCGCCGCCGGTCGTGCTGCTGGGCAGCGTAACGCTGAGCGTCGTGTCGGCGGGATCGACGTCGTTGAGGTTTGCCTTGAAGAAGTCGAGCGCATAGGCCCGCAACTGGTCGTCGGTGGCGCCTTCCACCAGCCGGCGCGCGGTGGCGAAGTTGGCGGCGTCGAGTGCGTTGACCACCCTTTGCTTCTCGCTGACCACGCCGGTGTAGTCGACAGCCATTGCCACGCCGCCCATCAGTGGCACCATCGCCACAACGGTCATCAGAGCGTAATTGCCGCGGCGGTCACGCCAGAAGTCACGCCGGAATGTGCGCCAGAGTTCACGCATGTGATGTAAGCGGCCCCGCCTGCGGATTCTTCAATGCCGCCACAGTTTCACAAAACGTTGAAGGACGGGTTTGGGAAACTGCTCGATTGCGCGGATAGCGCTTCACCAGGCGCTAACCAAATGCGCCAGCTGCCGAACGCAAAACGCCCCGCCGAGGCGGAGCGCCTTGTTCGAAAGATCGCGCCGATCAGCTGACGATGCGCAGGTTCGACAGTTCGTCGGCGATTTCCTTGAAACTTTGCGACAAGGTGGCGCCGGTCGCGTTCCAGTACAGCTTCGCCGGTTTGCTCGGGTCGGTCGGATCCTTGCGGAAGCGCGAATCCGAGGAGCATTTCTTGAGCGCATCTATGGCAGTCTTTTCCGCCGGCTTGGAACTAACAAGGTCGAGCGAGACGGTCATCAAGAGAATGTTCGAATTCTTCGCATTGGCGCAAAGGGTTTGCATCTGCTCGTCAAGCGCGGCCGTGTAGTTGGTCGCCGTATAGGTTGTCTTGGCGACGGTCGTGTTGACGAACAGGCGGGTCGCAGGCTCCACTGGCTTCGGAAAATTAGGGCCGGTGTAGCCATAGGCGGCGTAGGTCGATCCATTCTTGGCGTAGTTGCTGGTCATGTCGTTGCTGGGGCCGATGCTGTAGGTGTTGGCGCCGTCGGTCAGGACGATGACCACTTTGTCGTTGCCTCTTTCGGTGTTCGGCCGGCCTTGCGTAAAAGGCTCGTTGCTCGACACCGTCCGCCAGCCCCAGGCCAGCCCTTCCGGCACGTTGGTGTTGCCCGTCGGGGCCATGGCATTGATGGCATCCGTCAGGATTTTCTTGCCATCGGTGGTGGTTATGTCCTGCAACGGCGTGATCGCGGCGGTCGTGCATGCCGAATTGGGTCCATCATCGGCCGCAGCGGCTGCTGCGTCCCAGGGCTTTGTCAGAAAATACTTGCGCATATCCGCCTGGCGTTTGGGGACAGTCAGCGTGTCGGAATAATCGATCCACCAATTGTTGGCGTAACCCCACGTCGATGTGCTGGTGCGAGTTGTGTCGGTCCAGAAATTGCCAGCTTCGTCCGGCGCGAACATCGGCACGAACATGGTGGCGGGCGTGCCAGTGGTCGGCGACGTGTCGTCGTCATTATAGGGATACGGCCTCGCCTCCACGCAGCCCTTCCAGGCTTCGTATTTGGCGACGACGGAGGTCTTGCAAGTGCCGTTCGAGTTTTTCTTCGTACAGGTCGTTGCCATCATGTCCTGATAGAGGGTGAAACGCGTCATCTCCTTGTCTTTGTCAGTGCCCCAGCCCGTGCCGCGCTGGTAGTAAACGCTGCCTACTTTTTCGATCCATTTGGTGGCATTTGCCGCCGCTGTCATCGTCGACCAATCGAAGTTCTGATGATGGATCGGGGAAATGCCGGTCGTGTCCAGCCACGTCGGCAATGGAGCCGGGGGGATCGGAGCGCCGACATTGACCGACGCAGAAAACGGGACCAGCGAGAACTGCACCGGCTTGGTCACCTGTTTCATTTGTGCGGCCTGGAGCGCCATTGTATTGACAAGCTCGGTCGCGGCCTTCTTGAGCAAATCTATTCGCGGCTGGCCGGTGCCGGAGCCGTTGATGCTCATGGAGCCGGAATTGTCGAGCACGAGAGACACTTCCAGCGTGTTCTTGAGGCGGATCTCGGAGCACGCGGAGGTTTTGGCATCGGTGGACGTTCTTCCGATCAGCATGGCCGCCACCGGCAGGAAATAGGGGTGGAACGTCAAACTGGCGCACAGCTTCAGCGTGCCGCCACCTGCGTTGTTGTTGGGCAGCGTCACCGTCAGGGCCGTATTGGCCGAGCTGACCTTTCCGAGATTGGCTTCGAAGAAATCCTTCGCATAGGCCTTGACTGCCGTGTCGGTCGCCCCGGTGACGATCTGCTGTGCCGTGGCAATCCCAGCGGCATCCAGCGCGTTCAGCATGTTCTGCTTCTGGCGCAGGAGATCGGTGTAGTCGATTGCAAGCGCCAGCGCGCCCATCAAGGGCACCATGGTGATCACTGTCATCAAGGCATAGTTGCCGCGTCTGTCGTTCAGAAATCTGCGGATCATGCCTTCAGCACCCCTGCCAGGACCCAATATCGGTCCGAAGATGCCCACAAAATCGTTAAATTTCAGGTTGCTGAAATGCGTTCAACATAGGCCCATCTTTTCAAGGCTCGTTAACCACTCGGCCCTGGTGATCAGCGGTGCGACATTGTTTCGATCGACCGAAGCTGGGGAAGGGTGGTTCCTGCCCGTTGCAACCCTTTGATCAGCCCGTTGCGCAACAGCCTCGCAAGTGCCGAAAAGCTGGTGACAGGATGAAACGCTTCGGTTAATGCGGGGCCGGTTGCGGCGGACCGTCGGCTGCAGCTCTCGCAATGATCGTCACAGCAGGAAAACGGCATGGCGGATTCGCCTGACATCATCGGCTCGCTCGCGGATTTGTCGGGCGCCTACTCGGCCATCCTGTGCGATGTCTGGGGCGTGATCCACAATGGCGAATGGCATTTTCCGGCGGCTGCCGAAGCGCTCGCCGCCGCGCGTGCGGCGAAGGTCCCGGTCGTCCTGATCACCAACTCGCCGCGCCGCAATGCCGATGTGGTGGCGCAGATGAATGCGATCGGCGTTCCCGCCGCCGCCTACGACCGCGTCGTGACCTCAGGCGATGTGACCCGCGACCTTATCGCCGAAGGCCCACGAAAAATCTTCCATATCGGCGCCGACCGCGATTTCACCCTCTATGACGGTCTCGACATCGAGCTCGTCGAGGAGTTCGAGGCCTCCGGCGCGGTCTGCACCGGGCTGTTCGACGACGAGGTGGAAACGCCTGAGGATTACGCCGATCTGCTGCGCCGGCTGCGCGCCAGGAACCTGCCTTTCATCTGCGCCAATCCCGACATCGTGGTCGAACGCGGCGAGCGCATGATCTGGTGCGCCGGCGCCTTGGCGCGCGACTATGCCCAGCTTGGCGGCCGCACGCTGATCGCCGGAAAACCTTATGCGCCGGTCTATGACGTAGCGCTGCGGGAGGTTGCCGTGCTTCTCGGCCGAGACGTCGCGCGCACCGAGGTGCTGGCCATCGGCGACGGCATGATGACCGACGTCAAGGGCGCCGCCGACAACGGCATCGACGTGCTTTACGTCTCGGGCGGCATTCACGCGCGCGACTATGGCGATCCCATGCAGCCGGACCCCGCCAGGCTTGCAGCCTTTCTGCAAAAGCACGGCTACCGGCCGGTCGCCGTCATTCCGAGACTGCGGTAGGGTTGCTGCATGAGCGCAGCTTTCGAACACATTTCAGCAACCGCGCCGCTGCCGCCGCATTTGCGCGGCGGCGTGGTGGCGATCGGCAATTTCGACGGCGTCCATCGCGGCCACCAGGCGGTGCTCGATCGCGCGCTTGCCGAAGCCGGGCGGCGCGGCGTGCCGGCGCTGGTGCTGACCTTCGAGCCGCATCCGCGAAAAGTGTTCAGGCCCGATATGCCGCTGTTCGTATTGACGCCGCCGCCGATGAAGGCGCGGCTGCTGTCGCATCTGGGCTTTGCCGCACTCGTCGAACAGCCGTTCACGCGCGCCTTTGCCGGCCTGTCGGCCGAGGCTTTCGTGACCGATGTGCTGGAGACGAACCTCGGCATCACCCATGCCGTCACCGGCTTCGATTTTCACTTCGGCAAGGACCGGCAGGGCGGTCCTGCGTTTCTGATGGCGGCAGGCGAGCGCCATGGTTTCGGCGTCACCCTGGTCGACGCCTTTCGCGACGAGGGCGCCGAGGTGGTGTCGTCGAGCCGTATCCGCGAGCTGCTCTGCGAGGGAGAGGTCGCCGAGGCAGCAGGCCTGCTCGGCTACCGCTTCACCGTCGAAAGCGAAGTGATCGGCGGCCAGCAGCTCGGCCGCACGCTCTGCTTCCCGACAGCCAACATGAGGCTTTCGCCGGAAACGACTCTGAAGGAAGGGATTTATGCCGTCCGCTTTCGCCGCGCCGACGGCACGCTCTATGATAGTGTCGCCAGCTTCGGGCGTCGCCCGACTGTCGACGACAATGGCGCGCCGCTGCTCGAAACCTTCGTCTTCGACTTTGCCGGCGATCTCTATGGTGAGATCTGCGACGTATCGTTCTTCGGCTTTTTGCGCCCCGAGGTGAAGTTCGATGGGCTCGATGCGCTAGTGGCACAAATGAAGCGCGACGAGGCGGAGGCGCGCGCGCTGCTGGCCGGCGTCAGGCCGCTTTCGGATCTGGACGGCGCCATCGCTTTTTGAGCCTTCCGGCCGCTTACCTCTTCAAGCCCCTACTTCTTCAACGCCAGTCCGAGAGCGATGAAGCTCCAGCCCTGGAAGATCAGGTCGATGGCCAGGAACAGGCCGAGCACCCACAGGCTGTTGACCGGCCAGCCCATGGCGATGGTCAGCCCCGCCAGCACGCTGATCAGGCCCGCCGCGACGACCCAGCCCCAGCCCTTTTCCGGTCGGTGGCTATAGCCGACCCAGGCCCTGAGCGCGCCTGAAGCGACCAGCGCCACCGCCAGCAGCAAGGTCAGCACCGTCGAGGCCAGAAGCGGATTGTCGAAGGCAAAGAAACCGGCAACGGCATAAAGTAGGCCGCTGAGCAGCCAATAGAAGAAGCGGCTCCAGCTTTTCACGCCGAAGGCATGCACGATCTCGATGATGCCGGCCATCAGCATCAGCCATCCCACGACATAGACCGAGGCGACGGTGGCGATGAACAGATTGCCGAAGGCAATGCCGCCGAAGATGAGCAGCAGCACGCCGAGCGCGACGAACCATCCCCATTTGTCTCGTGTCCGGCCGATCGCGTCTTTCAGGGTGTCACCGTGCAGGGTCATAGCCGCATCTCCTCAAAGTCACTTGCATCAAAGATCGCCTGGCTTGTCGCCGTCGCTGAGGTTAATCCCGGCGTCGGCACCCGTCCAGCGATGCCGGGCAGCTCCCAAGCCGCGATCTCTGTCTCGGATTTAAATCAAATTTTACCAAACGG
The DNA here is from genome assembly GCF_040320535.1 of Mesorhizobium sp. M0676. Classification (NCBI taxonomy): domain Bacteria; kingdom Pseudomonadati; phylum Pseudomonadota; class Alphaproteobacteria; order Hyphomicrobiales; family Phyllobacteriaceae; genus Mesorhizobium; species Mesorhizobium sp. M0676. The sequence continues at coordinate 22,181 of NZ_JAMYPU010000043.1, forward strand.
CCGTCAAAGCTGGGGCAGGGCGCGGCTGTGTTGTGTTAGTGGAGTGACCATGAGTCCGGTCAGGAAAATGTCTGCGGTTGTGGCGGCGATCATGCTGGGTGCGCCCACTGTGGCAAATGCGGGCGAGGGTACTTCCGGCTGGCTCTCGGGCGACTGGTACCTGACGCTTGGCGCCACCGGTATGGTCGCGCCGAAATTCGAGGGCTCCAACAGCTATCTGCTCAGCGCATCGCCGATCATCTCGCTGGGCAAGGCCGGCCCGGCCGCGCGCTTTACCTCGCGCAACGACAACATCTCGCTGGCGCTGGTCGACGATGGCGGCGTCCGCGCCGGCCTGACCGGAAAGTTCCTGTTTTCACGCGACAGCAAGGATGAACTCAAGGGCCTCGGCCCGGTGCGCTGGGGCGGTGAGGTCGGCGGCTTCTTCGAATTCTACCCGACGGATTGGTTGCGCGCCCGCGCCGAATTGCGCCACGGCATTCGTGCCCATAATGGCTTTGTCGCCGACATCGCCGCCGATGCCTTCTACGATATCACGCCGACGGTCAGGATTTCGGGAGGCCCGCGCGTGTCCTTTGCCTCATCGAGCTATTTCGACTCCTATTATGGCGTCAACGCCAAGGAGGCTGTGGCCTCGGGCCTGAGCGAATACCATCCTGGCGGCGGCCTGAAATCGACCGGACTCGGCGGCGCCATCACCTGGAAGGTCACCGACCCGATGACCGCCAGCCTGTTCGGCGAATATGCGCGCCTGATAGGCCCGGCCGCCGATTCCAGCCTGGTCAAGGAGCGCGGCGACCGTAACCAGTTCACGGTCGGCGTCTCGACCACCTATCGCTTCGACTTCGCGATGTAAGTGAATCGAACAAGAGACGCTTTATTCCTACGGCTTTCTCCGCTAAAAGCCCGGGAATGACGAGCTTTTCACGCGTTCGCGCGCTGACGATACGAATTACAGGCCCGGTGTTCCGGGCGGCCTGAGCGCCGCCGGAGCCGCCGGGAGTTTTGCGCGCCCCCTCGCGCTTTTCCAATCATGATAGTTCACGCCCGAGCTTTTACGCCCGCCGGGCAATGCATATGGCAGACCAATGACCGACACTGTTGAAACGATCGACTATTCCAAGACGCTTTATCTGCCGCAGACGGATTTCCCGATGCGCGCCGGCTTGCCTGAAAAAGAGCCGCTGCTGGTCAAGCGCTGGCAGGATATGGACCTTTACGCCAAGCTGCGCGAGGCGGCCGCCGGCCGCGAAAAATACGTGCTGCATGACGGCCCGCCCTACGCCAATGGCAACATCCATATCGGCCACGCGCTGAATAAGATCCTCAAGGACGTCATCACCCGTTCGTTCCAGATGCGCGGCTATGACTCCAATTACGTGCCCGGCTGGGACTGCCACGGCCTGCCGATCGAATGGAAGATCGAGGAACAGTACCGCGCCAAGGGCAAGAACAAGGACGAGGTGCCGGTCAACGAGTTCCGCAAGGAATGCCGCGACTTCGCCGCGAACTGGATCACGGTGCAGGGCGGCGAGTTCCAGCGGCTCGGCGTCGTCGGCGATTTCAAGAACCCCTATACGACGATGGCTTTCCACTCGGAGTCGCGCATCGCCGGGGAGTTGTTGAAGTTCGCCATGTCCGGCCAGCTCTATCGCGGCTCCAAGCCGGTGATGTGGAGCGTGGTCGAGCGCACCGCACTGGCCGAGGCCGAGATCGAATACCAGGACTATGAGTCCGACACGATCTGGGTGAAGTTTCCAGTTGTGTCAGGATTTTGGAGCGTTGAGCACTTTGCATCAGACGCTGCACCGTCCATGCGCGTTCCGGAAAGCGTTGCACTTTTGGACAACGCCCACGTCGTCATCTGGACGACAACCCCGTGGACGATCCCCGGCAACCGTGCCGTCAACTATTCGTCACGGATCGGCTACGGCCTTTATGAAGTTACAGCAGCCGAAAATTCGTTCGGTCCACAGCCCGGTGAAAAGCTGATCTTTGCAGATGCGCTTGCCGAAGACTCCTCGGCCAAGGCCAAGGTCACCTTGAATCGGCTTCGCAGCGTTTCGGTCGAAGAGCTTGGAAGCCTTACACTTTCACATCCCTTCAAAGGTCTCGGCGGCGGCTACGAATTCGCCGTGCCGATGCTGGCCGGCGATCATGTCACCGACGACGCCGGCACCGGCTTCGTCCACACCGCGCCCGGCCATGGCCGCGAGGACTTTGATGCCTGGATGGATGCAGCATCGGATTTGCGCGCACGTGGCATCGACCCTGCCATCCCCTTCACTGTAGACGACGCCGGCTTCTTCACCAGAGACGCGCCAGGCTTCGGCCCGGACCGTGAAGGTGGCGCCGCGCGCGTCATCGACGACAACGGCAAGAAGGGCAATGCCAATCAGGCGGTCATCGACGAACTGATCAAGCGCAACGCGCTGTTCGCGCGCGGCCGGCTGAAGCATTCCTACCCGCATTCCTGGCGGTCGAAGAAGCCGATCATCTTCCGCAACACGCCGCAATGGTTCGTCTATATGGACAAGGACCTCGGCGACGGCACGACGTTGCGCAGCCGTGCGCTGAAGGCGATCGACGACACACGCTTCGTGCCGGCGGCCGGCCAGAACCGTATCCGCGCCATGATCGAGGAACGCCCGGATTGGGTCTTGTCGCGCCAGCGCGCCTGGGGCGTGCCGATCGCCGTCTTTGCCGATGAGGATGGCAACGTGCTGAAGGACGAAGCCGTCAACCAGCGCATCATGGATGCTTTCGAACAGGAAGGCGCCGACGCCTGGTTCGCTGCCGGCGCCAAGGAGCGTTTCCTCGGCAATCACGATGCCTCCAAATGGAAGCAGGTGATGGACATCCTCGACGTCTGGTTCGATTCGGGCTCGACGCATGTCTTCACGCTAGAAGACCGTCCGGACCTGAAATGGCCGGCCGACGTCTATCTCGAAGGCTCCGACCAGCATCGCGGCTGGTTCCACTCCTCGCTGCTCGAAAGCTGCGGCACCAGGGGCAGGGCGCCCTACGACACCGTCGTCACCCATGGCTTCACCATGGATGAAGAGGGGCGAAAGATGTCGAAATCGCTCGGCAACACCGTCGTGCCGCAGGACGTCATCAAGCAGTCCGGCGCCGACATTCTGCGTTTGTGGGTGGTGACGACGGACTATTGGGAAGACCAGCGTCTCGGCAAGAACGTGCTGCAGACCAACATCGATGCCTATCGCAAGCTCAGGAACACCATCCGCTGGATGCTGGGCACGCTCGCCCATGACGATGGCGAGGAAGTGCCGCTCGAAAAGATGCCGGAGCTGGAGCGGCTGATGCTGCATCGGCTGGCCGAGCTCGATGAGGTCGTGCGCTCGGGCTACGACGCGTTCGAGTTCAAACGCATCACCCGCACTTTGCTGGACTTTATGGTGGTCGAGCTGTCGGCCTTCTATTTCGACATCAGGAAGGACGCGCTCTATTGCGAGGGGCCCGGCAGCGTGAAGCGCAAGGCCTCGGTGCAAGTGGTGCGCCACCTCTTCGACTGCCTGGTGAAATGGCTGGCGCCGATGCTGCCCTTCACCACGGAAGAAGCCTGGCTCGACCGTCATCCGGATGCTGTCTCGCTGCATCTCGACCAGTTCCCCGAGATTCCGGCCGAGTGGAAGAACGAGGCACTGGCGGAAAAATGGCGCAAGGTGCGGCAGGTCCGCCGAGTCGTCACCGGCGCGCTCGAGATCGCACGCGCTCAGAAGGTCATCGGTGCCTCGCTGGAAGCCGTGCCGGTCGTGACCCTCGACGATGCCGCGCTTGAAGCCGCGATCGCCGATGTCGACATGGCCGAAATGGCGATCACCAGCGGTCTCGTCATCGCCCACGGTAAGGCGCCGGAAGGCGCCTTTGCGCTCGACGATGTCAAAGGTGTCGCGGTGGTGGTCGAAAAGGCCGAGGACCGCGGCTTGGTCAAATGCGCGCGTTCGTGGCGCTATACCGCCGATGTCGGGCAGGACGTGGAATTCCCCGACGTGTCTGCCCGCGATGCCGGCGTGCTGCATGAACTCAAGGCTCTGGGACGTTTGTGAGTGCTCAAAGCCGGTGCACAAATGCCACGGCGGGCGGGTGAAAAGCGCCCGCGCGTTGCCCTTAACGAGTGGTTGAGATAAACACGCGAAACTCCGGAAGACAAATTGTCGCCGGAATTCCGTCGCAAGAGCGTGGACGATGGGGACCGGGCCTTCGGCCGGTGACGATCGAGAGGCTGTCTAGAGTGGGACTTTTTGGCATGACCAAGAGAACTTATGCGCGCGTTGCGCTGCTGGCGCCGCTTGTCGCGTCCGGCCTCGCTCTGTCCGGTTGCATGGGTTCGCCTACCTACGGCACCGACAAGACGGCTGGCGAGCAGCTTGCCGGAGACCTTTCCGGCGCCTTCGCGATCACGCCCAAGCACAAGGAACAGATCGACTACAGGCCGCGTCCGGAGCTGGTAAAGCCGGCGCCGGGGCAGAAGGAAGTGCTGCCGCCGCCTCAGGAAAGCATCGAGACGGCGAGCACCGATTGGCCCGAATCGCCCGAGCAGCGCCGCGCCCGTCTGCGTGCCGACGCCACTGCCCACCAGGACGACCCGTCCTATCAATCGGGGATCGTCGATGACGTGCAGACCGATCCGGCTTCCGTGAAGAAGGCGCTGGCGGATTCGGGCTCCAGCCACCCGCCGGCCTGGTCGCCGAAGGATTCAGACAAGGGCCGCGCCGCGGAGATCCAGCGCCGCACCGCAGAGCAAAAGCAGGGCGATCCCAACACTCGCAGATATCTGAGCGAGCCGCCTCTGGCCTACCGAGCTGCCTCCGACACGGCGCCGCAGGGCGAACTCGGCGAGGATGAATACAAGAAGGAACGCCGCCTCAAGAAGGAAGCGGCCGCCAAGGGCAAGAGCGGCGGGCTCTTCGACTGGCTGCCCTCCTGGTAGGAACCGTCGCCTTCGGTAGCTGAAGGCTCTACGTTTCGCGTCTTTCCCGAAAGAATTCCCTGAGCAGCAGCGCCGCGTCGGCCTCGGCCATGCCCGGATAGATGTCGGGCGTATGGTGGCAGGTCGGCGAGGCGAAGAAGCGCACGCCGTTGACCACCGCGCCGCCCTTCTCGTCGGCCGCGCCGAAATAGAGCCGGCGCAGCCTGGCGAAGGAAATGGCGCCGGCGCACATGGCGCAGGGTTCCAGCGTCACATAGAGGTCGTGGCCGGTCAGCCGCTCGCTGGAGAGCGTTTGGCAGGCCGCGCGGATGGCCAGCATTTCGGCATGCGCCGTCGGATCGGCAAGTTCGCGGGTGCGGTTACCGGCGGATGCCACCACCGTGTCGCCGTTGGCGATGACGGCGCCAACCGGAACTTCTCCGCGCAAGGCGGCGGCTTGCGCCTCTTTCAGCGCCAGCGCCATGAAATCCGGCCGCTTCAAGCGGTTTCCATTCCGATTATCTCCTCGCCACTTGGCGGTGATCCTGTTATGGAGCGCGTCAACCCGAATATCGGAACAGATTTTCGGAAATGATCATGCGCCAAATCAAAGTGCTATAGCGTCCGTTGCGCGTCCGAAAGGATGCGCCACGCTGTAGCAGCGCAAAAAGGCAAAGGCCACATGGACGACAACGACAAGAAATCTCCGCGCCACAAAGGCCCGGGCAAAAGCGGCCCTGGAGCCGCGGGGCCGCGCCGCGATGGCGCGGCCGGCAAAAGCGGCAAACCCTCCTTCGGGGCCAAGAAACCCTATTCACCGCGCGGCGCCCGGCCGGCAGTGGCTGAGGGCGAGCGGCCCAAGCGCGATTTCAAAAGTGGCGACCGGCCATTCAGCAAGGGTCCGCGTCCCGAAGGCAAGCCTTTCGAAAAGCGCGAGGGACCGCGCAAGCCATATGCACCACGCGGTGACCGGCCGATGGCAGCCGAAGGCGAGCGCAAGCCGTATGAAAAGCGCGAAGGGCCGCGCAAACCCTATGCGCCGCGTGGCGATCGCCCTATGGCGGCCGAGGGTGAACGCAAGCCGTATGAAAAACGCGAGGGGCCGCGCAAGCCTTATGTACCGCGCGGCGATCGGCCGGTTGCGGCCGATGGCGAGCGGCCAAAGCGCGATTTCAAGGGCGGCGATCGGCCGTTCAGCAAGGGGCCGCGTCCCGAAGGCAAGCCTTTCGAAAAGCGTGAAGGGCCGCGCAAGCCCTACGCACCGCGTGGCGATCGGCCTGCTTCCGCCGAGGGCGAAAAGCGTTTTGACCGGCCAAAGCGCGATTTTGGCGATCGCCCGCAGCGCGACGCCGGAGATCGTCCCAAGCGTGACTTCAGCGATCGCCCCAAGCGCGATTTCGGTGGTGACCGGCCGCAAGCATCTGGCGGCGCCTTCAAGCCGCGCCGGCGTCCGGCAGATGCGGAAGAAGCCGGCGAGCGTATCGCCAAGCGGCTGGCCCGCGCCGGCCTGGCGTCGCGCCGCGACGCCGAAGACCTGATCGCGGCGGGCCGTGTCAAGGTCAACAACCGGGCTTTGACCTCGCCGGCCTTCAACGTCATGCCGGGCGACATCATCCATCTCGACGGCATGGAGATCCCGCCGATCGAGCGCACCCGCCTCTTCCTGTTTCACAAGCCTGCCGGCGTCGTTACCACCAACCGCGACCCCGAGGGCCGCAAGACCGTGTTCGACGTGCTGCCGGCCGAATTGCCACGGCTGATGACCATCGGCCGCCTCGACATCAACACCGAAGGCCTGCTGCTGCTCACCAACGATGGCGGTCTGTCGCGCGTGCTCGAACTGCCTGCCACTGGCTGGCTGCGCCGTTACCGCGTGCGCGTTCATGGCAAGGTCGAGGAAAGCATGCTCGCAGGCCTGCGTGAAGGCATTGCCGTCGACGGCGTCTTCTACGGCGCCATCGAAGCGACGCTCGATCGTGAACAAGGCACCAACGCGTGGCTGACGATCGGCCTGCGCGAAGGCAAGAACCGCGAAGTGAAGAACATCCTTGGATCGCTCGGCCTCGACGTGACGCGGCTGATCCGTATCTCCTACGGACCGTTCCAGCTCGACGATCTCGCCGAAGGCCATGTGCTGGAGATCAAGGGCCGCGTGTTGCGCGACCAGCTCGGCGAGCGACTGGTCGAGGAATCCGGCGCCAATTTCGACGCCGAGATCATCAAGCCGTTTTCCAACCAGCCGGTGCGGCGAGAGCGTGACGCGGAGCCGGAACGGCCGAAAGTCACCCGCGAGGGTGACCATCGGCCGATCGGCGAGGGCGGTCTGATCAAGAACCGCAAGCGCCGCGAAGGCAGCCGCGACGAAGCGCTCGGCAAGCTGTCGACCAGTCCCGAAAGGGGCGCGAGGCCGGAAAAGAGCTTTGGCGAACGCGGCCCGAGGCCCGAGCGCAGCGAGTTTTCGGACAAGCCGCGCAGCGAGTTTCGCGAAAAGCCGCGCGGCGATTTTGGCGACAAGCCCCGTGGAGGCTTCGGCGACAAGCCGCGCGGCGCCTTTGGTGACAAACCGCGCGGCGGCAAGAAGCCCGAGCGCGAGCAGCGGCCGATCGATCCGCCGGGCCAGCGCAAGGCTAATGTCTGGATGGCGCCGGGCGCGCGTCCGATCGGCAAGGGCAGGGCGGAAGCCGATGCCGCCAAGGCGGCCGAGGCCAAGGCGCGCAAGGCGTCATTCAAGCCGTCCTATGGCAAGCCGGCCTATGGCAAGCCGGGCGGAGCCAAGCCGTTCGGCAAGCCGGGTGGCGAGCGTCCGGATGGCGGTCGGGGCGGCGAGCGGCCACGCAACGGTCCCAAGGGCCCGAGGACCAGATGATGCCGGGACTTAAATGAGATCCGGCCTTAAATGAGACCCGGGCATAAATGAGAATCGTCGGCGGCCAATTTCGCGGGCGTCCGCTGGCGACGCCGCGCGACCATGCCATCCGCCCGACGACCGACCGCGCCCGCGAGGCCGTCTTCAACGTGTTGGCGCACCGCTTTGCCGACAAGCTCGACGGCGCGCGTGTGCTCGACCTTTTCGCCGGCACCGGCGCTCTCGGCCTCGAAGCGCTGTCGCGCGGCGCTTCCTATGGCGTCTTTATCGAAGAATCGGCCGAAGGGCGCGGCCTGATCCGCACCAATGTCGAGGCTTTTGGCCTTACCGGCCGCACCAAGATCTTCCGCCGCGACGCGACCGCCCTGGGTGAGGCCGGTACGCTTGCGGCATTCGGCCTGGTCTTCGCCGATCCGCCCTATGGCAAGGGCCTTGGCGAGCGCGCCCTGCGCTCGGCCAGGGATGGCGGCTGGTTGCTGCCCGGCGCGCTCTGCGTGGTCGAGGAAGCCGCCTCGGCGCCCTTCGAGATTGGGCCGGAATTCTCGGTGGTTGATGAACGAAACTACGGCGAGACGGTGGTCCGGTTCATCGAGCTTGCGTAAGGGCGGAGCGACCGGCGCCTTCAAAATGACGCACAATTCACTTTGCCTCCGCGGCTAACCTTGCCTATCGTCGCGCGATAACAACCGGAGCCATCAATGACATTTCATACTGAATGGCTGCGGAGAGCCTTGCTCGCCACCGCGCTGACCATGGCCGGCCCGGCCCTGGCCGCGGATGATGGCAAGGTGGCCAACTTCCTGCTCGACAATGGCATGGAGGTGGTGGTCATTCCCGATCATCGCGCCCCCATCGTAACCCATATGGTGTGGTACAAGATCGGCAGCGCCGACGAGCCGCCAGGCAAGTCCGGCATAGCGCACTTCTTCGAACACCTGATGTTCAAGGCCACGACCAACCACGCCGCGGGCGAGTTCGACCGCGCCATATCGGCCATCGGCGGCTCCAACAACGCCTTCACCTCCTATGACTACACTGCCTTCCACGAGACGGTGGCGCCCTCGGCACTTGGTGAGATGATGAGCTTCGAGGCCGATCGCATGCGCAACCTCATCTTGACCGACGAGGTCATCAAGACCGAGCGCGACGTGATCCTGGAAGAGCGCCGCGCGCGCATCGACAGCAATCCGCAGGCGGTGCTCGACGAAGAGGTCGACGCGACGCTCTGGCAGAACCAGCCCTACCGCATTCCGGTGATCGGCTGGATGCAGGAGATGGAGCAGTTGAACCGCACCGATGCGGTTGCCTTCTATGACAAATACTACCGCCCCAACAATGCGGTGCTGATCGTGGCCGGCGATGTCGAGCCGGAGGTCGTGAAGGCGCTGGCCGAAAAAACCTATGGCAAGGTCGCGCGCGGCCCGGATCTGCCCCCGCGCATCCGCCCGGTCGAGCCGGAGCAGAACACCAAGCGGACGGTGACGCTCACCGATGGGCGCGTTTCGGTGCCGAGCTTTTCGACGCAATGGGTGGTTCCGTCCTACCACACGGCAAAACCCGGCGAGGCCGAGGCGCTCGACCTGCTGGGAGAGATCCTTGGCGGCGGCAGCCGCAGCCGGCTCTACCAGCAGCTCGTGGTCAAGCAAGGCATCGCATCGGCGACCGGCGCCTTCTTCCAGGGTACGATGCTCGACGCCACCAATTTCACCGTCTATGGCGCGCCGCGCGGCGACGCCAAGCTGAGCGACGTCGAGGCGGCCGTCGACGCCGAGATCGCCCGCATCGTCAAGGACGGCGTCACCGCCGATGAGCTGGAGAAGGCCAAGGCCCGCTATATCAGGGCCATGATCTTCGCCCGCGACAAGCAGGACGAGATGGCCAATCTCTACGGCGCCGAGCTCGCCACCGGCGGCAACGTCAGGGATATCGAGGAATGGCCGGACCGCATTCGCAAGGTCACCGCCGATGAGATCAAGGCGGTCGCCGCACGCTATCTGCTGCTCGATCGTACGACGACCGGCTATCTCTTGCCGCAGCAACAGGCGGGGAATTGATGATGACGAGATTGAGCGTTAGCGCTGCCCCTCACCTGCCTGCCGGCATCCTCTCCCCGTATAGTGACGGGGAGAGGGGCGCTGTCATCGCCGATTTCGCCAACCATCAGCGTCGTAAGAAGAGCGCCAGCGTCGCGGCGAGACCCCTTCTCCCCGTCACTATACGGGGAGAAGTGCCCGGCAGCGCGATGAGGGGCGGAGCTGACCTTGGCGATCAATGGCCTTATGCGATTGCTCATAGGCGCATCGCGGTTCTCCACGCCCTCGCCACACTGTTCCTCGGCATCTTCTTCCTCATCCTGCCGGCGCTTGCCGCGCACGCGATGGACATCCAACCGGTGACCTCGTCAAAGGGCGTCAATGCCTGGCTGGTCGAGGACCACTCCATTCCGATCGTCGCCATCCGCTTCGTCTTCGATGGCGGCTCGACGCAGGATCCGGCGGGGCGGGAAGGGTTGGTCAATCTGATGACCGGCCTGTTCGACGAGGGCGCCGGCGACCTCGACAGCGAGGCCTTCCAGATCAAGCTTGACGATGCCGGCGCAGAGATGGGCTTCGAAGCGGCGCGCGACGGCACCTATGGCGCGATGCGGATGCTGGCCGAGCAGAAGGATGCGGCCTTCGACCTGCTCAGGCTGGCGGTCACCAGCCCGCGCTTCGACCAGGCGCCGATCGACCGCATCCGCGCCCAGATCCTGTCCGGCATCATCGCCAATGAGCGTGACCCCAACACCGTCGCGCAAACCAAATGGCTGCGCGCCATCTATGGCGACCATCCGTATTCCAGGCCCGACCAGGGCACCAAGGACAGCATTGCCACTATCACGGCGGCGGATCTGGCGGCCTTCCACAAGGCCAATTTCGCCCTCAGCGGCCTGCATGTCGCGGTGGTCGGCGACATCGACGCCGCGACGCTGAAGCGGAAGCTCGACGAGGTCTTCGGCGATCTGCCGGAAAAGCAGGTGCTGCAACCGGTTGCCGATACCGAGCTGAAGCTCGGCCAGCAGCTCGAGGTCGACTACGACCTGCCGCAGACCTCGCTGCAGTTTGCCTATCCCGGTGTGAAGCGCGATGCGCCGGATTTCTTCCCCGCGGTGCTGATGAACCAGATTCTCGGCGGCGGCACCTTCACCTCGCGCCTCTATGACGAGGTGCGGGAAAAGCGCGGCCTGGCCTATTCCGTCGATTCCAACCTGGTCGACCACCAGCATTCCAATGCGCTGATCATCACCACGGCGACGCGTTCCGACCGCGCCGCCGAGACGCTCGCCATCGTCAAGGAGGTGGTCAAGAAGATGGCGCAGGAGGGGCCGACCGAGGCCGAGCTGGACGCGACCAAGAAATACATGGTCGGCTCCTATGCTATCAGCAATCTGGATTCTTCCAGCGCCATTGCCGCGACCCTGGTGGAATTGCAGCTCGACAATCTCGGCATCGACTACGTGCAGCGCCGCGCGGCGCTCATCAACGGCGTGACGCTCGATCAGGTCAAGGCAGCGGCGAAGAAGCTGCTGACGCAGGCGCCCGCGATCATGAGCATCGGGCCGAAGCTGGAGGCCAAATGACAGGTCCGACTTTCGGTATCGCCTTTGGCGGCGGCGGCGCGCGCGGCCTCGCCCATATCCACATCGTCGAGGCGCTGGACGAGCTCGGCATCAAGCCCGTGGCCATCGCCGGCTCCTCGATCGGCGCCATCATGGGCGCCGGCATGGCCTCGGGCATGAGCGGCAAGGACATCGAGGACTACGCCCGCTCGATCCTCGGCCGCCGCGCCGAGGTGGCGGCGCGCATGTGGCGCTCGCGTCCCGGCACCATCGCCGAGGCGATGCAGGGCGGCATCCGAGTCAGCCAGTTCAACATAGAGCGCATCTTGAAGGCGTTCCTGCCGGAAGCCATCCCGGAAACCTTCGCCGAGCTGATGATCCCGCTCAAGGTGACGGCGACGGACTATTTCGGTCACAAGCTGGCCGTCTTCGACGAGGGCGACCTGCATTCGGCGCTCGCCGCCTCGGCTGCCATTCCCGCCGTGTTCCGCCCGGTGACGCGCGACGACCGCGTGCTGATCGACGGCGGCATCTACAATCCGGTGCCGTTCGACCTCATCGAAAACGACGCCGACATCATCATCGCCATCGACGTCGTCGGCGCGCCGAGCGAGGCCGAGCGCAAGCACCCGACCACGGTCGACCTGATGTACGGCGCGACGCAATTGATGATGCAGTCGATCATCGCCCACAAGCTGAACCAGCGCCCACCAGACATATTGATCCGCCCGCCAGTGTCGAAATACCGCGTGCTCGATTTCATGAAGATCGACACGCTGATGGCCGAGACGCAGGAGGTCAAGGACGAACTGAAGCGCGAGGTGGAAAGAGTGGTCGAGGCGCGTGCCAAGGGCAAGCGGGGGAAGAAAGTAGGGTGAGCTGCCGATCTCCCCCCTCGAGGGGGAGATGGCCGGCAGGCCAGAGGGGGTCGTCTCGCTTGAAGCTAGACCTCCTACGGTCGATAGGAGGTTGCGTCAGGACGGACCGACCCCGGTTGTGTGCGTCAAGTTCTGCAAAATGGGCGATCATGAAACTGGTCATGCGGCTTGGCGTAGAGCGAGCTTCTTGTGCTCGCGC
>NZ_JAMYPU010000044.1:0-34117 GCF_040320535.1 Mesorhizobium sp. M0676
TCCAGGGAATCGGTGACGTTGAACATCACCAGCCTGCCATGACCGCCCTCTCTCAGCGAATTTGCAGAACTCTCAGCACACTACCTCACCTTGATGGCTCCCTCGGTGATTGGTGCGGGCAGCGTATACGCAAGGGGGCGGGGTGGCCAAGGGGGGCACAGCGTGTGCTCGTCATCTCGATTTCGGGCCAATCGCATATGGCGATCCCCCACTCCGTCTCGGCTTCGCCGAGCCACCTCTACCCCCACATTCGCGGGGGAGAGGAAATGCTAATCGCCGAGGCTGCGGCCTTTGAAGACTTGGCATTTCCTCTCCCCCATGGACATGGGGGAGAGGTGGCCGCGCAGCGGCCGGAGTGGGGGCTGGCACCGCCGTATGCCTATTGCCTGCACTTCGTGGGGCGAGGAAACGCTAATCTCCGATATCTCAGGCTCCGATCAAACCCTGCCCATCAGCACCAGGATCAGCAGCACCACAAGCACAGCGCCGGCGATGCCCGACGGCCCATAACCCCAGGAGCGTGAGTGCGGCCAGGCCGGTACGGCGCCGATCAGGATCAGGATCAAAACGATGATGAGGATGGTGCTGACGGTCATTAAGAGTCCCTCGCCTTGCTGGTCGGATATGAGGGGACAATGCAAAAGGCCGCCCGGTTGTTCCGGACGGCCTTTTGTCCGACTGGTTGAATGCAGCTATTCCGCGGCTTTCGGGAAGGCGATTGCCGGTTCATCGAGCGGGCTCGGCCCCACAGGCGCATCGGGCTTCTTGTCGCGGCCGAACAGCCGGCGGAAGAACGCGTAGAAGCGGCTGTTCTTGCTGCGCGTGAAGATCATCAGCATCGACGGCGTCACCACCAGCGTCAGCAGCGTGGCGAAGGACAGGCCGAAGACGATGGCCGAGGACAGCGAAATCCACCATTGCGTCGACGGCGCGTTGATCGTCGTCTCGTGATGGAAGATTTCGAGGCCAAGACCAAAGGCGATCGGCAGCACGCCGAGGATGGCCGATACCGCCGTCAGCACCACCGGGCGGGCACGTTCGCGGCAGGTCTGCAGCACCGCCTCCATCTTGTCCCAGCCCTCTTCGCGCAGCCGGTCATAGGTGTCGATGAGCACGATGTTGTTGTTCACCACCACGCCGGCCAGTGCGATGACGCCGATGCCCGACATGACGATGCCGAAGGCTTCGCCTGTCAGCAGCAGCCCCAGGAACACACCGATCGTCGCCATGACCACGCAGGACAGCACCAGAAGCACGCTGGTGAACTTGTTGAACTGCATCAGCAGCACCAGGAAGATCAGGAAGATCGCCGCACCGAAGGCCTTGCCGAGGAAGGCGCTGGCTTCAGCGCTGTCCTCGTTGGAACCGGCCAGCTTCCAGCGTATGCCGCTGTCGAGCTTCATGTCGGTGACCGCCTTGGTCACCTCCGCCTGCACCGCCGCGACCTGGTTACCGGCGGCGACGTTGGCCTGGACGACCACGGTGCGGGCGCCGTCGATGCGGTTGAGGATGCCGACCGTCGGCTCCGGCTTGCGCACGACGAAGTTGGAGATCGGCACCGAGCCTTGCGCGGTCTGCACCCTGAGCTCATCGAGCGTCGACAGCGTGCGCCGGTCTTCGGGCAGGCGCAGCCTGATGTCGACGGCGTCGTCGGCGCCGGCGGGCCTATATTCCGAGAGCTTCAAGCCATTGGTCACCAACTGCACCACGGTGCCGACCGCGGTCGGGCTGATGCCGTACTGCGCCGCCTTGGCGCGGTCGACCTCGAGCGCCCAGTCGACGCCGGGCGGCGGCAGGCCGTCGGAAACGTCGATGACGCCGGGCACCTTGGCGATGCGCGCCGCGACCGCACGGGCCTGGTCGTCAAGCCCTTTTGGATCGATGGCTGAAAGCCGGAGCTGGACCGCCTTGCCTGTGGGAGGACCGGCCTCCGGCACGCGCACTTCGACATCGACGCCGGGAATGCCGGCCATGACGGTGCGCAGCTCATCCAGGATATTGTTCGCCGATTTGCGCTCGCGCCAGTCGATGAACTCATACTGGATGACGCCGACGACGTCCTCCGGCACGTCCTGTCCGCCGCCCTGCGTCTTGCCGACGCGGGTGTAGACCGATTTCACGCCGGGCCAGCCGAGCAGCCGGTTTTCGGCGATCCTGGTTGCCGTATCCATTTCGGCCAGCGAGAGATTGCCGCGGGCATGCACATAGAGCAGGCCGTAGTCGGGCTCGACGCTGGGGAAGAACTCGACGCCGGCGCCGTATTTGGAATAGGCGAAGCCAACGCCGGTCAAAAGCACGGCGGTAAGCACCAGCACGGTGATGGGGAAGCGCACCGCCTGCTTGACCAGCGCCATGTACCAGCCGTCGCGATTGTGTTCCTCGTGATGCTCCGGCGCCTTGGCGAAGAGCGCGCCCAGCGTCGGCGCGAACACCAGCGCATAAAGCATCGAGGCCGACAGCGTGACGATCAGCGTGATCGGCATGTATTTCATGAAGTCGCCGATGATGCCGGGCCAGAACAGCAGCGGCGAAAACGCCGCGATGCGCGTCATCGTCGCGGCGATGACCGGACCGGCCATGCGCTTGGCGGCCAGCGTGAAGGCTTCCGCCTTCGGCATGCCTTCGCCCATGCGCCTTTCGGCGAATTCGGTGACGATGATGGCGTCGTCGACCAGCATGCCGACCGCCAGGATAAGGCTGAACAGCACGATCATGTTGATCGTGTAGCCCATCATCGCAAGCAGCAGGATGCCGATGAGGAAGGATGACGGAATGGCAAGCCCGATCAGCAGCGAGGCGCGTCCCGACAGTGCATAGAGGATGACGATGAACACCAGGATGACGGCGATCATCACGTGGTTCTGCAGGTCGCCCAGCAGCTGGTTGACGAAGACGGACTTGTCCTGCGTGTAGGTGATGTTCATGCCTTCCGGCATGGTCTTGACGTAGGCGTCGGACACTTCCCGCACCTTGGCCAGCGTGTCGATCAGATTGGCGCCGATGCGCTTCTTGACTTCAATGGCGATGGCCGGCTTGCCGTTGAGGCGGGTGATGGTCGTGGCATCGGCAAAGGTCGACCGGATCGTGGCGATGTCCTTGGCCTGGACGACGGCATTGGGTCCGGCAACCACCGGCAGCGACGCCACATCCTCTGGTGTTTCGATCAGCGACGGCACCTTGACCGCGTATTTGCCTTCCGAACCCTCGATATTGCCGGCGGCGACCAGGCTGTTGGAAGCGCCGACCGCGCCGATCAACTGGTCGAGCTGCAGGCCGTAGGAGGACAGCTTCATCGGGTCGATGACGACTTCGACAAGATCGTCGCGCGCGCCTTGTATGGTGCCCTCAAGAACGCCCGGTACTTCCTCGATGCGGTCGCGCAGTTCGCGCGCCGCCGCCGTAAGCACACGCTCGGGCACATCGCCGGACAGCGTGACGACCAGGACGGGAAACTCGGAAATGTTGACCTCGGTAACAACCGGTTCTTCTGCCGCTTGGGGCAGGTCAGCCTTCGCGTCCTGAACCTTCGAGCGTGTATCTGTCACCGCGGTGTCGACTTTTATAGACGGCAGAAACTCAAGAAAGACAAAGGCGCCGCCCTGATAGGCGGATGATTTCATCTCCTTTAACCCCTTAAGACTCTTAAGCTTTGCCTCCAGCGGCCTAAGCAGAAGTCTTTCAGCGTCTTCGGGCGCAATGCCTTGATAGGCGACATTTATATAAACATAAGGGGTAGGAACGTCGGGTTCCGCTTCCTTCGGTGTCGACTGATAGGCGACCCAGCCCGCCAGCAGCAGGAAGACCAGCACCGCAATGGTCAGCCGGGCATTGTTGATCGCGAGTTTGACGATATCCATGGCCTGTTCTCAAGATTTCAGGAGCCGCATTGCGGCGGGGACGGCTCCGGCCGGGGCCGCTCCGGCGCTACTGCGTTGTCGCTTCGCCCAACAGTTTCTGGATGGTCGCCTGGTCGGCCTCGACCGGCTTGACGACGTCGCCTTCCTTGACGAGCTCCTGGCCGGCGACGATGACGCGGGCATCGGCGGGAATGCCGCCAAGCACGAGCCCCTTCGGCGAGTCGTCGACCAGGTCGATCGGGAAGAACACCACCTTGTTGTCCTTGTCGACGGCACGGATGCCGAGGTCGCCCTTGTCGCCCAGCGTCACCACGGAGCGCGGCAACATGACGGCATCGGTCGGCTGCGCGCTGAGCGAAATCTCGGCCGTCATGCCCGCCGGCACGGAGCCATCGGCATTGGGGACGGCGATCTCGACGCGGAAGGTTCGGGTGGCCGACGAGGCGTCGCGGCTGATGTAGCGCACGGTGCCTTCGACGGTCTGGCCGCTGACCAGCCGCACAGCAGCCTTGTCGCCGAGCTTGAGATAGCCGAGGTCGCGTTCGCTGACTTCACCGCGCGCAATCACCGGATCGAGCTTGAGGATGGTTGCCACCTCGCCGCCCTGCATGATGGAACTGCCGAGCTCCACCGGCACCCGGTCGATGACGCCGTCGAAGGGCGCCTTGACCTGATTGCGGTCGAGTTCGGCCTGCGCCGTTTCCAGCTGCGACTGCGCAGCGGTCAGGTTCGAACGCGCCGTGTCGAGCTGCAGCTTGGGCAGATTGCCGGTCTTCATGAGCCGCAGCGATGCGTCGAGTTCAGCCTGGCGCTGCGCGACGAGCTGCTTGGCACTGTCGACCATCGAGATCTTTTCTTCGGCCGCCAGCATCAGCACCAGGTCGCCGGTCTTGACGTGATCGCCCTGCTTGACCGGCAGCTTTTCGATGACGCCGGCGACGCGCGTCGCCAGCACGGCGCGCTTGTCGGCCTCGGTCAGCCCGGAAATGCGGATGGCGCGGGCATAGGTCTTGCGCGGCGGCGTCACCACAGCGACGGTCCGCAGCGGCGCCTTCGGTTCGGCCTCGGCCGCCTTGGCTGCATCCGGCGCCTTGGCCTGATCGCCCGGCTTGGCCTGATCGCCTGCCTTGCCAGCACCTTCGACAGCGGCGCTGCCGACCGACGAGAACGCGCCTGTTCCCATCCAGGCGGCGAAGCCGATGAGCACGACAATAGCGGCAAGCTTGTGAAACCTGATCTTCGGCATCATTGTTTTTCCACTGCGGGGTTCGGCCAAGTCGTTATCCAACAGGAGTCCGTCGTCTAACAGCTACCGTGTCTTCCAACTCGGGCGCGTCGCCGATATGGGTGCGCGCCAGGCCGTGTTCAATTTGCCGTGAACGGCGAAGCCGCGCTTCTACATCAAAGTTGCATCGCAATACAGTCGAAAAGTTGCAGGAACATTGTGCCAGGCGATGTAGTGTGGCCAACGAGAAACGGTTTTGTCGGCGCCCCGTCATTCGACGGAACCGCAGCCCCGGCGCCGCACGGATGCTGGAACCGACTTGTTTCAAGGCGTTACGAGCGCTGACATCACCCTGTGCCCCCACTAGTTTTTGACGCTCAAATGTGGGCGCGACCTGCGTAGCCACTCAGTGAATGGCAGCAGGCGTCAGTATGATTTTGTATACCGTCACACGCAACGGTTGTTCCGGGACGGAAAGTCATCGGCGCTACTCCGATTTGCCGAACACTTCGCTGATCGTCTTGATCGATCCGGGCGGACTCAGGCCCGCCGGCGTTCCGCCTCCGGCTTCTTGCGGGCGGCGAGGAATTCCTTCACCCGCCGTCCCGGTGCCGGCCCGCGCACCGGTTTGAAGCCGTCATCGAGTTCGCCGGAAAGATCGAGCGTCGGCCGCTTGCCGACGGCGTCGTAATTCTCCTCCAGCCAGTCGCTCGCCGCTATGCGGCCAAGGTCGCGCAAATAGGTCAAAAAAGCCCATTCGGCGTTGACCTTGGACGACGCCGACAGATCCTTGAACGCCTCGTCGGCATCGATGCGGTGCATGCGGATGTCGCGGTATTCGCCACGCGGCAGCCGGCCGGCGGCGATCAGCTCCTTGACGAAGGCGATCGAGCGGAATTCGTTCAGCAGCCCGGCATTGAAGGTGATCTCGTCGATGCGGTTCTGGATCTCGTTGGCGCTTTTCGGCGTGCCTTCGCGCACCACCGGATTGATCTGCACCAAAAGCACATCCTCCGTCGCCGCCGTCTTGAAGAACGGAAACAGCGCCGGATTGCCGCCATAGCCGCCATCCCAATAGGGCACGCCCTTGATCTCGACGGCGCGGAACAATTGCGGCAGGCAGGCCGAGGCCATCACCGTGTCGAGGTCGATCTCGCCGTCGGAAAAGACGCGCAGCTGGCCGGTCTCGACATTGGTCGCCGAAATGAACAGCTCCATCGACTTGCAGGCGTGAACATTTTTGAAATCGATCTCCTGCTCGACCACGTCGCGCAGCGGGTTAAAGCCCAGCGGATTGGCGACATAGGGCGAAAACACTCGGGACATGGTGTCGAAGAAGAAATAGCCGGGCGTGTTCTCGATCGACCAGTTGCCCCAGGCGACGTCCCACGGCATGCGCTGCACCGGGCTGAAGCGGCCCTTGACCGCCACCGCGCGCCAGAAGTCGTCGAGCTTTTGTCGTGCACCCTCGACGCCGCCGCGCACAAAACCATCGGCCAGCGCCACGGCATTCATCGCGCCGGCGCTGGTGCCGGACACGGCTGAAATGTCGAGCCTGCCATCCTCCAGCAGCCGGTCGAGTACACCCCAGGAGAAAGCCCCGTGCGAGCCGCCGCCCTGCAGCGCGATGTTGATCTTCTTCGTTTCCTCCGCCTTGCCGTTTTTGGTCATGGCGTTCCTGTTCGGTTTGGTCGCTGCTGCCTCATCCCGCCCGGGAATCGGGAGGGTTCGACTGCAGCGGACTTATGTTGCAGCGCAGCATATAAGGGATGACCCAGGCAAGAACACGAACACGGTCGCGTGATCACATGAAATTTAGGTCATGAGAGAATGGCGTCTCACCGCCGAGGTCTTCGCCCTACGAATACCCCCACCCTTGATCCCTCCCCACAAGGGGGAGGGAGACTTGGTAGGCGCCGATCGCAACAAATCGCCGACGTTTCGTCATAAAGGGATGGCGCGCGGCAGCTTCCCTCCCCCTTGTGGGGTCCGAAGGACGGGCGAGACCCGTGGCTCGCCCCGGCAGGCTAGGGTGGGGGTCCTCTTCGCAAAAATCTGTCCTTGGAGCCTCAGGCAACAAGCTTCGGCACCGGCCCGATATAGCGCGACTGTGGACGGATCAGCCGCCCCGTCGTCTGCTGTTCGCGCGCATGCGCGATCCAGCCGGCGACACGTCCGGCGGCAAAGACATTGCTGAACGCCTGTGGCGGAAAGCCAGCCGCCTCAAGCACAAGCGCTGTGTAAAACTCGACATTGGTCTGCAGCGAACGCTGCGGTTTGGCGATTCGCAGCACATCGAGTGCCGTCTGCTCGACCTGTTCGGCGAAGGCCAGCCGCCGGCCGGTCTCGCCCTCGCTGCCGAGCTGCCGCACCACCCCCTTCAGCACATCGGCGCGCGGATCGCGCACGCGGTAGATACGATGGCCGAAACCCATGATGCGCTCGCCATGCGCGACCTTCTCGCGCAGCCAACCGGCCGCGTCGCCATGCGCCTGGATTGCATCGAGCATCTCGATCACCGGGCCGGGCGCGCCGCCGTGCAGCGGCCCCTTGAGCGCGCCGAGCCCGGCCAGCACCGACGATGTCAGCCCTGCCAGCGTCGAAGCGACGACGCGGGTGGCGAAGGTCGAGGCGTTGAGGCCGTGATCGCAGACGGTGACCAGATAGGTGTCGAGTGCCCTTGCCAGCGCCGGCGACGGGACGGATCCCTCGAGCATCCTCAGCATGTCGGCGGCATGATCGGCCTTCGCGTCAGGTGCGATCGGCTGCTCGCCACGCGCCAGGCGCAGCAGAGCCGGCGTCAGCACAGCGGGCGCCGCGATCAGCCGCAAGGCGTCCGTCGGTGTCTCGCCATCCGGCAGCAGCGCCATGCCGGCGCGCATGGCGCCATAGATCTCAATCGGTGCGAGCAGCGGCAGCGAGGGTGCAAGCCGCTCGAACACCTCGACGCGAGCCTTGCCCAGCCTCGCTGCCAGTACGGCATCGCCGGGAAGGCCGTCGAAGAAGCCGTCGAGCAACAGGCGAACCACTTGCGCATAGCGCCAGCGTCCCGCCAATTCCGGCAGCGAATGACCGCGGATCGTCAGGCGGCCGCCAAGGCCATCGACATCGGAGAGCACGGTCTCCGCCGCCACCACATCATCGAGCCCGTTCGCCATATCTCATCCCCTTGCAGCTTTTCTGCATGGGAGATAAGGGTTGGGCTGCGCCTCGATCAATCTTGATCAATATAATCAATATGTGAGCTAAAAATGTCCGAATGGCTGTCGCGGGAAGAGGCGCTGGAAAGGCTCAAGGTCCGGCCGCAGACGCTCTACGCCTATGTCAGCCGTGGCCGCATCGGCATGCGGCCGGATGAGAGCGACCCGCGCCGCAGCCAGTACCGCGCCGACGACATCGCGGCATTGGCGACCCGCCGGGCGCGGGGCCGCAGTCCCTCGGCCATCGCCGAGAGTGCGATCGCCTGGGGCGAACCCTCGATCGCAACAGCAATTTCGACCGTTCTGCACGGGAGCCTCATCTACCGAGGGCAAGACGCCGTTGCGCTCTCCAAATCGGCGACGCTGGAGGAAACCGCCGCTCTGCTGTGGGCCTCGGCCGAACCGGTGACGTTCAAAGCTCCGTCACCTGAAGCGCCTCATCCAGTCGGCCGCGCCTCGGCCTTTGCGCAGCTTGCCATGCTTGCAGGCCACGGGCGGCCTTCGCTAGGACGCAGCGCCGCCTCGCTGTGCACCGAGGCCGCGCGCACAGTCGGAGCGCTGGCGCAGTCGCTGGGCGCTGAAGCCGGCACAGCGCCCGTCCATAAGCGCCTGGCGCAGGGCTGGTCGGTGGATGATGCCGGCGCGGAAGCGATCCGCTGCGCCCTCGTCCTGCTCGCCGATCATGAACTCAACGCATCGACCTTCGCCGCCCGCGTCGCAGCGTCCACAGGCGCCTCGCCTGCCGCATGCCTGCTGGCCGGCCTGGCAACGCTGTCCGGCCCGCGCCACGGTGGCGCCGGCGAAGCGGTGATGCAACTGGCTGAAGATGCAGCAGCCCACGGCGCGGATGCGGCGATCCGGCGCTGGCTCGGCCATGACCGGCCCTTGCCGGCGTTCGGCCATCCGCTCTATCCCGACGGCGATCCCCGTGCCACCGCACTTCTGGCAGTCATCCCTGTCGACGAGACACTGCAACAGCTGCAAAAAGCCGCCATGGCGGCGGCCGGTGCCCAGCCCAACATCGACTTCGCCCTGGCCGCACTAACGCGCGGCCTTGGCTTGCCGCGCGATGCACCGTTCCAGCTGTTTGCGCTCGGACGCAGTGTCGGCTGGGCCGCGCATATGGTCGAACAGATCATTAGCGGCAGCATCATCAGGCCGCGTGGCCGCTATGAGGGACGCGTGACTTAAGCCGACCTGGCCGTGTTCCCGAACCGCGCACGGTACGCGACGGGCGTCGTGGCGAACTGCTGACGAAAATGATGCCGCAGCGTGCCTGCCGCGCCAAAGCCGGCGGTCTCGGCAATGCGTTCGATCGGCATGGCGGTGTCTTCCAGCAGCGTGCGCGCCCGCGAAAGCCGTTCCGACAGCAGCCAGCGCGCCGGCGTGACGCCGGTTGCGGCCGCAAAGCGGCGCAGAAACGTCCGCTCGCTCATCCCGGCAAGCTCGGCCAAGATGGCGACGGGATAGTCGGCGGAAATATCGGCGCGCATCCTGTCGATCAACGGTCCAAGCCGGCTGCGTTCGTGCAGCTCGGGAACGGAACTTTCGACATACTGCGCCTGGCCGCCATCGCGATGCGGCGGCACCACCAGACGCCGCGCCACCATGTTTGCAGCCTTGGTGCCGAAGTCGCGCCGAACCAGATGCAGGCAAAGATCGATGCCCGCGGCACTGCCGGCGGAAGTCAGGACATTTCCCTCATCGATGTACAGGATATCCGGAACCACGGTGATGTCAGGGTAGAGCTCCGTCAGCTTCTCGCTATAGCGCCAGTGCGTCGTCGCTCTTTTGCCCGCAAGCAGGCCGGCCGCCGCAAGCACGAACACGCCCGAACAGATCGAAAGAATGCGAGCGCCGCGCTCGCTCGCCTTCCGCAGCGCCTCGATCAGCGCCGGCGGCACCGGAGCCTCCGACCCGCGCCATCCCGGTACGATCACCGTGCCGGCCTGGCCGATCAGATCGATCCCGCCGTCGGCAACAATACGCACGCCGCCCTGCGCGCGCATTTCACCGGTATCAATACCGGCAACCGCAAAACGGTACCAATCCTCACCCATTTCCGGCCGGGGCAAGGCGAAGATCTCAACCGCCACGCCAAACTCGAACGTGCACAGCCCGTCATAGGCAACGGCAACGACAAGAGGGTTGGCAGGGCGCGGATTGGCAGAGGATGGCATGATCTTGACGATATATGGCAAAGCTGCCAGCTGCAATCGCCCTGCTTCCTGTCTTATCTCTCCGTCGCATCAGCAATGGAGATACGAGGATGAGCCACGTGACAGACATTCCGGCGGCATCGCCGGAAATCGCCCGCGACCATTTTCTGCGCCGGCTTTCCGTCGAGACCGACTGTTCCGACGTCGCCGCCGCACTGCCTGCCGGAGAGCCGGACTTTGTTCTCCTGCATGTGGTCGGTTCGCCGGAAGCCTATGGACGCCGCCATGTGCCCGGCGCGCTGCATCTGCCCCACCGCGAAATATCGGCCGAGCGGATGGTGCAATGGCCCGAAAAGACGCTGTTCGTCGTCTATTGCGCGGGACCGCATTGCAATGGCGCGGATCAGGCGGCCTTCAAGCTGGCCAGCCTCGGTCGTCCCGTGAAGATCATGATCGGCGGCATAACCGGTTGGCAGGACGAGGACCTTCCTTTCGCTTCAGGCAAGGAGCCCGGTGTCTTGTACGCGTGAGGCCAAGGGCAGGCTGCGCGGCAGCGTCCACGCGATATGGTCGGGCTGGAGCAAGCATGCAGAAGGCGATGGTTAGAATTCGTCCATTCGTGCGCCAGGATGTCGGTGCGGTGCTCGCCCTCATGAGGGCGCTAGCTGTCTTCGAGGGTTATGACGACAAGCTTCGCATCACCGAAGCGAACCTCATCGAGCACGGGCTGGGGCCATCGCCCCGGTTCGGCGTGTTGGTGGCGGAGCGAGAGGGCGTGATCGTCGGCATCGCCGTCCACTACCTCATCCCCTGGACCTACGACCTGAAGCCGGTTGTCTGGCTGAAGGAACTCTACGTCACTGAAGCGACGCGCGGCATGGGGGTCGGCCATGCGCTTGTTGAACAGATCGCCAACACGCTTTGAGCATTGGCGCCTCCGCCATCAAATGGACGGTGCTGAAATCCAACTCGCCGGCCAAAGCCTTCTACCGCTCGCTCGACGGCCAGCCCGACGATATCTGGGAACCGTGGCAGCTGAAAATCGACCCGTGACAGCCGCCTCGACCAACTGAGGGCGGTCGACCATGCGGCGGTCGCTTACGACATGGTGTCAAGCTTGCGCTGCATGGCGGCGATCTGTTGCTTCAGTTCCTGAAGGTCGTCGCCGCTCTTTTCCGGGACATCCTTGCGGGCCGGCTCGGGTGCAGCCGCGGCCGCAGCATTTGTGGCGGCGGTCGGGAACGGCGTGAACAGGCGCATCGCGTTCTGGAACATTTCCATGTTGCGGCGTGTCTGCTCTTCCAGCGCCTTGATCGGAGTGGCGATCTTCATCACATCCAGCGGCGACTTGCCGATCGCGCCCTTCATCTGCTCGCGGAATCGCTCCTGTTCCTTGGAGAAGGCCATCATCGACTGTTCGAGGAAGCTCGGCACGATCTGCTGCATCTGGTCGCCATAGAAAGCGATCAGCTGGCGCAGGAACGGGATCGGCAGCATGTTCTGCCCATCCTTGTTCTCCAGTTCGAAGATGATCTGCGTCAGCACCGGATGGGTAATGTCGTCACCGGTCTTGGCGTCCTGGACGGTGAACTCCTCGCCCTTCTTGACCATCTCGGCCAGATCCTCAAGCGTCACATAGGTGCTGGTGCCGGTATTGTAGAGCCGGCGATTGGCATATTTCTTGATAATGATAGGGTCGTCTTTCGCGGCCATCAGCATCCTCCCGGGACACCGGCGCGCCTGAGTAAGCCGCCGGTAACGATTGCGCCATTTTTAAGGATATGCGCAAAAGCTCTATAATTCCAAGCGCTTTGTGCAGTGCGGCATCATTTATTGCTGCATGGCGGGCCGATTATGCTGCGCAGCAAAGGTTGGACTTTCGCGCCGGCCGCCCGCGCCCTGCTTGCGGCGCTTGGCCGGCATGCCCATTTCCGGTTTGACTTGGGGTGTGGAACGGGCAAGAAAAGTCCCAACAAGCCCCCAAGAACACGACACCTCGAAGTCTGGAGAGAAAAATGTCCGCTTCCAATTCAATCGTCGTTGCCAGCGCCGCACGCACGGCTGTCGGCTCCTTCAACGGCGCGTTCGCCGCCACCCCGGCACATGAACTTGGCGCCGTCGTCATCAGGGAGCTTTTGGCGCGCGCCGGCGTCGAACCGGGCGAAGTCGACGAGGTCATTCTCGGCCAGGTGCTGACCGCCGCGCAGGGCCAGAACCCCGCCCGCCAGGCGTCGATCAATGCCGGCCTGCCCAAGGAGACGACCGCCTGGGGCCTCAACCAGGTTTGCGGCTCGGGCCTGCGCGCCATCGCGCTCGGCATGCAGCAGATCGCCGCCGGCGACGCCACTGTGATCATCGCCGGCGGCCAGGAATCGATGTCGCTGTCGCCGCACGCCGAGCACCTGCGCGCCGGCGTCAAGATGGGCGACTACAAGATGATCGATACCATGATCAAGGACGGGTTGTGGGACGCCTTCAACGGCTACCACATGGGCAACACCGCCGAGAACGTCGCCCGCCAGTTCCAGATCACCCGCGACGACCAGGACCAGTTTGCGCTGGCCTCGCAAAACAAGGCCGAGGCCGCGCAGAAGGCCGGCAAGTTCAAGGACGAGATCGTCGCCTTCACGATCAAGGGCAGGAAGGGCGACACTGTCGTCGACCAGGACGAGTACATCCGCCACGGCGCCACCATCGACGCCATGTCCAAGCTGAAGCCGGCTTTCGACAAGGACGGCACCGTGACCGCCGCCAACGCGTCGGGCATCAATGACGGCGCCGCCGGCGCGCTGCTGATGAGCGAGGCTGAAGCCACAAGGCGCGGCATCACCCCGCTGGTGCGCATCGCCTCATGGGCGACGGCCGGCGTCGATCCGGCGATCATGGGCACCGGACCTATTCCCGCCTCGAAGCGGGCGCTCGAGAAGGCCGGCTGGTCGGTCAAGGACCTCGACCTTGTCGAGGCCAATGAAGCCTTCGCCGCGCAGGCCTGCGCCGTCAACAAGGGCATGGGCTGGGATACGTCGATCGTCAACGTCAATGGCGGCGCCATCGCCATCGGCCATCCGATCGGCGCGTCGGGCGCCCGCGTCTTCAACACGCTGGTTTTCGAGATGCGCCGCCGCGGCGCCAAGAAGGGCCTTGCCACGCTGTGCATCGGCGGCGGCATGGGCGTCGCTCTGTGCGTGGAAGCGCTGTGAAAGAGAAGTGAGTAGTGAATAGGGAGTAGTGAATGGGGAAGAAGGAGCAGCGCGGCGGGATATCGATCCCTACTCGCTACTCCCTACTCCCTATTCCCTTCTTCCGACCAAAGGGAGGAAGAACTTTCAATGACCAAAGTAGCGCTCGTCACCGGTGGATCGCGCGGCATCGGCGCCGCCATATCGATCGGCCTGAAGAATGCCGGTTACACCGTTGCAGCCAACTATGCCGGCAATGACGAGGCAGCGGGGAAGTTCAGCGCACAAACCGGCATCAAGGCCTACAAATGGTCGGTCGCCGACTACGACGCCTGTGCCGCCGGAATCAAACAGGTCGAGGCCGATCTCGGCCCGGTCTCGGTGCTGGTCAACAATGCCGGCATTACCCGCGACGCCATGTTCCACAAGCTGACGCGCGAGCAGTGGAAGGAAGTCATCGACACCAATCTGTCTGGGGTCTTCAACATGACGCATCCGCTGTGGGGCGGCATGCGCGACCGCAAATTCGGCCGCGTCATCACCATTTCCTCCATCAACGGCCAGAAAGGCCAGGCCGGCCAGGTCAACTATTCCGCCGCAAAGGCCGGCGACATCGGCTTCTCGAAGGCGCTGGCGCAGGAGGGCGCGCGCGCGGGCATCACAGTCAATGTCATCTGCCCCGGCTACATCGCCACCGAGATGGTCAAGGCGATCGACGAGAAGGTGCTGAATGAACGCATCATCCCGCAGATTCCGGTCGGCCGCCTCGGCGAACCGGAAGAGATCGCGCGTTGCGTCGTCTTCCTCGCTTCCGAAGACGCCGGCTTCATCACCGGTTCGACCATCACAGCCAATGGCGGCCAGTATTTCGCCTGAACGACAGCATTTCGCCCGGTACGACGGGCCGGCTTATGGCCCGTTTTTTCATCGCCGGCCGGCGATGTTCCCGGGCTGCGCTAGACATTGACCCGTTCCGGCACGCAAAGATTAACGATTTCTAGGCGCCCTGTGCAAACCCGGTTCGAAAACTGTGAATTCTCGGTGGACAAGCTGTGGACAACACAACATGTTGGGGTGAACAAACCAGGAAAATCCCGCCATCGCCGATTCGTCACCCATTCGTTCCGGCTTTGAGCGGAACGTTAACGACCAAGGCCGAATACCACCGGAAAATGGTTAAGGCCGATTAAGAAAATTCAACAATTTCAGAACGTTGGCTGAGGCGTATCGGATCACGACGATGCCCCGCCGGCAAAGGTTAACGCCAATGGTCGCCTTGCAGGAATCGGGCCAGTTTCCGCGATTCAGCATATGGTGAGACTCAGGCTCGCAAAATCCACATGTAGCCGTGAACAAAAGCTGAATCTGCCGGAGTCACTGATTCGTCGCCGATTCGTTCCAGACTCGTTCCAACTGTTAATTGAGACCTCAAAGACGAACCGTGGGATTGCCGGCCGGAACATTCCGCTTTCGCTTCGCGCCTGAAATCCCTATGTGTCGCCTGTCATACGCGCCACGCGAGGCGCGCTCCCGACAACACGATGCAGAAAGCCTCATCTCCAGGCCGATGAACATCCAGCCGAAACACACCGAGCCGCTGATCCTGTCGGGCCGCGACGTGACTGCCGTGCTGGGTCCGACCAACACCGGCAAGACCCATCTCGCCATCGAGCGCATGGTGGCGCATGAGAGCGGCATTATCGGCCTGCCGCTCCGCCTTCTGGCGCGCGAGGTCTATGCCCGCGTCTGCGAAAAGGTCGGCGCCCACAAGGTGGCGCTCATCACCGGCGAGGAAAAAATCCAGCCGCCCGGCGCGAAATATTCGGTCTGCACCGTCGAAGCCATGCCGCGCGAGACCGACGTTGCCTTCGTCGCCATCGACGAGGTGCAGCTCGCCGGCGACCTCGAGCGCGGCCATATCTTCACCGACCGAATCCTGCACCTGCGCGGGCGCCAGGAAACGCTGCTGCTCGGCGCGGCCACCATGCATGGCATCCTGCAAAAGCTGCTAAGAGGCGTCTCGGTGGTGACGCGCCCTCGCCTGTCGCACCTGGCCTATGCCGGTTCGAAGAAATTGACCCGCCTGCCGCGGCGTACGGCGATCGTCGCTTTCTCCGCCGACGAGGTCTATGCCATCGCTGAGCTGATCCGCCGCCAGCAAGGAGGAGCGGCGGTCGTGCTCGGCGCGCTGTCGCCCCGCACCCGCAACGCCCAGGTGGCAATGTTCCAGGCAGGCGACGTCGACTATCTCGTCGCCACCGACGCCATCGGCATGGGCCTCAACCTTGATCTCGATCATGTCGCCTTCGCCCAGAACCGCAAATTCGACGGCTACCAGTACCGCAACCTGACGGCGGCCGAGCTCGGCCAGATCGCCGGCCGCGCCGGCCGGCATCTGCGCGACGGCACCTTCGGCGTCACCGGCCAGGTCGATCCGCTGGACGAGGAACTGGTCAAGCGCATCGAGGGGCATGAGTTCGATCCGGTAAAGGTGCTGCAATGGCGCACCGCGCATTTCGACTTCGCCAGCCTCGACGCCCTGAAGCGCTCGATCGAGACCAACGCGCCGGTCGAAGGCCTGACGCGGGCGTTGCCGGCGGTCGATGCGCAGGCGCTCGAACATCTCTCCCGCGACGAGGACATCCGCGCGCTGGCTACCAATGCCAAGCGCGTCGCGCTGCTGTGGGAAGCCTGTGCTCTGCCGGACTACCGCAAGATCGCGCCGGCCCAGCACTCCGACCTGATCGCCTCGATCTACGCCGACCTCGCCAAACACGGCCATGTCGATGAGAACTACATGGCCGAGCAGGTGCGCCGCGCCGACACCACCGAAGGCGATATCGACACGCTGTCGCACAGAATTGCCCAGATCCGCACCTGGACATTCGTGTCCAACCGGCCGGGCTGGCTGGCCGATCAGGCACACTGGCGGGAAAAGACGCGCGAAATCGAAGACAGATTGTCGGATGCGCTGCATGAGCGGTTGACGAAACGGTTTGTAGACCGCAGGACTTCCGTCCTCATGCGGCGCCTTAGAGAAAATACAATGCCTGAAGCCGAAATCAGTCCTACCGGAACCGTCCTTGTCGAAGGCCATCATGTCGGCGAGTTGCAAGGGTTCCGCTTCACCGCCGATCAGAGCGCCGGCGGCGAAGACGCCAAGGCCGTGCGTACGGCAGCGCAAAAAGCGCTGGCCGCTGAGTTCGAGGCGCGTGCCGAACGCTTCGGCGCCTGCGCCAATGGCGACCTTGCGCTCGGCTCCGACGGCACGCTGCGCTGGATCGGCGCGCCGATCGGCACGCTGGTTGCCGGCGAGGACGCGCTGAAGCCGCGCCTGGTGCTTTTGGCCGACGAGCAGTTGACCGGTCCCGCCCGCGACAAGGTCGCCGCGCGCGCCGAGCGCTTCGTCAATTTCCAGATCGAATCCTTGCTGAAGCCGCTGGTCGACTTGAAGAATGCCGAGCAGATCGCCGGCATCGGCCGTGGCATCGCCTTCCAGCTCGTCGAGCATTTCGGCCTCATCAACCGCCGCGACATTGCCGAGGAAATGAAGTCGCTCGACCAGGAGGGTCGCGCCGCCTTGCGCCGGCTCGGTGTGCGCTTCGGCGCCTACCACGTCTTCGTGCCGGCGCTGATCAAGCCGGCGCCCGCCGGACTGATTACGCTGTTGTGGGCGCTGAAGAACGACGGCAAGGACAAGCCGGGCTTTGGCGACGTGGTGCACGCCCTGGCTTCCGGCCGCACCTCGGTGGTCATCGATCCTGCTTTCGACAAGAGCTTCTACAAGCTTGCCGGATACCGCAATCTCGGGCGCCGCGCCGTGCGCATCGACATTCTGGAACGGCTGGCCGACCTGATCCGGCCTGCGACCAACTGGAAGCCCGGTCTGGGACAGCGCCCGGACGGCGCCTATGACGGCCAGTCCTTCATGGTGACGCCGCCGATGATGTCGATCCTCGGCGCCACCGCCGACGACATGGAAGAGATTCTGAAGGGCCTCGGCTATCGCGCCGAGCCGAAGCCGCCGGCAGAGGTGAAGGCGCGGCTGGAAGCACAGGACAACGCGGCGCGGGAAGCGGCTGCCGTCAAGCTGGCTGCGGACGCGGCTGCAAAAGCTGAACAGGCCAAGGCGGCCGAAGCCGTGGCAAGAGAAGCCGCCGCTGAAGCGCCGGCCGTTGGATCGGAGCCGGATGCGGTTGCCGCCGCTGAGCCTGCGGCTGAGCAGCCCGTCGCCGAAGCCGCAGCGGAGGCTGTTGCTGCGGACGCTCAGCCGGGCGCGCCTCCCGAGGGTTCGGAGCCAACTGCGGCCGTTGAAGCCACCGCCGAAGCTCCAGCCATCGAGGAAGCAACGGCGGAGCCCGTCGCGGAAGAACAGGTCGAAGCTCCCATAGAAATCGCGGAAGAAGCTCCGGCTGTTGCAGAAGCTGACGACACCGTCCCCGAAAGCGCCGACGCCACCGTCGCCGAAAACGCCGACGCCCTTACCTCCCCCTCGATGGGGGAGGTCGCGGCGCGAAGCGACGCGGGTGGGGGTGACAGCGTTGACGAAGCAGGTGCAGACACAGCAGACACTTCAGGCGCAACCGCCGACGCCGACGCTGCCCCCACCCCGGCGCTGCGCGCCGACCTTCCCCACGAGGGGGAGGGTGGAAGCGCTGAGCCTGTCCCCGAGGCCGAAGCGCCAAAGCCCATCTTGCTGTGGCGGCAGGGTCGTTTCGAGCAGCGCCCGCGCCATCGTCAAGGCCGGGACAATCGCCCGCGTAACGGCCAGGCTGCCCGCGCCGACGCGCCGGCCGACGCTGCCGGCGGACAGCCCGCAACGGGCGAGCGGCCGGCCTACCAAGGCCGGCGCGACCAGCGCGACGGTGCCGCCAAGCCACGCTTCGACCGTTCGAAGTTCAAGCCCAAGCCGCAGGCCGAGGGCGAACAGCGCCGCGACGGCAAGCCGCAAGGCGAGCGTCCGCGCGAGGGCCGGCCTGACTGGAAAGGCGGCAGGCCGGAAGGCAAAGGCGGACCGCAAGGCGCCAAGCCGGCTTTCCAGGCCAAGCCACGCGATGAACGCCCGGCGCGCTTCGATCCGGACTCGCCCTTCGCCAAGCTCGCCGCCTTGCGCGACCAGCTGAAGAAGTAGGCTCTGAGCATGATCCCGAAAAGTGGAACCGGTTTTCGGACAAGATCATGCTCCAACAAGAGATAACTCGCTGCGATGGTTGCTGAAGGTCGTCAGCGCATCGACAAGTGGCTGTTCTTTTCGCGCGCGATAAAATCGCGCTCGCTGGCGGCCAAGCTGGTTGTCGCCGGACGCGTCCGCATCAACAGCGACAAAGCAGCGCAGGCCTCCGATCTGGTCAAGCCTGGCGACGTTTTGACCATTACGCACGAGCGCCGTATTTTCATTTGGAAGGTGCTTGGCACCGGCGTGCGGCGCGGTCCGGCCGAGGAAGCACGCACGCTCTACGAGGACATGTCCCCGCCGCCGGCCCCAAAAGGCGAGGCTGTTGCCGATGCCATTCCGGCGCTGCGCGACGCCGGCAGCGGCCGGCCGACCAAGAAAGAGCGCAGGCAAACCGACCGGCTGTTCGGCGAAGACTGAAGCCTTGGCCGTCTGCGCCATGCCGGCGGTCTGGAATTTCATTCCGGACACGCGGGCCCCGCCTGCAATGGCTGCCCTTGCAAGCGGCAGGCAAAGGCGTTACCTCACCAAAAAAGCCGCCGCATCGGCCCGAAAATCGGAAATCGATTTTTCGGAAGGCACGATGCGCAGATTCAAAGTGTTAGAGCGTACTTTATGCGTCCAAGTGGACGCACGTCGCTCTAGTAAGAACGGGACGTCCCGGAGCCGACCAATGACCTATGTCGTGACCGACAACTGCATCAAATGCAAGTACATGGACTGCATCGAGGTCTGTCCGGTCGACTGCTTTTACGAGGGCGAGAACATGCTTGTCATACATCCCGACGAGTGCATCGACTGCGGTGTCTGCGAACCGGAATGCCCGGCCGATGCAATCAAGCCCGACACCGAGCCGGGCCTCGACAAATGGCTGCAGGTCAACACCGAATACGCCGAGAAATGGCCCAACATCACCGCCAAGAAGGAGCCTCCGGCAGATGCCAAGAGCTTCGACGGCGAAGCCGGCAAGTTCGAGAAATATTTCTCCGCCGAGCCCGGCGAAGGCGACTGAGCGCATGACCCTGAAATCGGAATCGATTTCGGAAAGGGTGATGCGCAAAGCGAAAAAGTGCGGCCTATTGGATCGTCATAACGCTGCGTAACGCGCATCATACATTAACTGCCTTGACAGGCGGCGATGTCGCTCGACCTTCGCGTTTGCAGCAAAACCTTGATTCTTCCGACTTTTTGTGCTACACCAGTTGAAACATGCCGGTGACACAACGTCGATTTATGGCGCAAGCGCCCCAAATCACTGAAAGGTGAAATCCCCAATCGGACCAGAGCGATCTGGGCCAGGCAGTCGCTATGTATGCGGTTTGCCGGTCCCGGCTTTTCCGATGGGTTCATCTGTTGTGCGGCTAACGATCGGTGTCCCCGGTCGCATGCGTTCGGACCGGCAGGCCGCCGGTGCCACAACAAGGAGTTCAGGGCGTAATGGCAACGATCACCCCGCAGAAGAAGTCCACCTCGGCACGCCACGGTTTCAAGACCGGCGAGTACATCGTCTATCCGGCACACGGCGTCGGCCAGATCGTCTCGATCGACGAGCAGGAAGTTGCGGGCCACAAGCTGGAACTGTTCGTCATCGACTTCCAGAAGGACAAGATGCGCCTGAAGGTTCCGGTCGCCAAGGCGACCTCCATCGGTATGCGCAAGCTGTCGGAAGAGGATTATGTCGAGCGCGCGCTGAAGGTCGTGCAGGGCCGCGCCCGCGTCAAGCGCACCATGTGGTCGCGCCGTGCGCAGGAATATGATGCCAAGATCAATTCGGGCGACCTGATCTCGATCTCGGAAGTCGTGCGCGACCTCTACCGTGCCGACAACCAGCCGGAACAGTCCTATTCCGAGCGTCAGCTCTATGAGGCGGCACTCGACCGCATGGCGCGCGAGATCGCGGCAGTCAACCGCATGTCGGAAACCGAAGCCGTGCGCCTGATCGAGGTCAACCTCAACAAGGGCCCGAAGCGCGGCGCCAAGGCCGACAATGAGGAAGCCGAGCAGGAAGAAGCTGCCTGATCGCTTTCACCGTCGAAATCATGAAAAACCCGGCCTTGTGCCGGGTTTTTGTTTTTACCCCCTTGTGGGGTTCCAAGGACGGGCGAGACCCGTGGCTCGCCCAGGCAGGGTCGCTGCGAAGCAGCGAGGATGGGGACGACACCAGACCGCACCCGGACCTTCCGTCCGACCTCCCCACAAGGGGAACGTAGAAGGCTCAGCCGCCGGCTTCCTTCTCCGCCTCCTGCTTCAGCGTCGCAATAAAACGCTTGGTCCGTTCCCGCTCCGGATTGCTGAACACCACGGTGGACGGCCCCTTCTCGACGACGACACCAGCATCGAGGAACACCACCTCCTGCGCGATCTTGGAGGCAAGGCGAAGGTCGTGCGTGGCCATCACCATGGTGGTGCCTTCGCTGGCGAGTTTTCCGAGCACGTCGACCACTTCCTGCGCCAGTTCCGGATCGAGCGCCGAGGTCGGCTCGTCGCAAAGCAGAACCTTGGGCGACGGCGCCAGGGCGCGGGCGATGGCCACACGCTGCTGCTGGCCGCCCGACAGCGTTGCCGGCCAATCGTCCGCCTTGTGCGCCATGCCGACCTTCTCGAGCAGCGCCAGTGCCCGCTCGCGCGCCTTTGCCGTCGGCCATTTGAGCACCGTCACCAGGCCTTCCATGACGTTCTCGATCGCGGTGCGATGCGGGAACAGCTGGAAGTTCTGGAACACCATGCCGGTCTGCAGCCGCAGGCGCTGGATGTCGCGGCTGGGGATCTTGATGCCGGGACGGAATTCCAGTGTCTCGTCGCCGATGCGCACCATGCCCGAGGTCGGGATCTCCAACAGGTTGATGCAGCGCAGCAGTGTGCTCTTGCCGCCGCCGGAGGGGCCGACGAGCGCGGTGACGCTGCCTTCGGCAATGGTGACCGTCACGCCCTTCAGCACCAGATTGTCGCCGAAGCGCTTTTCGATGTCGGTGAGGCCGATCATGAGCGCGCCTCCAGGAAGCCGCCATAGCGGTTGAGCCGCTCCTCCAGCCGCGTCTGCAAGGCCGAAAGCACCGAGCTCATCGCCAGATAAAGGATCGCCGCCTCGACATAGAGGATCAGCGGTTCATAGGTGGTGGCGACGATGCGCTGCGCCGCCTGGAACATCTCCGGCACGGTGATGGCGGCGGCGAGCGACGTGTCCTTGACCAGCGAGATGAAGGTGTTGGACAGCGGCGGCACGGCGACGCGGCCGGCTTGCGGCAGGATGGTGCGCCGCATCGCCTGGCTCCAGGTCATGCCGATCGAATAGGCCGCCTCCCACTGGCCCTTCGGCACCGAGCCGATCACGGCGCGGATGATTTCCGAACTGTAGGCGCCTATGTTGAGGGTGAAGCCAATCAGCGCCGCCGGAAAAGCGTCCAGCAATATGCCGACCGAAGGCAGGCCGTAAAAGATCAGGAACAGCTGCACCAGAAGCGGCGTGCCGCGGAAGATCCAGACATAGAAGCGGACCACGGCAACCAGAGGCTTGGGACCGAACAGCCGCACCAGGGCGACAACCAGGCCGACGAACAGGCCGAGTGCGAACGACAGCAATGTCAGCGGTACGGTGAAGATCAACGCCGCCCACAGCAGTGTCGGCAACGAGTCCAGCATCAGGTGTAGCCAGTGCGGCACGAACGGCTCCTCCCCCACAGACCGCCGCGGTGACGGCAGTGCGATTGTGTGCTTCTCATATCATGCGAAAAACGGCGAGCCGTCAAAGACGGCCCGCCGCTATTTGTCATTGCCGGCAAACCGCCGGGAGATGGTCTTTACTGCGAGACATCCTGGCCGAAATAAGTATCGGCGATCCTCTTGTAGGTGCCGTCGGCCTTGATGTCGGCCAGCGCCTTGTTGATCGCCGCGACCAGCTCCGGATCACCCTTGCGCACGATGACGCCGGAATAGTCGGCGTTCTCTTCCTGCGCGGCGATCTTCACATTGGCGTCCGGCTTGTGCTTCTTGAAGTCGAGGAAAGACAGGCTGTCATTGATGGTGGCGTCGGCGCGGCCGGTGAGCAGCAGCTGGATCGACTGGTCGAAGCCGTCGGTGCCGACGAGTTCGGCGCCGTTGGTCTCGGCGAGCTTGCCGAAATTCGATGTCAACGACTGTGCCGACTTCTTGCCCTTGAGGTCGGCGAAGGTCTTGATGTCGGTGTTGTCGCCGCGCACGATCAGCACGGCCTTGGAGGCGATGTAAGGATCGGAGAAATCGTACTTGGCCTTGCGCGCGTCGGTGATGCCGACCTCGTTGATCACGGCGTCGTAGCGGTTGGCGTCGAGGCCGGCGATCAGCCCGTCCCATTTGCCTTCGAGGAACTCGACCTTGACGCCGAGCTTGTCGCCGATCGCCTTGGCGATCTCGACGTCGAAGCCGACCAGCGCGCCGGAAGCATCATGATAGGTGAAGGGCGCATAGGTGCCTTCGGTGCCGACTTTGAGGGTGCCGGCCTGCTTGATCTGGTCAAGATTGGCGCCGGCATGGCCTGATGTAACAGCCAGAACCTGAAGCGTTCCGGCGACGATGAGCGAATTGAGCCATTTCATTTCTATGTGATCCCGTCCTTGGCCGGTGTCCGGCGCTTGTGAGAGCCGGAAACTGACAGATACAGCGCAGCAAAATAAGGAACCAGATTTCAAAAAAACGGCGATCCAGAAATCAGATTCTCAAAGCAGCTCGGATCGGTGCCAATAGACCCGATCTGCGGTGTCGATGCGCCCTGTCGGACCGCACAAAACAACCGCCATCGGCGGCGGAACCAATCCCCGGTGTGGCACGTTCATGGCTTGTTGTAGGGCGCCGCGTTTCCATTTCAAGAACCCTTGGCTGCGCTAGGCCCGAAGCAATTCCAGGAAAGTGGGAAAGCGGTTTCCTTCGGAATTGCGTCAAACAGAGATAACGGCCGCCAGGCCGTCCGAAAATGTCCGGGAGCAGGAGCGCGGCATGATCGAAGACACGGCAGGACGGACCATGGTCCGCACGGCAATGAAAGCCCCTTACCTCGAGCGCGATGAGGAACATGTTCTCGCCTTGCGCTGGAAGGAAGACCAGGATCAGCAGGCGCTGCATCAGATCACCGTCGCCCATATGCGGCTGGTCATCTCCATGGCTTCGAAATTCCGACATTACGGCCTGCCGCTCGGCGATCTGGTCCAGGAGGGCCATGTCGGGCTGCTGGAAGCAGCCGCGCGTTTCGAGCCGGAGCGCGAGGTGCGCTTCTCGACCTATGCGACATGGTGGATCCGCGCTTCGATGCAGGACTACATCCTGCGCAACTGGTCGATCGTTCGCGGCGGCACCTCTTCGGCGCAAAAGGCGCTGTTCTTCAACCTGCGGCGCCTGCGCGCCCGTCTTGCCAACGGCGCCGAGCCGATCTCCAACGCCACGCTCTACCGCGAAGTCTCGGTAGCGCTCGGCGTCTCCGAGGCCGATGTCGCGAAGATGGATTCCAGGCTTTCAGCACCTGACTCTTCGCTCAACGCACCGCTCGCCGACGAAGCCGGCACCACCGAGCGGATGGACTTCCTGATTTCGGACGATCCATTGCCTGACGAGGTCGCCGGCGACACCATCGACGTCGAACGGCGCCTGATGTGGCTGAAGACGGCGCTCCGCGCGCTCAATGCCCGCGAACTCAGGATCATCGAGGAGCGTCGGCTGACCGACGAAGGTGCGACGCTTGAGGCGCTCGGCGAGACGCTCGGCATTTCCAAGGAGCGTGTCCGGCAGATCGAGGCCCGCGCCATGGAAAAGCTCAAGCTCGCGCTGGTGAAGCAGAACCCCGAATTCATGGCAGCGTGAGATTGCCAGGAACAGGGGTACCGCCCCGAGTTATCTCAGAAAAGTTATTTCAGAAAAAAGCACTACGAAGGCTGGGGTTTCTGACGAAGACCGGCGCTATCTGTCCGTGACGATCTTGACCTTGTCGCCGGCCGAAACCGAGGCGCCCGGCGACATCGCGTTGAGCACGCGGAACAGATCGAGCTTGCGGTCGACGCCGACCATCTGCGCCGAAAGTGTGCCCATCGTCTGCCCGGCCTGTACCGTGACGACGCGGATATGCAGCGGCTTCAGTGCCGCTTTCTCGGTGGGGCTGAGCACGCGGAACGAACCGCTGACCGAGCGTGCCACCGGATCGAGTGTCGTGCTGGCCGAGGGGGCGGCCGTCAGCAGGCGATAGACTTGGCCGCCGGCGCGGATCACTGCAATGTCGAACTGCCAGCCATCGGCGCCGGCGTGCGCTGTCGCCGCCTCGTTGCCGTCGATCGTCTCCTGGCGCACACTGGTCTCGTCGAGACCGGCCACCCAGCCGCTTCTGATGTAGTCGGTCAGCGCACGATCCTTGTCGATCGACACACCGTCGAAGCGGATCGCCATGTCGCCGGGACCGGTCGCCGTCACCGCCGCTGCCGAATTGTCGATGATGAAGCCGTCGGGCACCGTGAACGATACGCCGAGGCCCGGATGCAGGAAGGTCTGGCCGCGCACATAGCCCTCTTCCGGCGTGTCGCCATAGAGCAGGCCGTCTATCCCGGCCAGGAAGGAATCGCGGTCGCGCGTGCCGATGCCCGGCGCGCCGAACTGGCGGGCGTGACGCTGCGCCAGATCAATTCGCTGCGGCGTGTTGGGGTGCGTAGCCAGGAAGTCGAGGCTGGCGTCGGTGGCGCCGCTGATCGAGCGGAAATCTGTATAGGCCGACATCGACTGTAGGAAACGCCCGGCGGCATAGGGATCGTAACCCGCCTCGCCGATCGACTTGATGCCGATGGCGTCTGCCTCCAGCTCCTGGTTGCGCGAGAACTGCGCCAGCCTCAGCTTGCCGCGGATCAATGCCTGCTTGGCGGTCGGGCTGTCGCCCAGCACATCGGAGACCACCTTGGTCGCCAGGCCTTCCTCGGCCTCGAGCTGCTGTCGCTGCAGACCATGATTGGCGGTGACGTGGCCCATCTCATGCGCGATGACGGCGGCGAGTTCGGCCGAATCATTGGCCAGCGCCAGCAGGCCGCGGGTGACGTAGAGATAGCCACCCGGCAGCGCGAAAGCGTTGACGTTGGGCGAATTGAGGATGGTGATGCGATAGGTCTGGGTCGGATTGGCCGACACCACGGTCAGGCTGCCGACAACCTTGGCCACCATGCGCTCGAGCTTGGGATCGGAATATTCGCCGCCATACGTGGCAAGGATGCGCGGATGCTGTGCCTTCGCCAGTTCGGCAAGCTTGCTGTTGGCGGCGACATTGTCGACCGTGATCGGCTTGTCGGAAGGCTGGAAGCCGGATTCCTGCACTTCGGGAGGCGTGAACATCTGGCAGCTGGCCAGCGCCACGGCAAGGCCGGCCAGCGCGAGGAAGCGCACCAGCGGTCTGCGTTTCAAAGTGTCAGTGCCGGTCGGCAGCACGGCGTTCCTTCAGCTCTCGGCGCATGATTTGGACCGGGGCCCGCGCCAGCGAAAAATCGGTTCTCGTTGGCAATCCTGCACATCAAAAAACCTACAGCGTTTACGCATCCGGCCGGGTGCGGCGCTGTAGGGGCAAATCACGGCTCGTGCCGGACCAGTACTAAGCGGACCTAGCCACATCGACTGGACCATGGCAAGCAAGCGCCACATCACCTGTAGCCGGTTTGGTCGTAAATTATGTCCGCTTCCGGGCAATATCGCGTGATCCGCCCGAACTTGCGCCGATATAGCGCCGAAACGCTTCAGGGCCAGTGCCGTCGAAAAAATCGCCGGCAGGTCCCGTGGCGGCAACGCTGCCATTGTCCAGAAAAACCATCTGCTCGCCGATACGGCGAGCGTCTTCCGGCTGATGCGTGACGAACAGCACCGTCATCGCCCGCTCGGCATGAACGCCGGCCACCAGGTCGAGCATGTCGTCGCGCAGTGCTGGCCCGAGCGAAGCGAACGGCTCGTCGAGCAGCAGCACCGGCCGGTCGCGCACCAGAACGCGGGCGAGCGCCACGCGCTGCCTTTCGCCGCCGGAGAGTTCGAGCGGCAGGCGCATTTCCTTGCCGGCCAGGCCGACGCGGTCAAGCGCCTCGGCGATTGCGGCGCGATCGGCGTCGGTCAGGTTGAGCGATGGCGAGCGGCCGAGCCCGACATTCTTCTCCACCGAGAGATGAGCAAACAGATTGTTTTCCTGGAATACCATCGACACCGGCCGCGCCGAAGGCGGCTTGGCGCCGACATCGGCGGCGCCGATCAGCACACGACCGGACTCCGGCGTCTCGAAACCAGCCACCAGATTGAGCAAGGTCGATTTGCCCGAACCACTTGCCCCCATGATGGCGGTGATCTTAGATGTATGGAATTCGACATCGAACAGGAATGACGTTTCGCCATAGCTGAACGAGACCTTGTCCAGCCGGACAGTCGTGCCTTTCTCCACAGCGGACGTCACGATCTCTCTCCCCGTCCCAGCCAGTCTGCCGCGACCACCAATGCAAGGCAGACCGCCCCGAGCAGCAAAGCCAGCCCGGCAGCATCGGCCGTGCGATAGCTGCCCATGCGCGCCAGCAGGAGATAGGGCAAGGTCTGTACCGAATCGCTGCCGAACAGCGCGATGACGCCGAGATCGCCGAGCGACAGCGCCATGGCGAAGGCAAAGCCGGTGGCCAGCGGCCGCCGGAGCGATGGCCAGTCGACCAGAAGCAGCCGGTTCCAGCCCGCAATGCCGAGCTGCGCGCACAGCTTTTCGTGGCGCTCGCTCGCCGCATCATAGGCCGGGCGCATCGCGCGGATGGCAAAGGGCATCGCCATCACCGCATTGACGGTGACGACCATGACCGGCGCGATGGCAAAGACATCGCTGACCGTGCGCAGCAGGAGAAACCAGCCGGCGCCGATGACAATGGGCGGCACGACGAGGACGAAGCCGGCGCCGGTGTCGGTGGCATGTTCGAGCAATGAACGGGCACTGGACCGGCGGCGCAGCGACAGTGCCCGCCGAGCCATGATCAGCGACAGCGACAGCGCCACCGAAAGTAGCGCCGCCGAGAGGGCGAGACCGGCGCTGGTCAGCGTCGCCTGACGCACGGCACTCTCGCCCGCCAGCCGGCCGAGATCGGCGCCGAGGCCGGAGGCAACGGTGGCCGCCATCGGTCCGGCGACGAACAGCAAGGCGAGCACGATCAGGACGGCGTTAAACGCTGTTTCTACTTTGCCGGCCAAGTGATAGCGCCGCGGCGCAACAGGCAAATTGGAGTCGCCGGTCACATTGGCGCCAAGCCGCGTCAGCGCCAGCATGACGGCAAAAGTCAGCGCGATCTGCAGCACCGTCAGCGTCACCGCCCGCGCCGGATCGAAGTCGAAACGCAGTGCCTGATAGATGGCGACTTCCAGCGTCGTCGCCGCCGGCCCGCCGCCGAGGATCAGGACGATGGTGAAGGAGGTGATGCAAAGCATGAAGACAAGCCCCGCGACGCCCGGCAGCGCGGCGCGCAGCACCGGCCACTCGATCAGCCGGAAGGCTGGCCTCGTCCCCATGCCGAGCTGGCTCGCCAGCCGCCATTGATCGGCCGGCACCGTGCCCAGCGCTTCGAGGAACAGCCGGGTGGCCAGCGGCAGGTTGAAGAAGACGTGGGCGACGAGGATGCCCGGCAGCCCATAGATGTCGGGCCAGCTCTGGCCACCGATCGCGGCGAAATAACCGGCGCGGCCATAGAGCGCCAGTATGCCCAGCGCTGCGACAATCGCCGGCAAGGCAAGGGGCACAGTAAACAGCTGCAGGATGAAGCCGCGTCCGAAGAAGCGCGGATGCCGCGACAGCGCGCGGGCGACGAACAGCGCCGGTACGACGGAAAGCAGCATCGAGAGCGCAGCCTGCCAGAGCGTGAAGCGGACAACGCGCAGGAGATAGAGGTCAAAGGCGGACGCGGCGCCGGAAAGGTCGTGCGCGCCTTCGCGGATAAGGCCGGCGAAGGCGCCACCGATCAGCAGCGCGATTGCCGCAAGCGCGACAATGCCGGCCGTGATGCGGGCGTCAGAGCGTTGCACTCTTTACCGGGCGTCGCGTTCCTTCGCGCCCCCCTCTGTCCTGCCGGACATCTCCCCCACAAGGGGGGAGATCAGCTATTTCCGCGCCCCGCTTATTCCTGCAACCTTGGCGACTGGCGAAATCGCCGACGATAGCCAATCTCCCCCCTCGTGGGGGAGATGTCCGGCAGGACAGAGGGGGGCGCCGTAGGGCACTCATCTTTCGATCATACAGCCAAAGCTACTTGCTCATCACCGCCAGCCATTCATCCACCCAGGCCTTGCGATTTGCCGCGAGCTCTTCCGGGCTGAACAGCAAGGTCTTCGCCGGCTTGACCAGCCTATCAAAAGCCGGATTGAGCGGCTTGTCGGTTTTCCCGGCCGGGAACATCCAGTTGGTCTCCGGAATGACATCCTGGAATTTCGGCCCGGTCATGAAGGCCAGGAACTTCGCCGCCAGCGGATTCTTCGCGCCCGTGGTGGTGATGCCGGCGACCTCGATCTGCAGATACTCGCCTTCCTCGAACGAGGCCGCCTGGTAGCGCCCGGTGTTCTCGGCCACCATGTGGTAGGCCGGCGACGTCGTATAGGAAAGCACCATCGGCGCCTCGCCCTTGGTGAACAGGCCGTAGGCCTCGCTCCAGCCCGGCGTCACCGTCAGCACTTTGCCCTTGAGTTTCGCCCAGGCTTCCGGCGCCTTGTCGCCATAGACCGACTTGACCCACAGCAGCAGGCCGAGGCCCGGCGTCGACGTCCTCGGATCCTGGATGACGATCTTGTCGGCGGCATCGCCCTCGACCAGTTCCTTCAGGCTCTTCGGCGGGCTCTTCAGCTTTTCGGTGTCGTAGACGACGGCGAAATAACCATAATCATAGGGCACGAAAGTGTCGTCGCTCCAGCCGCCCGGCACGTTGTTTTCAGCCACCGCGCCATGTGGGACAAACAGGCCGGAAGCCTTGGCTTCCGCAGTGAGGTTGGTGTCGAGACCAAGCACGATATCGGCCTTGGTCGAGGCACCTTCGAGCTCGACGCGGTTGAGCAGCGCGACGCCGTCGGCCACCGAGACGAAGTCGACGCTGCAGCCGCACTCGGCTTCGAATTCCTTCTTCACCTGGGGGCCCGGACCCCAGTCGGCAGTGAAACTCTCATAGGTATAGATCGTGAGTTTTTCCTGCGCGGACGCAGGGCTTGCCAGTAGCGAAACAGCAAGCCCCAGCGCTGGGACAAGACGGGACAAAAACATGCGCATCGGCGCCTCCTTCATTCGTGTTGAAAGGAATTGAGGCGTCGGGCTGTCCGAAGCGTCTAATCCCTCCGCCGGTACAAACCGGATCAGGTTCAGCGGGTTGGCGAGACTGCCTCTCAGCCGGTCCGCGAAGATCGCGTCCGGCACCCCGTTAGAGCGTTTCGACACATAGGCCCGGCCAAGGTGCCACGCAAGCGGAAGTTTGCCCGAGCATGATCCCGGAAAGTGGAATCCGTTTCCGGAAAAAGATCATGCTCCAACAAAGAGTGACGGTGCCGCTCGGCCTTCCGTTTCGTCGGCGGGGCTGGTAAGGGCCAGCGGATATGAGCACATTCACCATCTTGCTTGGCGGCGATCTCGTCCGCACGCCGCGGCTCGACCGCCAGGTCGCGGGCACGCGCGTCATCGCCGCCGACGCCGGCATCGGTCATGCCCGCCTGATCGGCCTGATGCCGGAGCTGTGGGTCGGCGATTTCGATTCCGTGCCGGCGGACCTGCCTGCCGATCTCGCCGCCGTGCCGCGGGAGGTGTTTCCTTCCGAAAAGGACAAGACCGATGGCGAACTGGCGATCGCGGCGGCATTGGAACGCGGCGCCACCAGCCTGGTGCTGGCCGGCGCTTTCGGCGGCAAGCGCGCCGACCACGCCTTCCTCCATCTGGCGCTCAGCCTGCGGCTGGCCGAGGCCGGCACAAAAGTGCTGTTGACCAGCGGAGCGCAGGAAGGCGCCCCTTTGCTGCCCGGCAAGGCCGGCTTCGACTATGCCGACGGAACGCTGTTTTCGGTGCTCGGCTTTTCCGATCTTTCGGGCCTCACGGTGTCCGGCGCGAAGTGGCCGCTCGACCATGTCGAGGTCGTGTTCGGCTCGTCGCTGACCATCTCGAACGAGGTCAAGTCCAACAAGACCGGGGGCCGCCTCGAAATCGAGCTCGGCCATGGCCGCGCGCTGCTGCTCGCCCACCCCTATCCCTTGCCTGAAAGCTGACATGGCCCCGCCCCTTCTCAACCTCGACGGCATAAGACTGACCTTTGGCGGCACGCCGCTGCTCGATGGCGCCGAACTGACGGCGTCCGCCGGTGACAAGATCGCGCTCGTCGGCCGCAACGGCTCCGGCAAGTCGACGCTCCTGAAGATTGCCGCCGGTCTGATCGAGCCGCAAGACGGCGAGGTCTTCCGCCAGCCTTCGGCAACGGTGCGCTATCTCCCGCAAATGCCCGACATGGACGGCTTTGCCAATGTGCGTGCCTATGTCGAGGCCGGGCTTGGGCCTGCCGACGATCCCTACCGCGCCACATATCTGATGGAGCATCTCGGCCTCGCCGGCACGGAGAACCCCAACGATCTCTCCGGTGGCGAGGCGCGCCGCGCAGCACTTGCCCGCGTCATGGCGCCCGAACCCGATATTCTGCTGCTTGACGAGCCGACGAACCATCTCGATTTGTCGGTCATCGAATGGCTGGAAGAAGAGCTTGTCCGGACATCTTCGGCGCTGATCGTCATCTCGCACGACCGTCGCTTCCTCGAACGCGTCTCGCGCGCCACTGTCTGGCTCGACCGTGGCCAGACCCGCCGCCTCGACAAGGGCTTTGGCCATTTCGAGGAATGGCGCGACCTTGTGCTGGAAGAGGAAGAGCGCGAACAGCACAAGCTGGGCCGCCAGATCGTGCGCGAGGAGCATTGGCTGCGCTATGGCGTGACGGCTCGCCGCAAACGCAACATGCGCCGCCTGGGCGAACTGCAGACCATGCGCCAGCGTTTTCGCGGCCATCGCGGCGCCGAGGGCTCGGCCACCATGGTGGCCAGCGACGCCGCCGAATCCGGCAAGCTGGTGATCGAGACCAAGAACATCGAAAAGAGCTTTGGCGACCTCACCGTGGTCAAAGGCTTCTCGACCCGCATTCAGCGCGGCGATCGCATCGGCCTTGTCGGGCCGAACGGCGCCGGCAAGACGACGCTGTTGAAGATGCTCACCGGCGAGATGAAGCCCGACGCCGGCTCGGTGCG
Organism: Mesorhizobium sp. M0676; assembly: GCF_040320535.1. Taxonomy (NCBI): domain Bacteria; kingdom Pseudomonadati; phylum Pseudomonadota; class Alphaproteobacteria; order Hyphomicrobiales; family Phyllobacteriaceae; genus Mesorhizobium; species Mesorhizobium sp. M0676. The sequence goes on from NZ_JAMYPU010000044.1 coordinate 32,039, forward strand.
GCTCGGCACCAATCTGGAAATCGCCACGCTCGACCAGAAGCGCGAGGCGGTCGATCCGGCCGAGACCCTGGCGCAGTATCTCACGGACGGGCGCGGCGAAAACCTCGTCATCAATGGCGAGCAGCGCCATGTCGTGTCCTACATGAAGGATTTCCTGTTCAAGCCGGAACAGGCGCGCACCCCGGTGCGCGAGCTGTCCGGCGGCGAACGGGCGCGGCTGCTCCTGGCGCGTGTTCTGGCGCGGCCGGCCAACCTTCTGGTGCTCGACGAGCCGACCAACGATCTCGACATGGAGACGCTGGAACTGTTGCAGGAACTTGTCGCCGGCTTTGCCGGCACGGTCATCCTGGTCAGCCACGACCGCGACTTCCTCGACCGCACCGTCACCAGCATCATCGCCCCGGACGGAGGCGGCCGCTGGATCGAATATGCCGGTGGCTATTCCGACATGCTGGCGCAGCGCGGCGGCACCCGGCTCGACGACCGCAAGGCGCGCGCCAAGGCCGAAGCTAGCGATGCGCCGGCGCCGGGCAAGAGCGAGCCGGTAGCGCCAAAAGGGCCGTCGAAGAAACTGTCGTTCAAGCAGAAATTCGCCCTGGAATCGCTGCCCAAGAAGATCGAGGCGGTAATGGCCTCGATCTCGCGGTTGGAAAACAACATTGCCGATCCCGCCTATTACGAGCGCGACCCGGCCTCGTTCCAAAAGACCATCGCTGCCCTCGACAAGGAGCGCCTCACGCTGGCAGAGCTTGAGGAGGAATGGCTGGAATTGGAAATGCTGCGTGAGGAGATGGAGGGGTAGCATTGCCTGCGGTCTTTATGCGCGTATATTGTGCGCATGAAAGGAGGCATCTCCGTGCTTCAATCGACGCCAAAAACTCAGCGGACCTCTGTCAACACGTCCATTGACTCTCAGTTGATCAAGGACGCCAAAGCGTTGGGCATCAACATCTCCCGCGCTGCCGAAGCAGGGATCGCGAAAGCGATTGCGGCGGAGAAAACGCGTCGATGGCAAGAAGAAAACAGGGAAGCCATCGAAAGCTCCAACGAATATGTCCGAAAGAACGGACTGCCATTGGCTAAACACCGGCCGTTCTGATGGCGCGTTACGATTTCTATCGGAGTACCGAGAGCGACGGTTATCTTCTCGACGTGCAGTCAGATATGCTTGAAGGGCTGAGCACGAGGGTGGTCGTTCCTTTGATGCCGCCCGAGATTGCCCCGCTTCCTGGCCGCCGCCTGAACCCGACCTTCGCTATAAACGGCAAAGATCTTGTGATGGTCACACAGTTTGTGTCGGCCTTCAGCGCGTCCGAATTGCGGATGCCAGAGGGAAACCTTTCTAGACATCACGACGACATCGTCGCCGCGCTCGACATGCTGTTCCAGGGCTTCTGAGCGAAGGCAGCCGCTCCAGCGCGCCATCAGCCCGCCGTCTTCGACTGCCAGGCCTTCAGCGCCTCGTCGAACACCTTCTCGCCGGGGATGCCCTTTTCCATGGTCAGAAGCGCCCGGCGTCCGGTCTTATAGACCACCGGCACGTCGATCCAGTCCTGGCCCCGAAGCAAGGTCAGATTGGCGTCCTCGTCGGCCTTGGTGTCGTTGAGCGCCACCAGGAAGAAGCCGTCGGCGATCTTGGCCGGAATGCCGATCAGCGGGCTGCCGGCATCCTGTTCCGAACTCTTCATGGCGACGCGCAGGATGTTGTCGACGCCACCGCCGTCAAAGCCCTCGGGCGTCAGGAAGATCATCTCGATGATGTGGCTGGCCGGCAGCGTCTGGTCGGTATTGCGGCGGATGGTCATGCGCAGCTGGATGTCCTTGCCGGGAATGGTCGCCTCGGCGCGGATCGCCGGCTCGGGCGGCAGGTCGCCGCCGGGCGATTCCTGCACCAGCGACCAGACGATGCTGCCGGGTTCGGCCGAACCTTGCGCGGTCGAGGTGCGTTCCTCGTAGAAGATCGCCTTCTGGCCGACCGCAACGGGGGGCGCGGGAGCGGCGGCCGCCGGCGCAGCGGGCGGCGTGCCGGCCGCGGGCGGCGTGGCGGCGGCCGGTGCTGCCCCGTTGGCCGGCGGAGCG
>NZ_JAMYPU010000045.1:0-33747 GCF_040320535.1 Mesorhizobium sp. M0676
GCTTTTGGGGGGGCGGTGGCTTTTTTTTTTTATTGCCTGGGGGTGGGCGGGCCCCCCTTAAAAACCGAGTTCGGCGCAAACCCCCCCCCCCCCAAAATATAAAAATTTTTTTTTTGGCCCGACCCTCCCCACAAGGGGGAGGGTAGAAAGTCACGGCCTAATAAACACCTTCCCGTTCGGCTTGGCCAGCTCCGCCGGGGCCTTCGCCATCGCCTCATCCAGCGGTAGCACCGCCGTCACGTCGGTTGACCAGCGCCCATCCGAAAAGCGCTTCTGTGCTTCCATGATCGCCGGGCCGCGCTTGTCGCGGAACTGGCGCATCCATTCGACCAGCCAGAAGCCTTCAATGTGCTTGTGTTGGAAGATCATCTGGCCGGGCTCACGGATGACAGTGGTGTCCGGATCGAGCCGTCCATAGATGATCCAGCGCGAGCGCTTCGGCATGGCGTCGAAGATCGCTGAGGCCAGCGGCCCGGTCACGGCATCGAGGAAGATGCGCGGCTGCTCGGCCTTGACCACATCGCGTAGTGCTGCCTTGAAATCCGGCGCCTTCTCGTTGAGCACATGGGCAGCCCCGATCTCCTTCAACAGCGGAATCTGCTCGTCGCGGCGCACGGTGACGATCGGCCGGAACCCAGCCTCCTTGGCGAGACCCGCGATCAGCTTGCAAAGCTGGCTGGCGCCGGCGGTCATGATGAAGGCTTTTTCGCCCGTCTCCTTGACGATGTCGAACATGGCGAGCGCCGTGAGCGGGTTGACGATCATCGCCGCGCCATCCTCGTCGCGGACCGTGTCGAGCAGCGGAATGCAGCCGGCAGCTTCGGCAACTGCATAGTCCGCCCACGCGCCCCAATTGGTGACGCCGGTGGTGAAGGCGATGCGCTTGCCGATCAGGCTTTTCGCATAGGGCTCGTCGCCGCTTGCAACGACCGTGCCGACACCCTCGAAGCCGGCCGGCTGGCCCTTGGCGCGCGGCTGACCGTACTGGCCCTTGATGAACATGACGTCGGACGGGTTGATCGAGGCGAGGCTGACCTTGATCAGCACCTGGCTCGGTCCGGGCGTCGGCACGCCAATGCTGCCCAGCGTGAGATACGGCTCCATCGCCTCCAGCACGCTGCCGGAGGGCGTCCTGGTGTAGCCGTCGCCGATCAGCAGCAGTGCTTTCATGTCTGAGGGGATCGCCATGGCGGGGCTCCTTACAGGTTGAGGATGAGCTTGCCGGATGCGCCACGGCCAAGCACGCGCGTCACCACGGCGGCGGCATCGGCCAGCGGATAAGTGCCTTCGATGGCCGGCCGAACCTTGCCGGCCAGATGCCAGCCGACCAGTTCCTTCAGATTGTCGGCATGGACGAGCTGGCCGAGCGGCGCGAAATCGCGGGCGATAATGGCCTTCATCCGCTCAGACCTTTTCCTGCGTGTATTTCCTGAGCTCCGTACGCGCCACCTGCCGGCGGTGCACGGCGTCCGGCCCGTCGGCAAGGCGCAGGGTTCGCAAATGCGTCCACGAGCGCGCCAGCGGCGTGTCCTGGCTGATGCCTTGCGCCCCGAACATCTGCACCGCCTCGTCGGTGACCTTGAGCGCGACGCGCGGTGCGATGACCTTGATCTGGCTGATCCAGGGCGCGGCTGCGCGCGCATCGCCCTGGTCGATCATCCACGCCGCCTTGAGGCAGAGCAGCCGCGCCATCTCGATCTCCATGCGGCACTCGGCGATGATGTCGAAATTGGCGCCGAGCTTGGCCAATGGCTGGCCGAAGGCCTCGCGGCGCACCGAGCGCTGGCACAGCAGCTCCAGGGCCATTTCGGCTTGGCCGATGGCGCGCATGCAATGGTGGATGCGGCCGGGGCCGAGCCGCCCCTGCGCGATCTCGAACCCCCTGCCCTCGCCGAGGATCAGGTTTCCCGCCGGCACCCTGACATTGTCGAAGCGAAGATGCATGTGGCCGTGTGGCGCGTCGTCATCGCCATAGACCTGCATCGGTCGCAGCTTGGTCACGCCCTTGGTACCGGACGGCACCAGGATCATCGAATGGCGGCGGTGCTGCGTCTCGGCTTCGCCGGTGCGAACCATGACAATGTAGATGGCGCAGCGCGGGTCCCCGGCCCCCGACGCCCACCATTTCTCGCCGTTGAGTACATAGTCGCCGCCTTGCTTTTCGCAGCGCATGGCGATGTTGGTGGCGTCGGAGGAGGCGACATCCGGCTCCGTCATCAGATAGGCCGAGCGGATTTTCCCCTCGAGCAGCGGCGCCAGCCATGCCCGCTTGTGGTCCTCCGAGCCATAGCGCTCCAGCACCTCCATATTGCCGGTGTCGGGCGCCGAGCAATTGAAGGTCTCCGCGCCGAGATGCGCCTTGCCCATCTCCTCGGCCAGATAGGCATATTCGACGGTTGACAGCCCATAGCCGCGCTCGGAGCCGGTCAGCCAGAAATTCCACAGGCCGCGATCCTTGGCCGTTTTCTTCAACCCTTCGAGGATCTCGGTCTGCCGCGCGGTGTAGACCCAGCGGTCGCCGCCCTTGCCGACCTCGCTCAAAAACTCATGATCGAGCGGCATGATCTCGTCGCACACCATGGCGGCGACACGGGCGTGGATCGGCTTCAGCCGCTCGGTCATGCCGAGATTCATGTCCGCCATCGGTCTCCAACCCTTTCACGCATCCAGGCACTTTACCCGTGGCAAGGATGACCGTACTTCGGTTAGCCTTGTCAACGCGAGCCCTTTCGCCCCGGACCGTGAGCAGAAAGGCGCGGAGGAATTGCGATGAGCTATCTGGAAGAACTGTTCTCAGTCGCGGGTAAGACCGCGCTGGTAACGGGAGCCGCGACCGGCATCGGCCGCATGGTTGCGACCGCTTTGGTCCAGGCCGGCGCTACCGTGATGATCGCCTCGCGCAAGGGCGAGGATTGCATCAAGGTCGCCGCTGAGTTGAACGGGCTCGGCGGCTCCGGCAGTGCCGAAGGTTTCGCCGGTGACGTCTCGAGCGAAGCCGGCATTGCCGCGCTGGTCAGCGAGGTCAAGGCGCGCACCGAGAAGCTGCATATTCTGGTCAACAATGCCGGCATATCCTGGGGTGCCTCGCTGGAAGATTTTCCCTATAGCGGCTGGGCCAAGGTGTTCGCCGTCAACGTCACCGCCGTCTTCCACCTGACCCGCGAATTGCTGCCGCTGCTGGAAGCCGCCGCCAGCGATGCCGATCCGGCCCGCGTCCTCAATCTGGGCTCGGTGATGGGCACGCAGCCGCTGGCCGACGACGCCTATTCCTATACCGCGTCCAAGGGCGCCGTTCACCACCTGACGCGCACGCTGGCGATCGAGCTCGCGGCGCGGCGCATCACCGTCAACGCCTTCGCCCCCGGCCCCTTCCAGAGCCGGATGACCGCCTTTGCCACCGGCACCGAAGAAAAGGCCAGACATGTCGGCAGCCATGTCCCCATCGGCCGTATCGGCGTGGCGGATGACATCGGCGGCGCAACGCTCTATTTGTGCAGCCGTGCCGGTTCCTATGTCACCGGCGCCATCCTGCCGATCGACGGCGGGCAGTCGGTGCAGCATGGGCTGACATTGTTCAAGGAATGAGCCGCGGTCGGCGGCAAGGGGAGGACACCGCAGTGGAACCGATCAGTCTCGATGTGCTTCTGGCCAGCGTCGGCAAGGAAGTCGGCGTCTCGCCATGGCGCGAGGTCACACAGACCATGATCGACCAGTTCGCCGACGCCACCGACGACCACCAGTTCATCCATTGCGACCCCGAGCGGGCCAAAAACGAGACGCCGTTCGGCGGCACCATCGCGCATGGCTTCCTGTCGTTGTCGCTGCTCTCGGCGATGACCTTCGAGACCATGCCGCCGCTGGAAAAGGGCAAGATGGGCGTCAACCACGGTTTCGATTCGCTGCGCTTCCTGGCGCCGGTGAAGACCGGCGCGCGCATCCGCACCCGCTTCGTGCTGGCCGACGTCAAGGTCAGGCCGTCGGGCTGGGTGCAGACGGCGCATGACGTGACCATCGAGATCGAAGGCTCGAAGAAGCCGGCGCTGACGGCGCGCTGGCTGACGCTGACGCTGATCGAGCGTGAGCCGGAGACCGCATGAGCGGCGACGCCAACGCGCTGGACCGGACGGCACTAGCGCCCTATCTCGAGGCGCACATCCCGGGTTTTGCCGGGCTTCATTCCATCGAAAAATTCAAATCCGGCCAGTCGAACCCGACCTATCTGCTGACCGCGGCCAGCGGCCGCTATGTCCTGCGCGCCAAGCCGCCGGGCCAGTTGCTGAAATCGGCGCATCAGGTCGACCGCGAATTCACGGTCATGAAGGCGCTGGCCGGCACCGCCGTGCCGGTGCCGGCGATGCTGCATCTGTCGGCGGAGGCGACGCCGATCGGCCGCATGTTCTACGTCATGGATTTTCTCGACGGCCGCATCTTCTGGGATCCGGCAGTGCCGGAGGCCACTGGCAACGATGAGCGCGCCGCCCTCTACGATGCTATGAACGCCACGCTGGCGGCCCTGCACGATGTCGATGTCGAGGCGGTCGGGCTCGGCGATTTCGGCAAACCCGGCAATTACTTCGAACGCCAGCTGGCACGCTGGACCAGCCAGTACCGCGCCTCGGAGACCGGCACGGTCGCCGACATGGACCGGCTGATCGCCTGGCTGGAGACGCATACGCCGGCCGATGACGGCCGGATATCCCTCGTGCATGGCGACTACCGGCTGGACAACATGATCTTCGCAGCCAGTGAGCCGAAAGTGCTGGCGGTGCTCGACTGGGAACTGTCGACACTCGGCGATCCCTTCGCCGACATCGCCTATCAATGCATGCAATGGCGCCTGCCGCACGCCTCGGGCTTTCGCGGTCTTGGCGGCGTCGACCGCGCCGCCCTCGGCCTGCCCTTGGAGGAAGCCTATGTCGCGGCGTATTGCCGTCGGCGCGGGCTGGCCGGCATCGACAATTGGAGCTTCTTCCTCGCCTTCTCCTTCTTCCGTTTGGCTGCCATCTGCCAGGGCGTCTACAAGCGGGCGCTGGACGGCAACGCCTCCAACCCCGAAAAGGCCAAGACCTATGGTCAAGCGGTGAAGCTGCTGTCGCACCTTGCCGCCAAGCTGATCGACCGAACCTGAGTAGACAATGAGATAGTGTGGTCGGCGCGATTTGATGACAGATCGGATCAGTTCCGTTCCCCGACCGGGGAGCAAGCCCATACGGAGGCGGTGGCAACCGGCCTGGAAACAGGACGCAAACCGATCACCGTCTGTAGAAAGAGCATGATGCCGAAAGTGTGAAGCGGTTTTCGGACGACATCATGCTCTATCAATTTGATTAGACCCGGATTCAGATTTCAGGTCAATTCGACCTGAAATCATCCTGCTCTAGCGCGCATCGCTGGAAATGAACTTCATGTGCCGGCTGACTTGCAGGGCGATGTAGACGACCAGCGAGCATCCGATCGGAAACACGATCTCAATGAGGCCGGTGGCGACAGCCTGCGGCAATGCCAGCGCAATGTCCTTGGCTGCGGCAGTCTCGATCGTTAGCGCCGTGATCCCGCCGCCGAACACCGCGCCGGCCAAGGCACCCGCCAGCATGAAATGCAGCGAGCGAGGTTCTTCCTTGGATGCGAGCGAAGCCAGCATCCAGCCCAGCAAACCATACTCGATCGCCCGCAACATACCGAGCGTGGTGAGCGACAGGATCACGGGCTTTGCCGATACATCAAGCGCGCTCACCATCACCTTTTGCGTACCTTTGGCGATGCCCATGGCCAGCGGCCCCGAGATCATGGCGATCAGGCCGCCAAGCGAGGCTCGCACCTTGGTGATCGCCGTGCCGAGGCTGACGCCGGCGCAGACGAAGAATGACCAGGTCACGCCTTGCGCCAAGTCGATCAGAACCTGGGTCGGGGCCGGGTGCGAACCTGCCGCAAATCCGGCAGTCAGAATAAGCGCTTCCATGGCGAAGCCGATTGCGATCGCCAGCCATGCGACTATCACGACTCGCCTGAGCGCCAGCCTGGCGCCATGAGAAAGTGGATGTGCGCCCGGCAGCCCGGACGAAAGCTCTATCGCAGCCATAGAGGCCCCCCAAAACCGAAATTTCTTGCAGAGCCGCCAAATAGGCTTTGTTTGTAACGGTCCGATGTTGCCTGCGTGCGCCCAGGTTACACATGCTGTGACATAGATGCCGGCGAAATGGACCAGACGGGCACGACTGTTCGAGAGAAAGCTTGAGGTCGCTTTTTGATGTCCCTGACAGCGCCCTTGCCCGTTTCCGTACAGCGTATATATTTAGTCATGCACAACCAACCAAAGGCACCGGATCTTGCCACTGAGCGTCCAGAAACGCCGCGAGAAACAAAAGGCCGAACTGCGTTCCGAACTGCTCGACGCAGCCCACAAGCTCGTCAAGGAAGAGGGCTATGAAGGCCTGACCATCCGGAAGTTGGCCAAGCGGGTCGGCTATGCTCCGATGTCGGTCTATTCCTACTTCGCCGACAAGCAAGACATCCTGTTTGCGCTGGCCGAGGATGCCTTCGAAACACTTGCCCGCCGCATCGAGGAGCACCCTTCCGACGATCCGATCGAGGCTTTGCGTGCGGTGATGACCGAATATTCTGCCTTCGGGCTCGGCAATCCCAACGAATACCGCACCGTGTTCATGACCGAAAAGACCAAGCTGCCGGAAGGCAGAAGCTATGAGGACATGGAAGAGGCCAACCCGGCGATGAAAGCGCTGATATCCAGGGTCGAGGCCTGCGTTGCTGCAGGCAAGCTGCAGGGCGATCCGCGCGCCATCGCCACCATGCTTTGGGCAGTCGGCCACGGCACCATCTCGCTTTTGATCACGTTCCCGTTCTACCCCTTCGGCGATCCACAGGCTTTCGTGACGCGGATGTGCGATTTCACACTCGCCACGCTCAGCACCCAGAATGTGCCGCCGCTGACCGAGACCCCGGTCGACTGCTGAGCATCCCCGCCCCTCCAATTCAACGTCCGGCCTGACAGCTTCGGCTGTGTCAGTGCGCCGCAATTTTTCGGCGTTCAAAAAGATTTTTCGTACGCGTACGTTTTCCGACTTGAAAACCCATCTCGGTGGACGTATGTGTACGTTGTATCGTACATGTACGAAAAAAATTTAACCGGTGGAGACAGACATGAACAAGACCCTTCTCGCTCTCGCCACCGTGCTGGCTCTCTCCGGCTCGGCTTTCGCCGCCAACAACACACACTCGACCAAGCAGGCCCCCGCCGCCACCTGCGTCGACACCACGACCAATGCCAAGCTCGATTGCGCCGTGACCGGCTCGGTCGAAAAGTCCGACGTCAAGGCCAAGAGCCCGCGTCTCGGCATCGAGATCAACCCATGGATCGTGCCGAGCACGTTCTAAGTTGATCGGGCTCGACCACAGCACAACGACTAATTTAAGGGCGGCAGGATAATCCCGGCCGCCCGTTTTTTCCTCAGCGCCCCCACTTCCTCAGCGCAAGCCGGCTTTTCCTGAGTTCAAACCTGGCGTAGCCGAACGGGTTATTTCTTGCGCGGTTTGCGACCCGGCGCCGTCTTGGCCCTGCCGGGTCTTGCAGGCGCGCCTGGGATGGCGGTCGAGGTGATCGACACCGGATCGCTGGCCGGAAACGTGTCCTCGAGGCCTTCCTCGAGTTCCTCTTCGGCAGTCACCTCGTGATGCTGCTCATGTTCGAGTGAGCGCACGGCGGACGTCTTGCCAGCTGACTTCGGCGGCACTTTCGACGGCATCGTATGTTCTCCCTGATGAGGGAAGCAGAACGGCTTGACCCGTCAAACGTTCCTACGCCGCCGCGTCGCTGGCTGCTTCCGACAGGAAAGTAAAGACATAGTCCGAGAAGGAACGCCAGCACTCGACCCGGAAGGCATCGGCTGCCGTGCGCAGCAGCAGGATTTCGCACTTGCCGAGAATGGTGCGCGACGCCGCGCGCACCGGAAAAGCCTCGAGCGACAAATCCTGCGGGCAGCCTGCATTGATCGCGGCGGCCGCCGCTGGGCCGGTGACGGCGAAGGCGACGTTGCGGTGCGAGATGCCGACCGCCGAATGCAATGCGGCAACCCCAGCACAATCGGCCAGCGGATCCTTGCCGGCCTCGTCGATGACCAGCCACTCGTCAGGGCCGAGCCACAGCGCCGTGCGGCCAGCCTTGGCCGCCGAAGTTTTCGGCTGCTTCGGCAAGGTCAGGCCGAGCGCCTTCGACAGCGCCGCGACGGAAGCCTCCGGCGCGCGCAGCGACATGCGCTCCGCCGGCGGCAGCACCTCGACCTTGACATCCGTTGCGGAAACGAAGCGTCCAGCCAGGGCCGGGCGGCGCTCGACCGACGCCGCTGCAGCTGGGGCCGTCTTCTTTGCAGCAGCCTTAGCCATTGAGGCGCCCTCCCGTCTCGTCGAAGAACACCATGCCGGTAACCTCCACTTCGATCACCCCGTTCGGCATCGGCACATAGAGCGTGTCGCCCATCCGGTCGCGGCCGCCGGCAACCAGCGCCAGCGCGATCGAGCGACCGCAATTTTCCGACCAGTAGCTGGATGTGACGTGACCGATCATCTTCATCGGGATCGCCTGCTTCGGGTCGGCGACGATCTGCGCGCCTTCCTCAAGCACCACTTTCGGGTCCTTGGTCTTCAAGCCGACCAGCTGCTTGCGGCCCTTGGCGACCAGATCGGGCCGCGTCAGGCCGCGGATGCCGACGAAGTCGGTCTTCTTCTTGCCGACCGCCCAGTCGAGCCCGGCATCGTTCGGCGTCACCGTGCCGTCCGTGTCCTGGCCGACGATGATGTAGCCCTTTTCGGCGCGCAGCACGTGCATCGCCTCGGTGCCGTAAGCGGCGGCGCCATGCTTTTGGCCTTCGGCCCACAGCGCTTCCCAGACGGCCTGGCCGTGATCGGCCGGCACGTTGACTTCAAAACCGCGCTCGCCGGTGAACGACATGCGAAACAGCCTGGTCGGCACGCCGCAGATCTTGCCTTCGCGCACCGACATATGCGGCAGCGCCTCGTCCGACATGTCGATGCCTTCGACCAGCGGTGCAATGGTGTCTCGCGACTTCGGCCCCTGCACGGCGATGACCGCCCATTGTTCGGTGATTGACGTCAGCCAGACATTCAGATGCGGGAACTCGGTCTGGAGATAGTCCTCCATGTGGTTCATGACACGCGGCGCGCCGCCGGTTGTCGTCGTCACATGGAAACGATCCGGCGCCAGTCGGCCGACGACGCCGTCATCATAGATGAAGCCGTCCTCGCGCAGCATGATGCCATAGCGGCAGCGGCCGGGCTCAAGCTTCTCCCATGGATTGGTATAGAGCAGTTCCATGAACCTGGCCGCATCCGGCCCGACCACTTCGATCTTGCCCAGCGTCGAGGCGTCGAACAGACCGGCATTGCTGCGGACCGCGACGCATTCGCGGTCGACCGCCTTGTGCATGTCTTCGCCCGCCTGGGGGAAATACCAGGCGCGCTTCCACTGGCCGACATCTTCGAACACGGCGCCTTGCGCTTCGGCCCAGGGATGAATCGCGGTCTTGCGTGTCGGGTCGAACAGCGGACCGCGCGAATGGCTGACGATCGCGCCGAAAGTGACAGGCGTATAGGGCGCGCGGAACGTGGTCAGCCCGACCTCGGGGATCGGCTTGCCAAGCGTCTCGGCGGCAATCGCCAGGCCGTGCATGTTGGAGGTCTTGCCCTGGTCGGTCGCCATGCCGTTGGTGGTGAAGCGCTTGACGTGCTCGATCGAGCGCATGCCTTCATGTACCGCCTGGCGGATGTCCTTGGCGGTGACGTCGTTCTGGAAATCGACGAAGGCCTTGACCGTCTTGTCCGGCCCGGCGCCGGGCGCCGCGCCCAGCATGCCGCGCGACCAGCTTTCCGACGCGTCGACCTTCGGCTTAACGCCCTTGGCCACTTTGCCGCCCGCATCCTTCGCCGCCTTGGCGCCGGCCGCATAGGCTTCGTCGATCGACGCCGACAGCCCATCCGTGCCGTTGCAGGCGCCGACCGAAACGCAGTCCTGCGCATAGATGCCCGGCACGAAGCGCTTGGTCTCGTCATTGAACGCGACCTTTCCGCGCGACTGCGAGAACAGATGCACCGATGGCGTCCAGCCGGCCGACATCAGGATGGCATCGACCGGAATGGTGCGCTCGCCGCCCCCATTCTTCGGCTGAACCGTCATCGAGGTCACGCGCAACTTGCCGCCGGCGCGGATCACCGCGCGGCCGAAATTGACCTCGATGCCGAGCGCTCTCGCCTCGTCGATCACAGGTCCGGTCGGATGGTCGCGCAGGTCAACGATCGCCGCCACGTTGACGCCGGCCTTCTTCAGGTCGATCGCGGCGGAGTAGGCCGAGTCATTGGCGGTGTAGACGCCGACATTTTTGCCGACCGCGACACCGTACTGGTTGAGATAAGTCCGCGCCGCCGAGGCCAGCATGATGCCGGGCCGGTCATTGTCGGCAAACACGATATGGCGTTCGATGGCGCCGGTCGCCAGCACCACGCGCTTGGCGCGTACCTGCCATAGGCGCTCGCGCGGCAAATCGCGGCCGGGGTTTTGCAGATGGTCGCTGACCCGCTCGACCAGGCCGACGAAGTTCTGCGCGTAGTAGCCGAACGCCGTCGTGCGCGACAAAACGCGGACATTGTCCAGGGCGGTGAGCTTGGCCACCGCGCCTTGCGCCCAGGCATAACCGTCCTGGCCGTCGATCTTCGCCCCGCTCTCGAAGCGCAGGCTGCCGCCGAAGCTGGCCTGTTCATCGGCGAGGATGACACGCGCGCCGGTTTCGGCAGCGGCGAGCGCTGCCGCAATGCCGGCCGCACCGCCGCCTAGCACCAGTACGTCGCAATGCGCATAGCGCGACGAATAATGGTCGGGATCTGGCTTGTCAGGCGAAACGCCGAGGCCGGCCGCGGCGCGGATCTTCGGCTCGTAGAGGCTCTTCCAGGCTGCCTTCGGCCACATGAAGGTCTTGTAATAGAAGCCGGCCGAAAACAGCGGCGATGCCAGATCGCTGACCGCGCCGACATCGAAGGCGAGCGAGGGCCAGCGGTTCTGAGATTGGGCGACAAGCCCGTCATAAAGTTCCTGCACGGTGGCGCGGATGTTCGGCGCCTTGCGCGCGGCGTCGCGCTTGACCTCGACCAGCGCGTTTGGCTCTTCCGCTCCGGCCGACAGGAAGCCGCGCGGACGGTGATACTTGAACGAACGTCCCACCAGATGCACGCCATTGGCAAGCAGCGCCGAGGCCAGCGTGTCGCCTTCGATGCCGGTGTAAGACTGGCCGTCGAAAGAGAACCGCGCGGTCTTGGCCTGGCTGAGACGGCCGGCGCTCGGAATGCGGAACGCGCCGCTCATTTGGAAGCCATTTCGTTGGAGTTTTTGGGCAGCTTGGACGGCTTCGGCTCGCCGGCTTTGTAAGTCATGACGAACTTGTCGGTGACGGTGTCGCGCACCGCGTTGAAGAAACGCGCGCAGCCATGGATGTGGCGCCAGCGCTCATAGATGATGCCCTTCGGGTTCGAGCGGATGAAGAAGAACTTTTCAAAATCGTCGTCGCTCTCGCCCGCCATGTTGGCCGAGCGCGCAATATGAGCCTCGCCGGCGTTACGGAACTCGAGCTCCGGGCGCTCTTCCTCGCAATAGGGGCAGCGGATGAGAAGCATTCTGTTCGTTCCTACAATTCGCCGTGGCCGACATGCGCGCCGGCCGGTTGGTTGCAAAGCCTCTGGCCCATCGCCGCAAAAGGCGCGACGAGCCGAATGCGCTCCTCCACGCTTGCGGCGGGGCGAAACAGCTCGCGATACGCCATGTTGCCGATCGTGAGCTGAAACGGATCGGTCGTCACGATGACGCTGCGCGGCTCGAATGTGTCGTCCTCGCCGAGATCGGAGGGCCTGTTCTCCATGAAGATGACCACCTTCTGGCCACCACTCCACACGCATCCCAGAATGCCGGCGTCGATCGAAAACGGCCAATTGGCTTCGTTGCCGGCGCGGCTGATCGGCTGCGTCCGCACCTCGTCCGGTGACGGAAAATGGAACAGGTCCTGCTCCCCCGCCAGCACCAGCGGCACCGCTACAGCCAGTTCCACCATCATCAGTGCGCCACCGCCGCCGCTGCTGCCTCGTCGATGAGGCGCCCGGTGCGGAAGCGCTCGATGGTGAAGGGCGCGTTGATAGGATGCGGATCGTCCTTGGCAATCGTGTGGGCAAAGACATGGCCTGAGCCGGGCGTCGCCTTGAAGCCGCCCGTGCCCCAGCCGCAATTGACGTAGAGGCCTGATACCGGCGTCTTGGCCAGGATCGGCGAACGGTCGGGCGTCACGTCGACGATGCCGCCCCACGAGCGCAGCATCTTCATGCGGGTGAAGATCGGGAACATCTCGCAGATGGCGTCGAGAGTGTGCTGCAGGATATGCAGGCCGCCGGTCTGCGAATAGGAGACATACTGGTCGGTGCCGGCGCCGATCACCAGCTCGCCCTTGTCGGACTGCGAGATGTAAGCGTGCACCGTGTTCGACATAACCACGCACGGCACCACCGGCTTGACCGGCTCCGACACCAGCGCCTGCAGCGGATAGCTTTCCAGCGGCATGCGCACGCCGGCCATGTTCATGATCACCGAGGAGTGGCCTGCAGCCACCACGCCGACCTTCTTGGCGCCGATGAAGCCGCGCGTCGTGTCGACGCCCATGACCGCGCCATTGGCCGCCCGCTTGACGCCGGTGACCTCGCAATTCTGGATGATGTGCACGCCGCGCGCCGAAGCGCCGCGCGCATAGCCCCAGGCCACCGCATCGTGACGCGCCGTGCCGCCTCGCCGCTGCAAGGCGGCGCCGACGACGGGATAGCGCGCCTGCCTGGAAATGTTGAGCGGCGGGCAGAATTCCTTCGCCTGCTCAGGCGTCAGCCATTCATTGTCGATGCCGTTGAGACGGTTGGCATGGACATGGCGCTTCAGCACCTGGATGTCGTGCACATTGTGCGCCAGCATCATGACGCCGCGCGCCGAATACATGACGTTGTAGTTGAGTTCCTGGGAGAGCCCATCCCACAGCTTCAGCGCATGGTCGTAAATGCCGGCGCTCTCGTCGTAAAGGTAGTTGGAGCGGATGATGGTGGTGTTGCGCCCGGTGTTGCCGCCGCCCAGCCAGCCCTTTTCCAGCACCGCGACATTGGTGATGCCGTGAACGGTGGCGAGATAGTAGGCGGTGGCCAGGCCATGACCGCCGGCGCCGACGATGATGACGTCATATTCCTTCTTCGGTTCCGGCGAGGACCATTGTTCCTCCCAGCCCTTGTGGCCGCGCATGGCCTCGCGGGCGATGGCGAATACCGAATATTTTTTCAACGTTCCAGCCTCGCAAATGGCGGTGGGGTATTTTACGCAGCCCCGGCGCGCGAGGTGTATCACTAGCGAAACGGCGCTTCCACCCTTGCGCTGTTTGCGACGGCGCTTGCCGTTTTGCGCCGCGGTGGAAAAGACCTGCCCGGGCTGGCAGGCATGGCTGCGTTCGGACACACTGGCGATCGCGAGACTCTGGAGGACGAATATGGGCAACGCCTGGTGGAATCTGACGTTGCGTTTCCTGCTGGAACTTGCCGCCTTGCTTGGCCTCGGCTTTGCCGGCTGGAGCCTCTCCGGCGGATGGTGGCGCTGGCTCTTCGCCTTGGCCTTGCCGTTCATTGCAGCTGCGCTGTGGGGAACCTTCGCGGTGCGCGGCGATCCGAGCCGGTCCGGACGCGCGCCGGTTCCTGTACCAGGCGCAGTCAGGCTGGTGCTTGAACTGGCCATCCTGTTTGGCGGTGCAGCCGGATTCTATGCCGCCGGTCACACGACCACGGGCGTTGTCATCACGCTGCTCATCGCCATCAGCTACGCATTTTCGCTCGACCGCCTCGGCTGGCTGCTGAAGCAATAGTCCGGCGCGCGGCGCTTGTGCCGCTGCGAAGCCATTCAGCAAGTCGAGCACGTATCGGGTGGCTAGCACCGTCCCGAACTGCGATCAACATCCCGGTTGCCGGCACAGCCGGCGCGATGAAAGGATGTAAAAAATGTTCGCACTCACCAATAAAATAGCGATCGTCACCGGCGCCAGTTCCGGCATCGGCCGCGCCACCGCAAAACTCTTCGCCGAAGAAGGCTCCAGGGTCGTCATCGCCGCCCGCCGCCAGGCCGAACTCGATGCGCTGGTCGTCGAAATCGAGGACGCCGACGGCACGGCAGTCGCGCTTGCCGGCGATGTCCGCGACGAAGCCTATGCAAAAGCCCTCGTCGATCTCGCCGTCGAAAAATTCGGCGGGCTCGATATCGCCTTCAACAATGTCGGCTCCGTCGGAACGATGGGTCCGATTTCGGAACTGTCGCTGGACGGATGGCGCGAGACGCTCGACGCCAATCTGACCAGCGCCTTTCTCGGCGCGAAATACCAGGTGCCGGCGATGGTCGAACGCGGCGGCGGATCGCTGATCTTCACCTCGACCTTCGTCGGTCACACAGTCGGCATGCCGGGCATGACCAGCTATGCCGCGAGCAAGGCCGGACTGATCGGCCTGACGCAGGTGCTGGCCGCCGAATACGGCCCCAGGGGCGTGCGGGTCAACGCGCTGATGCCGGGTGGCACCGACACGCCGTCGGCAACATTCAAGACGCCGGAATCACGCGCTTTCGTGGAAAACCTGCATGCCTTGAAACGTGTCGCTGTGCCTGAAGAGATCGCCCGCGCTGCGCTCTTCCTGGCATCGGATGCGTCGAGCTTCACCACAGGATCGGCGCTGTTTGCCGATGGCGGCGTCTCGATCACCCGGACGTGAAGCATTTCGCGGGTCATCGCCCGCGCCGATCAGCCATAGAACCCGAAACCGGACTTGCTTTTTCCTCGCGATTTGGCGATTCGGTTTCGGGTGAGGAGGACGGACATGCTGCTGATCAGGACCTATGTCGCCCAGAGCGCAATCGAAGGCGTCGGCGTGTTCGCCGCCGAGCCGATCAGGAAGGGCGCCTCGATCTGGCGGCTCGATCCGGATTTCGACCGGCTGATCCCGATGGACAAATACGAGGCGGCGCCGCCGCACCTCAAGGAATTGCTCGACCGCTATGCCTATCCGAGCCCCGACCGTCCCGGCTTCATGGTCTATGAAGTCGATAATGGCCGCTTCATGAACCACGCCGAGCGGCCGAACACGGATTTTTCGCAATATGGCGGCGCCACCGCCACTCGAGATATATCAGCCGGCGAGGAAATTACCTGCGATTACGGCGAATTCTTCGAGGATTTCGCACGGCTCCATCTGGCCAGCGCCTAGTTGGCGCCCTATCTCGGGGCTGCCGTGGCAAATTGGCGGTTGTCCTTCATTTCCAGTGTGGACAGCGCGGCCTGATTCTGCTATCAGCCGCCACAATTCGTGGTGTAAAGCGCCGCGGAGGCATGTGGCTATGGCCACTTGCCTGTTGATATCAAACCCGAAAGACAGGATTGCCCGTGCAGGTACTCGTCCGCGACAATAACGTTGATCAGGCGCTTCGCGCTCTCAAGAAGAAGATGCAGCGCGAAGGCATTTTCCGCGAAATGAAGATGCGCGGCCATTACGAGAAGCCTTCCGAGAAGCGCGCCCGTGAAAAGGCCGAAGCCGTTCGCCGCGCCCGCAAGCTGGCCCGCAAGCGCGCCCAGCGCGAAGGCCTGCTGCCGATGACGCCGCGCCCGGTTGCTGCCGGCGCCGCCGGTGGTCCTGGTGGTGCTCCGCGTCCGCCGCGGTTCTGACGCCAATTTTTCGTCCTTTTCGAAGGATACTCAGAGGTGGCGCGATGCGGAATCGCCGCCACCTTTTTGTTTGGAGCGCCGCCATTCTGTTGGAGGCCGTTCCCTTGAACGCGCAAACGGCGTTCTAGATTTTGTTACGAGAATCTGTGACCCGGCCCGGAGGGGGACCTGGACGGCGAGGCTGAAGTGAGGACAGGGCAGACATGAACGCAATCGGCGTAGAGCGCAGAACCACAATGCGCGGTTTGGCCCTGGCGGCAGCCCTGATGTCCGGCCTGGTGCTTGCCAGTTGCCAGAGCGTTCCGACCGGCGAATTCAACAACATCGACAAGGCGCAAGGCTCGAGCGAGAACATCTCCTCGCTGTCGGCGGTGATCCAGCGCAATCCGCAGGATCCGGAAGGCTACAATGTGCGCGGCTCGGCCTATGGCCGTGGCGGCCAGTATCAGGCGGCGCTGAAGGATTTCGACACCGCCATCCAGCTCAACCCGAATTTCTACCAGGCCTATTCGAACCGGGCGCTGATCCAGCGCTTCCTCGGCAACCAGGCGGCCGCCCTTGCCGACTACAACCGCTCGATCCAGATCAATGCAAATTATGACGCCGCCTATATCGGCCGCGGCAACCTCTATCGCAAGGCCGGCCAGACCCAGCAGGCCTTCAACGATTTCCAGAAGGCGATCCAGCTCGACACCACGGATGCCCGTGCCTACCACAATCGCGGCCTGATCTATCAGAGCCAAGGCCAGCACAAGTTTGCCATCGAGGATTTCTCGACCGCCATCTCGCTGGCGCCGGACGCCGCCGAACCCTACAACGGCCGCGGCCTCTCCTATCTCGCCATGAATGACGAGGACAACGCCTTCTCCGACTTCAACATGGCCATCAAGCTCGACGGCAAGAACGCCGAAGCCTGGTCCAACCAGGCGCTGATCTACGAGCGCCGCGGCGACAAGGTCAAGGCCTCGAAGGCCTACCGCGAAGCCGTCCATCTCGACCCGACCTACCAGCCGGCCAAGGACGGCCTGTCGCGCACATCGGGCGCCACGGCCGGCTGAGATGCGGCCGGCGCGCCGCCATCGGCGGCCTTTTATACAACGTTCCATTCCTGATGCAGTGCGCCGCGTGAGCGGTTTCTCCCAAGGGAAAGCGCAGAGCCCTTCCCCTAGGGATTGCGTATCCAGAAAACCCCACTATCACCCAATCTTAACCACCGGGGGCAAAGCGCTAACCCCTGCCTTGATCGCGCCAAGTTTTCAGCGGAACGCTCCGGGCCATTCAACCGTTGTTGAAGGCATTTTCGAAAGGACTGACCCATGATCAAGAAAATCATCTGTGCCGCGGCACTTGCCACGACGCTGCTTGCCGTTCCCGCCAGCGCCGGCAAGCTTCAGCTCGGCACGCTCGATTGCACCATCGACGGCGGCGTCGGTTACGTCATCACGTCGAACAAGGGCGTCGACTGCACGTTCCGCCCTTATCACCATGGGCCGTCCGAGAAATACACGGGGATGATCTCCAAGCTCGGGGTCGATCTCGGCCAGACGCATCAGGGCCAGCTGGTGTGGGCGGTTCTGGCCGCCACCCGCGGCCATGACGAGGGCGACCTTGCCGGCCATTATTACGGCGTCAACGCCGAGGCGAGCGTGGTGACCGGCGGCGGCGCCAATCTGCTGGTCGGCGGGCTCGACGGCGCCTTTGTGCTGGAGCCGCTCAGCGTCCAGGCGCAGACCGGCGTCAATGTAGCGGTCGCCGTGACCTCCCTGGAGCTGATCCACTCGTTCAAATAAGCATCGGCAAATAAGTATCGACTGATCCCTCTACGCGCGGCGCGGAACAGGTTACTGTTTCGCGCCGCATGCTTTTTGGGGGATCCGCCGTGCTGAAACCAGCCATCGCCGCCGCTATCACCATCATCTGTACCGCCCAGGCCCAAGCGCAAGACCAGGGCATCGAACTCGGTGTGCTCGATTGCGCCATCGGCGGCGGCACCGGCTTCATCTTCGGCTCCAGCAAGGATCTGAGCTGCACCTTCACGCCGGCCGACAAGAGCTTTTCGCCGGAAGCCTATTTCGGCGCCGTCAACAAATACGGGCTCGACATCGGCACCACCAAGCAGACCGTCATGCAATGGCTGGTGCTGACGCCGCTGAGGAACATCTATGCGCCCGGCGCGTTGGCCGGCGACTATATCGGGGCCAGCGCCGAAGTGACGGCGGCGGTCGGCGCCGGCGCCAATCTCCTGGTCGGCGGCTCCTCGCAGGCCTTCACCCTGCAGCCGCTCAGCCTGCAGACGCAGACCGGTATCAACATTGCCATCGGCGTCAGCCAGTTTCAGCTGCGCAGCATTGAGAACTGACCGGCGCATCAAGCGGAGAGGCTTCCGGCCAATCTCGACCGTTTGCACTTCGATAAAAAGCCACTTGAGCTCAACTGCGCTTGAGGTTTTACAACTCGCCTGACTGAAACAGCGCGCATGGCCCCGCCGGAAAGCCCGACTGGCTTCTGGCGCCATGCGCCGGCATCGAGATATGCAAAGGCAGGGTAAAAGAATGACTGAAATCACCAGCAACAAGGTCGACTGGCGGGCATTGTGGGCAAGCGGCGACCTCGCGCGCTTCTGCTTCATCAGCCTCGGCATCCTGCTGCACGCCACCAACGAGACGATGGTGGCGACGGTCATGCCGGCCATGGTCGGGGACCTCGCCGGTGTGCAGTTCGTCGGCTGGTCGCTGGCCGTCTACGAGCTCGGCGCCATTGTCGCCGGCGCTGCGGCGGGGCGGCTGGTCAGCTATGTCGCTCTACGCTCCAACGTCACGGTCGCCGCCCTGCTCTATGCCGTGGGCGCCCTGATCTGCGCCACCGCGCCGTCCATGCCGGTGTTTCTTGGCGGCCGTCTGGTCGAGGGGCTCGGCGGCGGTGCGCTGGTGTCGCTGGCCTTCGTCTCGGTCGAGCGGCTGTTTAGCCGCAACATCTGGCCACAGCTGTTCGGCATAATGTCGGCGATCTGGGGCGTCGCCGCGTTCAGCGGCCCGATGCTCGGCGCGATCATGGTCGAGCTCCTGTCCTGGCGCTGGGCCTTCGGCGTCTTCGTGCTGGGTGGCATTGCCATGGCATCGGCAAGCTTCATCGTCCTGAACACGCCGGAAGCGGCGAAGCCGCAGGCCGCCGCCGGCACATCGCCGCCCTTCCCCTATGCAGCACTTGGCTGCCTCGCCATCGCCGTCGTGCTGATCGCCACCGCAGGCGTCGACGTCGCCTTGCTGCGCTCGTCGCTGCTGCTGGCCCTCGGCCTCGCCGGCCTGGCGCTGTTCGTTTTCGTCGACGCCATGAAGCCGCAATCGCGACTGTTCCCGTCGGGCCTGTTCTCATGGCGCTCGCCGGTCGGCAGCGGCATGACCATGGTTGCCGCCTTCTCGGTGGCGACAGTCTCTTTTTCCATCTACGGGCCGCTTCTGCTTACCACGCTGCACGGCATCCCGATCCTGACCACAGGCTACATCATCGCCGCCGAATCGATCGCCTGGTCGATCCTGTCGATCGCCGTCGCCAATGCGCCGCTGCACCGCGAACGGCAGATCCTCGTCATCGGCGCGCTGATGATTGCAGCCGGCCTCGCGGGTTTCGCCTATGCCATCCCCGCCGGCTCGATCCCGATGATCCTGCTCTGCGCTTTGTTGCAAGGCGGTGGCTTCGGCGTGTCATGGCCCTTCCTGACCCGCATCATCGTCGCCTCGGCCCGCGACGGCGAGCAGACGATCGCCTCGGCCGCCGTGCCGACCATGCAGCGCATCGGCTACGCCGTGGGCGCCGCCATGGCCGGCATCATCGCCAATGCCAGCGGCTTTTCGGACGGGCTGAACCGCGAGGCAGCAGCGCACGTCGCCGGCTGGCTGTACCTGGCCTTCGTGCCGCTCGGCATTGTCGGTTGCCTGGCGGCGTTGAAGATGGCTTTGGCGGCACGCCGGCCGCAATTGGCGACAGGCTGAGGGCACGGCGGATGGAGAATTTGGCGACAGCATTCCGCCGGCGCTGTCGGCGTCAAATGCCCTCGACCACAAGGCTGCTTGCAAGACCATGGCCCGTGCCTGATTGCGGACCGGCGGCCGCTCAGGCTTGCAAACGCTCGGCGATGAGCGCGGCGAGCCGCGCCGCCACCTCGTCCTTGCCCATCTCAGGCCATTCCTCGACGCCGTCCTTCGAGACGATGCGCACCTTGTTGCGGTCGCCGCCCATGACGCCGGTGGGGCCGACACCGCTTTCATGCGAGACATCGTTGGCGACAATGAAATCGGCGCCCTTCTTCTTCAGCTTGGCCTCGGCATTGGCAATCAGGTCCTGCGTCTCGGCGGCGAAGCCGACAACCAGCCCCGGGCGTTGCCCGTGATGACCGACGCCGGCGAGAATGTCGGGGTTTTCGACCATTTGCAGCGCCGGTGGGCCCTGGCCCGCCACCTTCTTGATCTTCTCGCCGGCCGTGCCAGCGGTGCGCCAGTCGGCGACGGCAGCTACGAAGACCGCGGCGTCCGCCGGCAACAACTGTTCGACGGCCGCTTTCATCTCGGCCGCGGTCTCCACATGCGTCGTCACAACGCCGGCCGGATCGGCAATGCCGACCGGACCGGAGACCAGGCGTACATCCGCGCCCAGTCTTGCCAGCGCTGCCGCAATCGCATGACCCTGCTTGCCCGAAGAGCGGTTGGCGATGTAGCGCACCGGGTCGATCGGCTCATGCGTCGGCCCCGAGGTGACGATGATCCTGCGGCCGGCCAGCGGCTTCGGCCTGCTGTCGAGCAGTGCCTCGATCACTGCCACGATGTCCAGCGGCTCGGCCATGCGGCCTTCGCCCACCTCATTGCTCTCGGCCATCTCGCCCCTGGCCGGGCCGACAAAGGCGATGCCGTCCTTGGCGAGCGTCGCCCGGTTGCGGCGCGTCGCGGCATGCGACCACATTTTCGGGTTCATCGCCGGCGCCATCAGCACCTTCTTGTCGGTGGCGAGCAGCACCGTCGAGGCCAGATCGTTGGCATGGCCGTTGGCGAGCTTGGCCATCAGATCGGCAGTGGCCGGCGCCACTACCAGAAGGTCGGCCTCGCGCGACAGGCGGATATGGCCGACATCGTGCTCGTCATTGCGGTCGAACAATTCGCTGAAGACATGGTCGGCCGAAAGCGCGCCGACCGAAAGCGTGGTGACGAACTCCTGCGCCGCCGATGTCATCACGACGCGCACCGCCGCACCGCGCTCGCGCAGCCGGCGGATCAGGTCCAGCGCCTTGTAGGCGGCGATGCCGCCGCCGATGATCAGCAGGATGCGCTTGCCGTCGAGGGTTTTGTGCGTTTTTGTGGATTGACCTCGCTCGGGCAGATCGATGTCAAAACCTCCATGAGGCTCAACAAAGCGGCGGATTGTTGCATAGAGGGTTTCGCTCTCGGGCATGCCGGCTTCCGCCGACAGCACGCTTTTGGCAAGCGCATCACGCGCCTCTTCCTCCATCGACACCCCGCGCGCCGCAGCGCGCTCACGCAATTTCTGCTTCACGTCGTCAGCTAGATTGCGGACAGTAATGGTGCCCATGACTTGCTCCGCGACATCAATAGCGCGACTGCAACGCTAGCACCACAGTTGCTAGCGTTGCAAGCGATCAGAGCAGCTTCCACGCGATGTACACCAGCGTCAGCGCGATGACCCACAGCGCCATGCGGCCGGAGCGGGTGTAGCGCGCTTCGGCCTTACCGACGGCGCGCGATGTTGCTTCGTCGAAGCGCAGGCCGTGTTCGGCCATAAAATCGATCTCGCGCGACAGCCGTTCGGTGCGGGCGGCAAGATCGGGCGCTTGGCGGGCCAGCGCCAGCAGCGCCTTGGCGCCGTCGCGCGCGTCCATCAGCAGGCCGCTCGGGCCGAGATTGCCGGCGATCCACTGGCCGACCACCGGCTCGGCCGTCTTCCACATGTTGAAGGCCGGGTCGAGCGTGCGCGCGACGCCTTCGACCACCACCATGGTCTTCTGCAACAGGATCAGTTCCGACCGCGTGGCCATATCGAACAGTTCGGTGACCTCGAAGAGCAGCGTCAGAAGCTTCGCCATCGAGATGGTTTCAGCCGGCTGGCCATGGATCGGCTCGCCGATCGCGCGAATGGCCTGCGCGAAAGCCGCGACATTGTGCTGACGCGGCACGTAGCCGGCCTCGAAATGCACCTCGGCGACGCGCAGATAGTCGCGCGTGATGAAGCCGTAGAGGATTTCGGCGAGGAACCGGCGCTCCTTCTTGCCGAGCCGTCCGGCAATGCCGAGATCGACGGCGACGATATTGCCATTGGCCTCGACGAACAGATTGCCTGGATGCATGTCGGCATGGAAGAAGCCGTCGCGGAGCGTGTGACGCAGGAACGACTGGATCAGGTTGGTGGCGATCGCCTTCAGATCGTGCCCCGCCGCCGCGAGGCCGGCGATGTCGTTCATCTTGACGCCGTCGACCCATTCCATGGTCAGCACATCGCGCCCGGTGCGCTCCCAGTCGACCGACGGCACGCGGAAGCCCGGATCGTCCTTGGTGTTTTCGCCCAGTTCCGAAAGTGCGGCCGCCTCGAGGCGAAGATCCATCTCGATCTTGGTGGTCTGCGCCAGCGTCTCGGTCACCTCGACCGGCCGCAGCCGGCGCGACGACGGGATGTATTTCTCCTGCAGCCGGGCGGCGAGGAAATAGCTTTCGAGATCCTGGAAGAAGCGGCGGCGCACGCCAGGCCGGATCACCTTCACCGCCACCTTGGTATCGACACCGTTATGCATGGCTTGCGCGGGATGAACCTGGGCGATGGAGGCCGCCGCGACCGGCCCGCCGAACTGCCTATAGAGTTCGCCGATATTGCGCCCGAGCGAGCCCTCGATCGCCGCCACCGCTTCCGCCTGCGAAAAAGTGTGCATCTTGTCCTGCAGCATGGCGAGGTCGAGCGCCATGTCGTTGCCGACGACATCAGGCCGCGTCGCCAGGAACTGGCCGAGCTTGACGTAGGAGGGTCCGAGCCGGACCACCGCCTTGGCCAGCCGGTCGCTGCGCTCATAAGCGAGCGCGCGGCGGCGGGTAAACAGCCGCGCCATGCGCCAGCCGAATTTCGGCAGGCCGCTGAGTTCGTCGCCCGGCAGTGCTGCGATCACGCCCTCGCGGACCAGCACCCAGCCGGCCCGTGCGAGCCGAAAGGCGGCGCCGACGCTGCTCATCGTCTACCCTGCTGCTGCAAACTGTCCGGCCTCAAAGCTTCCAGCCCGAATGAAGCGCTGCGATGCCGCCGGAATAGTTGCGGAACGACACGCGCTCGAAGCCCGCGCGGGTGATCATGGCAGCAAAGTTCTGCTGATTGGGAAATTTGCGGATCGATTCGACCAGGTAGGAATAGGGTTCGCCCTCGCCCGTCACCATCTTGCCGATCTGCGGAATGGCGTTGAACGACCAGGCTTCGTAGACCTTGTCCAGCAGCGGCATCTCGACCTCGGAAAACTCCAGGCACAGGAACCGTCCGCCGGGCTTCAGCACGCGAAAGGCTTCCGTCAGCGCGACATCGATGCGCGGCACGTTGCGGATGCCGAATGCGATGGTGTAGGCGTCAAAGGTGCTATCGGTGAAAGGCAGTTCCTCGGCATTGGCCTCGACGAAATCGGTGTTGCCGGACAGGCCCTTTTTCTCCGCGCGGTCACGGCCGACGCTAAGCATCGAGCCGTTGATGTCGAGCACCGTGGCATGCGTGTTGCCATGGCTGGCGTCTACAATGCGGAAGGCGATGTCGCCGGTGCCGCCCGCCACGTCAAGCACTTTCCAGCCCGGACGTTTCGGCGGATTGAGCCATGTCACCATGGCATCCTTCCACAGCCGGTGCAGCCCGGCCGACATCAGGTCGTTCATCAGGTCGTAGCGGTTCGCCACCTTGTGGAAAACCTCATTGACCAGAGGCTGCTTGTCGCCTGGCCCTACCTTCTTGAAACCATAGGAGGTTTCCATGCCGCCCGCGGCCGTGGTTCTCTCAACTGACATTATTTTGATCCGTCATAAAACCGGCGGGACCATAGCCGATCGATGGTGCGGGCGCTATTGTTTAAGGCGCGGTGTTCGGCCGCGCTTCCAGGTGGTGGGCTTACGGCCTGGACTGATGAGACGGGATAACTGCATGCCTTTGAAAGCGGAACTGCACTGCCACATCGAGGGGGCAGCGGCGCCCGAACTCGTCGTCCGCCAGGCGCAGAAATACGGCAAGGACACCTCGCTTTATATCCAGAACGGCTCGTTCGTCTGGCACGACTTCACCTCTTTCCTCGCGGCTTACGACTTTTCCGCCGACCTGTTCCGCTCCGAGGAGGATTATGCCCGCCTCGCCGACCATTATCTGACCAGCCTTGCCCGCGACGGCGCCATCTATTCCGAAGTCTTCACCTCGCCCGACCATGCCGTCAGGGCCGGCCTGTCGCCCAAGGCCTACACCGATGCGCTCGGCGAAGGCATGCTGCGCGCCAAAGCCAAGACCGGCATAGAGGGCCGCATGATCGTCACTGGCGTACGCCATGTCGGCGTCGAATCGATCGAGCAGGCGGCGCGTTTTGCGGCGCGCTGCGGAAATCCGCTGGTCACCGGCTTCGGCGTCGCCGGCGATGAACGCATGGGCGAGATGGAGGATTATGTCAGGGCCTTCGAGATCGCCCGTGAAGCGGGTCTTGGCATCACCATCCATGCCGGCGAGTTGACCGGCTGGGAGACGGTGCAGGCCGCACTCGACCACATCCGCCCCTCGCGCATCGGCCATGGCGTGCGCGCCATCGAAAATCCCGACCTGGTGCGCCGCATCGCCGATGAGGGCATCGTGCTTGAATGCTGCCCCGGCTCCAACATCGCGCTCAAAGTCTACGACAGTTTCGCCGATCACCCTTTCCCCGCCCTGCAGGCGGCCGGCTGCAAGGTGACCCTGAATTCCGACGACCCACCCTATTTCTGGACCTCGCTGAAGCGCGAATACGACATCGCCGCCGAGCACTTCGCCATGAACGAAAAGGCGCTGGCCGCCATCACCCGAACCGCGATCGAGGCGGCTTTCGTCGACAGGAAGACGAAAAGCGCGCTGCTTGCCCGGCTCGATGCGAAGAGGTGAATGGTGAATGGTGAATGGTGAATGGTGAATGGTGAATGGTTTGCCGGCTCTTCGGCCTGTCAACCGCAATGATCGATCCATCGGGACTCGCAAACCTGCTCACTATTCACTATTCACTATTCACCATTCACTGGAGCAACCCATGCAGGGCGTCACCGTCGTCGACCACCCGCTTGTCCAGCACAAGCTCACCATCATGCGCAAGAAGGAGACGTCGACCGCCGGCTTCCGGCGACTGCTGCGCGAGATCTCGCTGCTGCTCGGCTACGAGGTCACCCGCAACCTTGAACTGACGACGACGACCATCGAAACGCCGATGGAAACCATGGAAGCGCCGACGCTGGAGGGCAAGAAGCTGGTCTTCGCCTCGGTGCTGCGCGCCGGCAATGGCCTGCTCGAAGGCCTGCTCGACCTGGTCCCGGCGGCCCGCGTTGCCCATGTCGGCCTCTACCGCGATCACGAAACGCTGGAGGCGGTGGAATATTTCTTCAAGGCGCCGAGCGATCTCGCCGACCGGCTGGTGATCGTCGTCGATCCGATGCTGGCGACCGCGAACTCGGCCATCGCGGCCATCGACAAGCTGAAGGAGCGCGGCGCCACCAACATCCGCTTCCTTTGCCTGCTGGCGGCGCCAGAAGGCATCGAGCGCTTCACCAAGGCGCATCCGGATGTCCCGGTCTTTACCGCTTCCATCGACCGCCAGCTCAACGAGAAGGGCTACATCATGCCCGGCCTCGGCGATGCCGGCGACCGCATGTACGGAACCAAATGACGGCGGCTGGCAAGGCCAGCTGACATCCAGTCGTTTACCGCCCGTTTACGCAAAGCCGCGGTTTCGGGTTGGCGTTAAAGCGGCAAACACCATGTGCGCACGAGAATGGGCCTTCACGAAGGTCCGTTCATGCTGCGCAAGCTTCTCATTCTGGGCGTGTTCGCCGGAACGTCGGCATCGATCCCGATCGTCTATCAGTCGAACCCGCAGATCCTCGACAACCTGTTGAAGTCGACCGTCGCCGGCAAGCCGCAACCGCAGCCCGAGCTGAGCCTCGCCTCGGTTCCCGACAAGCCGGCCGCACCGCTGCCCACCGGTCGCAAGGTCCTGGTGGCGGCCGACGAGCGCGGCCATTTCACCTCCGCCTTCAAGCTCAACGGCCGCCAGGTCGACGGCATGATCGACACCGGCGCCACGTTGGTCGCCATCAACACCTCGACGGCGCGCCGCATCGGCATCTCGCTCAACCCGTCGGATTTCAGCCATCAGGTCAACACCGCCAATGGCGCGATCAGGGCCGCTGTGGTCAACATCGACCGCCTGCAGATCGGCAAGATCAGCGTCGACAACATCCAGGCCGTGGTCCTCGACGACAAGGCGCTGCGCACCAACCTGATCGGCATGAGCTTTTTGCAGCGGCTGGCAAAATACCAGGTCGAAAACGGCACACTGTTGCTGGTGCAGTAGCGCGTTCCGCTACCCGCGCGGCAGCACGCGCCGGATGACAGTCTTGTCGGCGGCTGGTTTCGACGCCCCGATCGTATAGGCCGAAAGCACGGCGGCTGCGGCCGCTTCGGCCTCCACTTGCGTGCGGGCGTGGACCAGCGCCAGCGGCTCGCCGGCCCGCACCTCGGCGCCGAGCGGCAGTAGCCTGGTGATGCCGACCGCATGGTCGATCCTGTCGTCCGGCCGCGTGCGCCCGCCACCGAGCCCGACCACAGCAAGGCCGATATCGCGGGTGGCAATACCGGTGGCAAAACCGTTGCCTGTCGCCTTGACCGCAAACTCCACCGCCGCTTTCGGCAGGTATTTTTCCGGCTTCTCGACGAAATCGGCGGGACCGCCAAGCGCTGTCACCATACGCGCGAAGGCGGCTGCCGCGCGGCCGCCGGCCAGCGTCTCGGCCGCGCGCCTGAGACCGTCCTGATTGGACGACGCCAGCCCTGCCGATTGCAGCATCTCGGCGGCCAGCGCCAGCGTCACATCCTCCAGTCGCTTGTCGCGGAGCCTCCCGGTGAGGAAATCGACGGCGTTGCGCACCTCGACCGCGTTGCCGGCCGCCGACGCCAGCGGCTCGTTCATGCCGGTGACCAGCGCCGAGGCCTTCAGGCCGGCGCCGTTGGCGATCTCGACCAGGCTGTTGGCCAGTGCTGTCGCGTCGCGCGACTTCTCCATGAAGGCGCCATTGCCGACCTTGACGTCGAGCACCAGCGACTGCAGGCCAGCCGCGAGTTTCTTCGACAGGATAGAAGCAGTGATCAGCGGCACCGATTCCACCGTTCCGGTCACATCGCGGATCGCATAGAGCCGACGGTCGGCGGGCGCGAGATCGGCGGTCTGGCCGATGATGGCACAGCCGGTCTCGAGCACCGTCTTGCGGAAGCGCGCGATATCCGGCTGGCTGATATAGCCCGGGATGGCGTCCATCTTGTCCAGCGTGCCGCCGCTATGGCCAAGGCCCCTGCCGGAGATCATCGGTACATAGGCGCCGCAAGCGGCGACGATCGGCGCCAGCATCAGCGAGACATTGTCGCCGACGCCGCCGGTCGAATGTTTGTCGGTGACCGGACCCGGCAGGTCGGACCAGTCGAGCACATCGCCGGAATCGCGCATCGCCAGTGTCAGCGCCACCGCCTCGTCGCGGTTCATGCCGTTGAAGAACACTGCCATGGCAAAGGCGCCGACCTGGCCGTCCGAGACGCTGCCCGAAGTCACGCCCGCGACAAAAGCCGAAATCTCCTGTGCGGACAGTTTCTGGCCGTCGCGCTTGCGGCGGATGATTTCCTGGGGAAGCATCAGGTGCCCTTTGGCTCCGGCGACCCATCCTGGAACACATGCGCAAGGATCGTCGCCAGCCGTGCGCCGCCGATCGGCGCCATGTCCTTGGTCTCCTGGTGCGACAGTTCCGCCCCGGTCATCCCGGCGGCGAGATTGGTGATCACCGAACAGGCGGCAACGCGAAGCCCAAGGAAGCGGGCGAGAATGACCTCCGGTACGGTCGACATCCCTACCGCTTTGGCGCCCATGACGCGGGCCATGCGGATTTCAGCAGGGGTTTCGAAACACGGACCGGAAAACCACATATAGACGCCCTTGTGCAGCGCCGTCCCTGTCGCCTTCGCCGCCCGTTCGATCGCCGCGCGCAAGCCGGCATCATAGGCTTCGGTCAGGCCGACGAAGCGGCGGTCGCTCGGCTCGCCGATCAGCGGGTTGGAGCCGGAGAAATTGATGTGATCGGTGATCAGCATCACCGATCCAGGCAGCATGTCGGGATCGACCGAGCCCGCGGCATTGGTAAGGATCAGCTTGGTGATGCCGATGCCGGCAAGCACCTCCAGCGCCGGCCGCATCGCCGCAGCAACGCCGTGCTCGTAATAATGGGCGCGGCCGGACAGCATCAGCACCGGCGTGCCGGCGAAAAGCCCCGCGACCACCTCGCCGGCATGGCCAGTCACCCCGCTGCGGGGGAAACCCGGCAGGTCGGCATAAGAGATGCGCACGGCATTTTCGACCTGGTCGACAAGCCCGCCAAGGCCCGACCCCAGCACCATCGCCGTTGTCGGCGCCAACCCGCCCAGCCTTTCAACGAGGTGGTCCAGAGCTTCCTTCATATCAGCCAACTCTCACTTCAAAATGTCGCCACGAAACCCGTAGGGCAGCATGTCGCCCATGGTCACGGTCTCGACCACGCCGGTGTTGTCGCAAAGATAGAGCTTTGTGTCCGGCCGGCAGAATTCCGCCAGCCTTTGCCGGCAGCCGCCGCAGGGCGAGCATTTCGCCATGCGCGAGGCAATGACGGCGATTTCCACAATCTTGCCGCCACCGCCCATGATGTAATGGCCGAGCGCCGTGGTCTCGGCGCACCAGCCTTCCGGATAGGACGCGACCTCGATGTTGGCGCCGGTGAAGACACGGCCGTCTTCGGTGCGCAACGCCGCACCCACCGGAAACTTCGAATAGGGCGCGTAGGCCTTGGCCATGGCCTCCTGCGCGGCTTCGAACAGATCATGCGACATCTAGACGTTCTCTCCGACGATCGTGTTCAAAACCCGGCCATTTGCGTTTCCTGGCGCCTTTCGAGCACCAGCCGCATGTTCGACTCAGTGCTCCTGGGCGCCCGGATCAACGTTCCTTGACATAAGGCACGCCGCCGGCGCGCGGCGGGATCGCCTTGCCGATGAAGCCGGCAAGCAGGATCACGGTCAGCACATAGGGCAGCGCCTGCATGAACTGCACCGGCACCTTGCCGATCAACGGCAGCGGCGAACCCTGTAGGCGGATCGCCGCCGCGTCGAGGAAGCCGAACAGAAGACAGGCGAACATGGCGTTCACCGGTCGCCATTTGGCAAAGATCAGCGCCGCCAGCGCGATGTAGCCCTTGCCGGCGGTCATGTCCTTCACGAAGCCGCCATTCTGCACCATCGAGAGGTAGGCGCCGGCAATGCCGGTCAGCACACCGGTGCAGATCAGCGCCCGGTAGCGCAGCCAGGCGACCGAGATGCCGGCGGTGTCGACGGCGGCCGGGTTCTCGCCGACGGCGCGTAGGCGCAGGCCGAAGCGGGTGCGAAACAACACCCACCAGGTGAACGGCACCATGGCGAAAGCGAGATACACCAGGATCGAATGGCCAGAGAGCAGCTCGGAATAGATCGGCCCGATGATCGGCACATCATGGATCGCGGCAGCACCTGGCAGAGTGATGGCCTCGAAACGCTCGCCCGGCTGTAGCGCCGGCGTGCGCCCGCCCTGCTGGAACCAGGCCTGGCCCAGAATGATGGTCGAGCCGGCGGCGACGAAGTTGATGGCCACACCGGAGACGATCTGGTTGCCGCGATGGGTGATCGAGGCGAAGCCGTGCACCAAGGCAAAGGCGACCGACATCACGATCGCCATGCCGAGACCGAGGAAGGCCGAATGGAAGACCGAAGCGGCGGCCGCACCTGCAAAGGCGCCGACCAGCATCTTGCCTTCCAGCCCGATGTCGAAAACGCCGGCGCGTTCCGAATAGAGGCCGGCGAGGCAAGCGAGCAGCAGCGGCACCGACAGGCGTATGGTCGAGTCCAGGATCTGCACGATGGCGATGAAGACGTCCATCTCAGGCGCCCTTCCCTTTGACCGCTTCGATGCCGACCGACCTTGGACTGAACGAGGCGAACAGCGCCTGGACGTAGGGCCGGAACATGTGCTCCAGCGCACCGGCAAACAGGATGACCAGGCCTTGGATGATGACGATCATGTCGCGGGAAATCGCCGGCATTTCGAAGGCGAGTTCGGCGCCACCCTGGTAGAGCATGCCGAACAGGATCGCCGCCAGCACGATGCCGACCGGATGCAGACGGCCCATCAGCGCCACGGCAATGCCGACGAAGCCGGCGCCGGAGACGAAATCGATCGCCACATTGTGCTGGTCGCCCATCACCGGGTTGAGTGTCATCATGCCGGCCAGCGCGCCCGAAATCATCATCGCGATGATGATGATGCGGGTCTCCGAAATGCCGGCATAGCGCGCCGCTTTCGGGCTGTGGCCATAGGTGCGCATCTCGTAGCCGAGCTTGGTGCGCCAGATCAGCAGCCAGACCAGGAATGCCATGAGCAGCGCCAGCAGGAAGCAGATGTTGAACGGCGCCGAGCGGATCTTGGCGCCGAACAGTTCGATGATCCAGTTGAGCTTCGGCAGCTCGGCCCCGGCGAGGAAGTTGCGCGTCTGCGGTGCCTGCGACGCCGCCGGCTTCAATGGCCCGACCAGGAGATAGACCATGATCGAGGCCGCGATGAAGTTGAACATGATGGTGGTGATGACGATGTGCGACCCGCGCTTGGCCTGCAGATAGGCCGGAATCAGCGCCCACAGCGCACCGACGGCGGCTCCGGCGACGATCGCCAGCGGAAAGGTCAGCCACCACGGCAGCACAGTGTCGAAGGCGAGGCAGACCACGCCCACGCCAAGGCCGGCAATATAGGCCTGGCCCTCGGTCCCGATGTTGAACAGGCCGCAATGTGCGGCCACCGCCACTGACAGGCCGGTGAAGATGAAGGTGGTGGCATAGAACAGCGTGAAGGCAATGCCGGTTCCCTTGCCGAAAGCGCCCTCGACCAGGATGACGGCGGCACGAAACGGGTTTTCGCCGACCAGCATGACGACGAAACCGGCAACGATGAAGGCCACCGACAGATTGATCAGCGGGATCAGCCCATAATCGGCCCAGGCCGGCAGCTTGGCGTAAGGCGTGCTCACTCTGCCGCCTCCTGGCGATCGACGCCTGCCATCAGCAGGCCAAGCTCGCCTTCGGTCGCCTCGGGGCCACGTTCGCCGACGATGCGCCCGGCAAACATCACCAGGATGCGGTCCGACAGCGAACGGATCTCGTCGAGCTCGACCGACACCACCAGCACCGCCTTGCCCTGGTCGCGCATTGCGATCAGCCGCTTGTGGATGAATTCGATGGCGCCGACATCGACGCCGCGCGTCGGCTGGCCGACGATCAGAACACCGGGATCCTGCTCCATTTCTCGCGCCAGCACGATCTTCTGCTGGTTGCCGCCGGAGAAATTCGCCGTCTTCAGACGCGGATTGCCGGGACGGATATCGTACTTCTCGATCTTGTCCTTGGCATCGGTCATGATGGCGTCGATGTTGAGGAACGGCCCTTTGAGGTAGCGCGGGTCGTCATGGTAGCCGAGGATCGAATTCTCGTTCTCCTCGAAGGCCAGCACCAGGCCGACATGATGGCGGTCCTCCGGCACATGGGCGAGCCCACGGTCGCGCAACTCGCCGGGATCGGCGGCCCCGGTCAGGTCGATCGGCTTGCCATCGAGCATCACCGAGCCGGAAACCGCGCGCCTGATGCCGGAAATCGCCTCGAGCAGTTCGGACTGGCCGTTGCCTGCGACACCGGCAATGCCGACGATCTCGCCGGCGTGGATATCGAAGGAGATGTCGTCGACCATGGTGACGCCGCGCTGGTCTTTCACCGTCAGGTTCTTGACGGCCAGCTTGACCGCGCCGGCCTCCGTCTCGCCCTTTTCGACCCGCAGCAGCACGCGCCGCCCAACCATCAGTTCGGCCAGTTCGCCGACTGTCGTCTTGCTGGTCTCGCGCGTCGCCACCATCGTGCCCTGGCGCATGACCGAGACATTGTCGGTGATGGCCATGATCTCGCGCAGCTTGTGGGTGATCAGCACCACCGTTTTCCCCTGGTCCTTCAACTGCCTGAGGATGCGAAACAGATGGTCGGCCTCGGCCGGCGTCAATACGCCCGTCGGCTCGTCGAGAATCAGGATTTCGGCGCCGCGATAAAGCGCCTTCAGGATTTCGACACGCTGCTGCAGGCCGACCGGCAATTCCTCGATGATGGCGTCGGGATCGACTTCCAGCCCGTATTCGCGCTCGAGCCGCTCCAGTTCGGAGCGCGCCTTGGCGATGCTCTTTTTCAACAGCGCATCGCTTTCGGCGCCGAGGATGATGTTTTCCAGCACGGTGAAATTGTCGACCAGCATGAAGTGCTGGTGCACCATGCCGATGCCGAGCGCGATGGCGTCGTTGGAAGTCTTGATCGACGCCGGCTTGCCGCCGACGCGGATCTCGCCGCTGTCGGCCTGGTAGAAGCCGTAGAGGATCGACATCAGCGTCGACTTGCCGGCGCCGTTCTCGCCGACGATGCCGTGGATGGTGCCGCGTGCGATCTCCAGATTGATGTCGCGATTGGCGCGAACGGCGCCAAAACTCTTGTTGATGCCGATCAGTTCGATTGCGGCTTGCGCCATGCAGCCTGTCCCACTCTTATTTTTTTATCGCTTGGTCAAAACGCCTAGCATGATGCCCCACCCGTGCCAATTGGCGGCGCAGTGGCCACTCTCGACAAATCCCGGTGCGCTTGTCAATTTCGAACGTGGCCGCAGACCTTCACATTCACTAATATGCAAGGCTCGACAGTCGCATCATGCTGCAACTGCGTGCACCAGGACCTGGGGAGTTTCGAATGATCATGCCTGTCGACCGGCTGACGACGCTGGAAATCCGCGCCGCCGAGCAGGAAAAGACGATCGAGGAACTGTCGGGCCAGATCGCCGAACAGTGGACGGTCATCGAGCGCATGCAGCGCAAGCTGGATGCGCTGACCGGGCGCTTCATGGCGCTGGAGGAACAATCGGCACCCGACGTGCCGATAACCAAACCGCCGCACTGGTAGCAAGGAGAAGCCGATGGCCGGTGAAAGCGATCGCGTTACGCGGGCGGGCGACTATGTGCTTGGCCTGATGAACGATCGCGACCGCGAGCGTGCCGAGCGAGACCTGGCGATCGATCCCGCCTTCCGCGACACGGTGATGCGGCTGGCCGAGCGCATGCATGTCTTCGACGGCACGGGGCGGCCCTCGGGCGACGACGATCGCTGGCGGCTGATCTCGCAACGC
The DNA here is from genome assembly GCF_040320535.1 of Mesorhizobium sp. M0676. Taxonomy (NCBI): domain Bacteria; kingdom Pseudomonadati; phylum Pseudomonadota; class Alphaproteobacteria; order Hyphomicrobiales; family Phyllobacteriaceae; genus Mesorhizobium; species Mesorhizobium sp. M0676. The sequence goes on from NZ_JAMYPU010000045.1 coordinate 33,325, forward strand.
ATCGCCGAACTGCCGCAGATGCGTGTGGTCGGCCAGGACGAAGCGAAGCCGGTGATCGGCAGACTGGAGCGGAAGCCCTATGGCGTCGGCGTGCATTCGCTCGGTGCCCGACGCGGCGCCGTCATCGCCATCGCGCTGATCGTGGTGTTTGCGCTGGGTTATCTCTTGGGCTTGTTGTCGACCGGCGGTGCGCTTCTGCCCTGACGTCCAAGGCAATCGCATATGGACTTGCGAAGAAGGACCCGCAACGCCGAAACTGCCGATCTCCCCCCTTGCGGGGGAGATGGCCGGCAGGCCAGAGGGGGTGTGAAGGATCGCCAACCTGATTGGCCGTTAGGGGTAGTGTGCTGAGAGTTCTGCAAATTCGCTGAGAGAGGGCGGTCATGGCAGGCTGGTGATGTTCAACGTCACCGATTCCCTGGA
>NZ_JAMYPU010000046.1:0-33338 GCF_040320535.1 Mesorhizobium sp. M0676
GCTTCTTCTTGTGGTAGGCAACCCAGGACTGCAGCTTGATCAGTTCCGACTGCAAGCCGATCAGGTCGCGGAAATACTGCATGCGGTCGATCGACGGCGGATGCGCGTTCTTGTAGATCTTGGAGATCTCCAGCGACAGCGCCGGCTCCGACATTTCAAGCTCATAGTCCTCGTCGAGCATGTCGGCGAGTTCGGCTTCCAGCCAATCCCTGGCCGGAGAATTCTGCTTCAACTCGGTCATTTCCACTGCTCCGCTTGCCGGCTGACATGAAACCCTGAGCCGACTTGATATAGGCCGGCAATGACGGTTTTATTGCAACCCGCCAGCCAGCCGATCATCGCTGCAAATCGGCGAGCATTGCCGATCCATCGCCGTGGCATGGCGACAAGCCGCTCAAATTGTCCTACAAATGGCGGACCCGTTCGGGCTGCCCGCCCTTCTCCAGTAAATCCCCACCCACCAAAATTGCGAGGACCGACATGGAATACCGCACGCTTGGCCGTTCCGGCTTGAAAGTTTCGACGCTGACCTTGGGAACCATGACCTTCGGCGGCAGCGGGCCGTTCGCTGCCGTCGGCAATTCCGATCTCGCGGAGGCCTCGCGCATCATCGACACTTGCATCGATGCCGGCATCAATCTCATCGACACCGCCAATGTCTATTCGAACGGATTGTCGGAAGAGATCATCGGCGAGGCGCTCGGCGGCAAGCGCAAGAACGACGTGCTGATCGCCTCCAAGGCGCGCATGCGGATCGGCAAGGGCCCCAATGACGAGGGCCTGTCGCGCCATCATCTGATCCGCGAATGCGAGAAGAGCCTGAAGCGCCTCAGGACAGATGTCATCGACATCTATTTCCTGCACGAATGGGATGGCGCGACGCCGCTCGAGGAAACCATCGCCGCGCTCGACACGCTGGTTGCCCAGGGCAAGATCCGCTATGTCGGCTGCTCCAACTATTCCGGCTGGCAGGTCATGAAGGCGCTCGGCATCAGCGACAGCCAGCACCAGCCGCGCTTCGTCACCCAGCAGATCCACTACACGCTGGAAGCACGCGAGGCCGAGTATGAGCTCTTGCCGATCTCGGTCGACCAGGGCCTTGGCGTGCTGGTGTGGAGCCCGCTCGCCGGCGGCCTGATGTCGGGAAAATACCGCCGCGACAGTCCGACGGCGCGCCAGATCGGCGGCTGGTCGGAACCACCGATCCGCGACGAGGACCGGCTGTGGCGGATCGTCGACGTGCTGGTCGACATCGGCGCCACTCGCGGCGTCTCGGCGGCCCAGGTGGCGCTGGCCTGGCTGCTTGGCCGGCCGGCCGTCAGTTCGCTGGTGATTGGCGCACGCAACGAGGCCCAGTTGAAAGACAATCTCGCCGCGGCAAGCCTGACGCTGTCCTTTGATGAACGCCAGCGCCTCGATGCCGTCAGCCGGCCGCCGGTGCTCTATCCCTACTGGCACCAGCAGTTTACGGCGAAGGACCGCTTCGGCCCGGCCGATCTGGTTATGGACCGCAGCGTTATCTGACTTAAGGGCGCCGGAAGCGGCTAGCCCGCGATAAACCGCCAGACCTGCGGATCGGGCTCGATCTGGCCGCTGAGCACGAAATATTTGTAGAGCACGAGCAGGCAGATCGCCTGCTCGGCCCGCTCGTCGGCGAATTTGCGGCAATAGGCGTTGGCCGCCGCAACGATGCGCTGGGCCTCGGCCGGATGCTGCTCGAGATGATGCACCCGCTCGGCCAGATCGCTGAAGTCGGGCGCCAGCGGCACATAATGGACATCGGGCTCGAGTTGCCCCTCGGCGAACCAGGTCTCGTAAGTCGGCGGCGGCATCAGGCAGAGCGAGTTCGAGCTCATGATCCATTTCAGATTGGTCGCGACATCATTGCCTTCGAGCGAGATGATGTAGCGGTAGCGGCGCTGCTGATCGATGCTGAGATAGGGCTTGCGGTATTCCGCAAGTGCTGTCGCCCTCGGCGTGCCGACATCGCAGAACGGCAGATTGCGGGCTGCATCCAGCAACAAGGTGCGGATCGGATTGTTGAGTTCGCCGCGCCAAACGACGAGCGGATGCTTGTCGGCGAAGGCGACATCGTCGGCCGGCATGTAGAAATGACGGAACTTGTTCAGCTTGAACAGGACGCCGTTGCCGTTGTCGCCCGCTATCGGCCGGTCCTTGACGATCGACGGCATCTTCGGCACTTCGATGACGTCGCCGAATTCCAGGTCGATGCGCAGATCTGGGTCGAAATAACGGGTGAACTCCTTCAGATCGTAATAGTACATGCTGCGGTCCGACGGCAGCCGGCTGACCGGCACGGCCTCGGGGCTGGGGCTAAAAGGCTCCCGCAGCGTGTTGTAGTAATTGAGCCGCTGGCGGACCGATGCGTCGGAAAGCCTGGCCTGATCGAGCAGCCGGCCGAGCCGGCGCCGGAAAAGAACCGGCGGCGCGATGTCGCGCATGGCGTTGCGCGCATAGTAGATCAGCTTCTGTGCGTTTCTTTGAAGCGTGGCCATCGGTCGTTTTGATTCGAAATCGGTCGGCGGCGGCTCCAGCAACTGTCCCGCAGCCTTTTCTAAACCATTGTGTTCGCCATCACGCAAGTCCAGAACCGCTGGCATCTGCCCTCGCGGCGCTGTTGTGTTTGCCGGCCAATGCTTCTAGGCAGGATCAGGCACAGCGAAAGGAAACGATATGGCTCGACCACCGAATTACGGTCAGGAACGCAAAGAGCGCGACCGGCAGAAGGCCGCCAAGAAGGCGGAGAAGCTCGCCGCCAAGGTCGCGGCCAAGGAGCGCGCCGAGCCTGAGAACGAGGCAAGTTCCAAAACCGACACCGAGACAGAAAAATAGGCAAGACAGGATCACCGGCCCGCGAAACGGGCCGGATCCTGGCAAAATGCCGGTGTGATCAGGCCGATGTGATCAGGCCGGGGCCTTGTCGCTGACGAAGACGTTGACCTCGCGCGCGGCGGCGATGAAGGCGCGTCTTGCAATCATCGCCGGCTTGTCGCCGGCCAGCGCGTCATGGCAGGCCTGCAGCGCTTCGCGGTGCTTGGGGCTGCGCTTGCCGGGCCAGCTGTTGAGCAGGTAATCGGAAGCCTCGCGCACCGTACGCAAGAGCTGAGTGCTTCCCTCCGTGCCCGACTTAACGGTCACGGGTGTTTCAAATCGGTTGTTTTCCATGGCCGCCTCTTACGCCATCGGCGTCCGCGAAGCGAGGCCGAAAGCGGATCGCGACGGCGTTCTTTCGTTTTCGTGACCAGTATCAAGCGGCGACGACGGCAAAACCCCTGGCGCGTAGGCCGCGCCGGTCATTGTGCAACGACGTCACCAGGCGGGCGCGGCTGCCGGCTATATGGGCGGAAAGTCGCGCCGCCGCCGCATCGGCATCGCCGGCCCGCACCGCTGCCAGAATGGCGTGATGCTCGCTCCAGGCGCGGCCAAGGGCCGCCTCGTCGCGCACCTCCAGCCAGCGCGCCCGCGACAGCCGCGTCATGGCATCGCGCACGGCCCGAAACAGGAACTCGTTGCCGGAGAGCCGCGCCAGTTCGATATGGAAATCCATGCCGACGCGGTGCCATTCCTCGCGCGGCGTGGCAGTGTCGCAGGAGTCCAGCATCGCCTCGATGACATCGGCTGCGCTCCTGTCGGCCAGCGCCGAAGTCAGCCTGACCGCCGCGACCTCGACCGCTTCGCGGTACACCGCGATCTGTTCCAGTTCGGCAAGGTTGATCGGCGACACGGTCCAGCCGCGCCCGTCGCGGCAGATCAGCCCTTCCGTCTCCAGCCGCAGCAGGGCTGCCCTGACCGGCGTGCGCGAGGCGCCGAAGCGGCTCTCGATCCAGCGCTCCGTCAGCCGCTCGCCAGGACCGACCTCAAGGCCAAGGATCATCTCGCGAAGCGCTTTTTCGACGATCTGCATCTGCGACATAGTTGCTTCCATTGCTGGCGATCGGCCTTGCCCGTTGGTCTTGCCGATCACATTGAGAGCGCCTGATTGACAGCAGCCGGGCTTTGCGTCCATGAGGTACCAAGTTGGTATCCCAAAATGGTATCCGCAGCAAGCGGACAGGATAGGACATGCCGCAGGACAGTGCAGCGCAGGCCGCCGAAGCGCCTTCCACCTACAACATTCATTGGCGGCGCAACCTGCTCGTGTGCTTTGCCGGATCGTTCAGCACGCTTGTGGCGATGACGCTGTTGCTGCCGTTCCTGCCGCTCTATGTCGAACAGCTGGGCGCCGTGGGCCACGCGGCGATCGTGCAATGGTCCGGCATCGCCTTCGGCGCCACCTTCCTTGCCGCCGCCCTTGTCGCACCGCTGTGGGGGCGGCTCGGCGACCGCTACGGCCGCAAGGTGATGCTGGTGCGCGCCAGTTTCGGCATGGCGATCTGCATGTCGCTGACCGGCATGGTGCAGACCGTCTGGCAATTGGTGCTTTTGCGCCTGCTGATCGGCTTTGCCGGCGGTTATTCCTCAGGCTCGACGATCCTTGTCGCCATGCAGACGCCGAAGAAGCGCTCCGGCTGGGCGCTCGGCGTGCTGTCGGCCGGCATCACCGCAGGCTCCCTGGTCGGCCCGTTGCTTGGCGGCGCGCTGCCGCCATTGATCGGTATTCGCGCCACCTTCCTCATCGCGGGCGGCGTCATTTTCCTGGCGGCGCTGGCGACGACGTTCCTGATCAAGGAGATGCCTCGCCCGCCAATGCAGGCACAACCCAAGGAGAAACCAAAGGGCGGTTGGGCGCAGATCCCCGACAAACGCCCTGTCGTGGCGATGCTGGCAACCGGCATGCTGTTCACCTTCGCCAACATGTCGATCGAGCCGATCATCACCGTCTACGTCCAGCAACTGGTCGCGGACGCAAGCCGGGTGACGCTGGTCTCCGGTGTCGTCATGTCGGCGGCGGCGCTGGGCGCCATCCTGTCGGCGTCACGGCTGGGTAAGCTCGCCGACCGCATCGGCCACTGGAACGTCATCGTCGCATCGCTGGCCGTCTCGGCGCTGCTGTTGATACCGCAGGCCTTCGTCACCGAGAGCTGGCAGTTGGTCGGGCTGCGGTTCCTTATGGGTCTGGTGCTGGGCGGGCTGTTGCCCTGCATCACCAGCGTCATCCGCCACAATGTTCCCGATGGGGTCGGCGGCAATGTGCTGGGCCTGGCAATCTCGGCGCAATATGTCGGCCAGGTCGCGGGGCCGCTGCTGGGCGGCTTCGTCGGCGGCCATTTCGGCATGCGCGCGGTGTTTCTCGGCACGTCGGTGCTGATGGCGGGCGGTGCCGCGTATAATTGGCTGGCCCAGGCGCGCCGCACGCGCGACATGCTGGCGATATCGGAAAAATCCTGACAGACAGGTCGCGCCGCCTATCGTCAATCACGGAGCCCGAGACATGAGCATCGCCGAGTCAGCACCAGCAAACAGCGCGCGCATCCTCGTTTTCGCCGGCGGCATTGCCGGCGCGGCGGGCGTGGCGCTGTCGGCGGCTTCAGCGCATCTCGGCGGCGCGTTCGTCGGCACGGCCGCATCCTTCCTGCTCATGCATGCGCCGGTGTTTTTGGCCGTCGGCCTCGCCGGCGCAAACCGGATCTTGCGGATCGGCAGCCTGGTGCTGCTCGTCGGGCTTGTTCTGTTCTGCGGCGATCTGCTGGCACGGGATTTCGTGGGATCGCGGCTGTTCCCGATGTCGGCGCCGATCGGCGGCACCTTGCTCATCGCGGGCTGGCTGGTGATCGCGGCCTCGGCGCTCGTGCGGCAACGGTCCTGACGAGCCAAGAACCCTGCCCCATCAGATATCACACGAGGCTTAATCCTGCCGGTTTTGCGGCAGCAGGTCGCGGTTGCGCTTGGCAGACTTGGTCGGCCGCCGCCTTTCCGGCTGCTCCGCGGCAGGCGAGATACCCCAGTAGTTGCGATAAATGTCTTCGAACAGATGCTTCACGGGATGCATGTTCGTTCTCCTCTTCAAGAACTTGAATCGATCCAATCAGCTGGCACGAAAATGCCGGGGCCGATCAGTTGCGCTTGCGTTTCACAAGGTGTTGCAGGTCACGCCTCCACGGCCCGACCTTGTCGCGGCGCTTGCGGGTGGCGGCGTCGGAGACTATGCCCCAATCATTGCCATAGATGTCTTCGAACAGATAATTCACGGGATGCATGGCACCCTCCTCTTGAATCGATCCAAGTTGTACTTGGTGAATCCCTTGGATCGATTCAAATATAGACTCTCTCCGCCGTCCGATCAAGGGAAAATTTGAACCGATCCAACGAAAGTGCTAAACAGGCTCCGGTTCAGGAGACGAAAATGACGGCATTGACCTCCGGCAAGACGAGACCAGTGCGGCTTGCCGACATCGCCAAGGCGGCCGGGGTCTCGCACGGTACCGCGTCCAACGTGTTCGCTCGCCCGGAAATCGTGCGCGAAGAGGTCCGCGAGCGGGTCAAGGCGGCGGCGGAAGCGATGGGCTATGCCGGCCCGGATCCCAAGGGCCGGCTGCTGCGCGCCGGCAAGGTCAACGCCATCGGCGTGGCAACGGCAGAACCATTGTCCTATTTCTTCGACGATCCCTTTGCCCGCGTCATGATGGCCAGCATTTCGCAGGCCTGCGACGCCACCGGCGCCGGAATTTCGCTGGTCTCGGCCGCCAACAGCGAGCAGCTCGCCTGGAACATCCAGAGCGCCCTGGTCGACGGCTTCATCGTGTTCTGCATCGAGGGTGGGTCGCGGCTGGTCGAACTGGCGCGCGAACGCAAACTGCCTTTCGTGGCGCTTGATCTCGATTCGGAAAATGAGGCGGTCGCTGCGATCGGCGTCGACAACGTCGCCGGCGCGGGTCTGGCGGCGCGCCATCTGGCCGAGTTCGGCCATCGCAGCTTTGCCGTACTCGCCCTGGAATCTGCCGACGCTGGCTTTGGTCCCGTCACGCAGGAGCAAGTCGAGACGACATCCCTCTACTCGGGCACACGCGACCGTCTGCGTGGCTATTTCGGCGAGCTCTCCCGCTTCGGCATCGACGTCTCGCAAGTGCCAATCTACGAAACCCTCAATGACGAGGCGAGCGTGCGGGCCGGCCTCGATCATATTTTCGCGCTGCCGCAGACGCCGACGGCAATCCTGGCCATGTCGGACAAGATCGCGCTGCATGCGCTCGACTGGCTGCGCGAGCGTAACATTGCCGTGCCGGGCGATGTGTCAATCGTCGGCTTCGACGGCGTGCCGGAAGGCGCCGACTCCGAGCCGCCACTAACCACTGTCGCCCAGCCGATCGCCGAGATGGGCCGCCTGGCCGTCAAGGCGATCCTCGAAAATGACGGCTCGCAGCACCGGCAATTGCTGCCGGTCGATCTTGTGGTGCGGGGGTCGTCCGGCCCCTCGCCTGCTAGCTAGGCGGCTGATGTGGGATCATCGGCTTAGCCTTGGCATCGCGGGCATGCCGAAGGTCTGGTGAACGGCTGGCGCTTCTTTGCGAACCGGCTTTTTGCCCAAGCCGATGCCGGACAGCCACTCAAGATAGAAGGCGAGCGCGAATTGCATGGCGATGCCGGCCGAAATCAGCAAGACGTCATAGGCAAAGCCGCCCGGATTGATCAGCTTCATCACCTGCGCCGCCATGGCGATCAGCGTGCCGGCGAGGAACACCGGCAAGGAGCGCTTGCCGAGCAGGGCAAGCGGATGGTCCGGGCTGAGACGGAACAGGTTCGAGAAAGCCGGCAGGGCGACGATCAGATAGCTCACCGCCAATATGTGCAGGAGCCGCGGCAGCGACAGGAACGTCTTGTCGAAGCCGCCGATCACCACGGGCAGGTTAAACCACGTTATCTCGCCCCAGAGCGGGCTGTGCACCCAGACCGCCGCTGCCGCGACATAGGTCGCCGCGGCGCCCACCAGCCAACGATTGACGGGAATTGTGCCGCCGCGCCTGACATGCAGCATGCCGGCAAGGCCGATGTTGAACAGGAATTGCCAGGACAGCGGGTTGAGGAACCAGAAGCCGGGCTCGGGATAGTTCGGCGGCGCGATCTGCCAGAGGCCGGCGACGAGCCACAGCGCGCCGGAAAAGACCAGCGCCGGCAGCGGCCGGTAGCTGACGAAGAGCAGGAAGAGCGGCGCCATCAACAGCAGCGCCGCATAGACCGGCAGGATGTTGTTGTAGCCAAGCTGGTGGCCGAGCGTGACAATGCCGATCATGACCTCCGGCGTGTTCTTCATCAGCGGCTCGATGTTGATCAGCTTGAGCAGTTCCGGCCGCCCGCCGAACATCGCCGCGGCGCAGAATAACGCCATCACAACCATGGTGGTGACGATGTGGGCGCTGTAAAGCACGCCGGCCCGGCGCCACATCTTCAACGTCGCCAGCAGCCGGCCGCCCGGCTGGAACTTGTTGCCATAGGCGAGTGCGACCGACATGCCGGAAATCAGCACGAAGGCTTCCGCCGCGTCCGAGAATCCGAAATTCTTGTAGGTCAGCGTTTCGAAGACGGTGCCCGGCACGTGGTCGATATAGATGGTCAGGAGTGCGAGCGCACGGAACACGTCAATGCGCGTGTCGCGATCGGGGATACGCGGAGCGCGATCGGCGATACGCGGAGCGCGATCGGCGATACGCGGGGCGCGATCGGGCGGGACTGGCAGGGTCATCGACAAAAGGCCTCAAAGGAGAGCAAGGATGCTCGCGTTGTTCATGCCGGGATGCGACCATCGGCGCACACCGCTTCGATTCCTCCCGCAGGGAGCATATCGGCGCAGAAACGGTCTGAAATGAGCCTGTTGCAATCACATTTGGCGGAGCGTGAAAATATTTCGTTTTGAAGCTGGCAAAGGACCAATGTCTCCGTGAAAACAACGAGATATGAGCGTGCATCGATATAGCGACGAGAACGCCTTTCTGCACCAGGATCTGGCCTTTCCCTACCTCCTCCTCAAGCCGGAGAATGCCGGCGGCGAGAGCCTGTTTTTACTGCACGGATCGGGTGTCGACGAAACGACGATGGTCCCGATTGCGAGGCAGATCGCCCCTAACGCCACGCTGGTCGCGGTGCGTGGCCGCATCCGCCAAGAAGACGGCTTCCGCTGGTTCGAGCGGATCACGCCGACCAGTTTCGAACAGGCGAGCATCCGTGCCGAAACATCGTACTTTGCCGCCTTCGCAAGCGAGGCCGCAAAGCGCCACGGGCTCGACCTCGCCCGGGCGACTTTCCTCGGCTATTCCAACGGCGCCAATCTGGTTTCCAGCCTGATGCTGCTCAACTCCGGCCTCGTCCGAAAAGCGGCGTTGCTGAGAGCAATGCCCGTGCTTGACGATGCGCCGGCAACCAATCTGACCGGAACGCGCGTCCTGATTGTCGCCGGTGCCGCCGATGAGACCTACGGGCCGTTTGCGCCGCCACTGGTGACGCTGCTCAACAAACATGGCGCCGAGGTCGATGCGCGCATCGTGCCTTCAGGTCACGAAATCGGCGGCCCGGATGCCGCCATCGTCCGGCAATGGCTTGCGGGACCAGCATTGGCCGCACGCCAGGCAGGCTAAGAGACCTTGGTAGACCGCATCGGCGCCCGGCGGAACAGCTGAGCAGATGCTCGTCGCCTAGCCCTGTCCCATCCGGTTCCAGGCATCGAGCCCGGCGATCTTGTAGGCTTCGGCCAGCGTCGGATAGTTGAAGGTGTTGTTGACGAAGAAATCAACCGTGCCGCCGAGGTTGATCACCGCCTGGCCGATATGGATCAGTTCGGTGGCGCCTTCGCCGACGATGTGGGCGCCGAGCAGGCGGCGCGTTTCGACCGAGAACAGCAGCTTCAGAAAGCCGGAGTTGACGCCCATGATGTGGCCGCGCGAGGTTTCGCGGAACCGCGCCAGACCGACTTCATAAGCAGCGCCGCTCTCACGCACCTGCTCCTCCGACTGACCAACGGTGGAGATTTCCGGCACGGCGTAGATGCCATAGGGGAAGGTTTCCGGCGGCGGTGGCAGTTGCACGCCGAAGGCGTGGCAGGCGGCCACCCTGCCTTGCTCCATCGATGTCGAGGCAAGGCTGGGGAAACCGATGACGTCGCCGGTGGCATAGATGTTGGGCGCACTGGTCTGGAAGGTCTGCGGATCGACCTTGATGCGGCCCCGGGAATCGGCCTCGATGCCGACCACGTCGAGGCCGAGGCTGCCGAGATTGCCGCTGCGGCCGGCGGCGTAAAGCACGATCTCGGAGCGGATGGTGCGGCCATCGGCGAGCGTCACTTCGGCATAGTCGGGTTTTGAGACGATTTCCTTGACCGTACTGCCGAGGCGAATGGTCATGCCGCGGTCGCGCATCTGGTGGATGAAGTCGTCGACGATCTCGCGGTCGACGAAATCGAGGATGGTGTTGCGCGGCTCCACCAGCGTCACCGGTACGTCGAGCGCCGAAAAGATCGTCGCATATTCAACGCCGATGACGCCGGCGCCGATCACCGTCAGCGTGCGCGGCAGATGGTCGAGTTCCAGCATCTCATCGCTGTCGAAGACGCGGATCTTGTCGAAAGGCACGTCGCGCGGCCGGTGCGGCCTGGTGCCGACCGCGATCAGCGCATTGGTGAAACCAACCTCCGAGTAGTCGCCATTGTCTGCCGTCAGGCTGACCTTGTTTGGGCCGACGAATTTCGCCATGGCGCGGACGCTTTTGACGGCGTTGCGCATAAACTGGTGCTGCAGCACCTCGACCTCGTGGTCGAGCGTCTTGTGCAGCCGCTCGACCAGGTCGGCGATGGAGATGTCCTGCTTGACCCGGTAGCCGCGGCCGTAAAAGCCCCGCTCGCGCCAGCCGGACAGGTTCAGCACCGTCTCGCGCAGCGTCTTCGACGGGATGGTGCCGGTGTGCACCGAGACGCCGCCGAGGCGCCGGCCCCTGTCGACCACCAGCACCGATTTGCCGAGCTTTGCCGATTGCACCGCGGCGCGGCGCCCGGAAGGGCCGCTGCCGATGACCAGCATGTCGTAATCCATGTAACCCCGTCCCCTCGGCGTCTTGTTGCGCCGCAGCAAGCTAACGCCATCCGTCCACCAAATTCAATCGGCTCAACCGCGTCACACTGCCGACCCGGACCGATGGACGAACCGATCTTGATTCCGCCCGCGGTCTTCACCATTTCAGTGGCGGCGCACCCTAGCGTGGCGCCTGTTACGAGGACATGACATGAACGCGCGCGTACTTGACGGCGAAATCATCACCAGCAGGCTCGACGACGTCAGGGCCTATGACGGTGTGCGCACGCGGCGCATCCTGGCCTTCATCATCGACTATTGCATCGTGGCGCTGCTCACCATTCCGTTCGCGATCCTGGTGGCCGTGCTTGGCCTTTTGACATTCGGTCTTGGCTGGGCGCTGTATTCCATCCTCGTGCCGGCGGTCGCCATTCTCTACATCTGGAACACGCTGGGCGGTCGCTACCAGGCCACATCAGGCATGAAGATGATGGGCATTCGGCTCGATCGTCTCGACGGCAGCCGTATCGACGGCCTCACCGCCGTTGTCCATTCGGTGCTGTTCTGGGCGAGCACGGTCATCCTGACGCCGCTCGTCCTCCTGGTGACGCTGTTTTCCGATCGCAAGCGCACACTGCACGACCTGCTGCTTGGCACCGTCGTCAGCCGCAGCGACCGTTGAACCGGCGTTCAACCGACGCCAACAGGCATTTGTGCGCAAATGTGAAGGGGTCCGTTCAACCCCGCCTTCACAATCCTGTTGAATTTTTCGCCAGCCAAGCCAAAGGTAGAGCGATTCGCAGGAGTGTTCCCAAGGTTCGATGACGCACCATCCGACCCAGTCGCCGCAGTTCTTCCTGACCGCGCCATCGCCGTGTCCGTATCTTGAGGGCCAGTTCGAACGCAAGGTGTTCACGCATCTGGTCGGCGACAAGGCGCCGGAGATGAACGACCTGTTGACGCAAGGCGGTTTCCGGCGCTCGCAGAACATCGCTTACCGTCCCGCCTGCGAGACCTGCCGCGCCTGCGTCTCGGTGCGCATCCTGGCGCAGGAGTTCACCGCCAGCCGCAACATGAAGCGGGTGATCCAGCGCAATTCCGATCTCATCGGCGCCATGCACGACGCGCAGCCGTCGACCGAGCAGTATTCGCTGTTTCGCGGCTATCTCGACGCCCGCCACCGCCGCGGCGGCATGTCCGACATGACGGTGCTCGATTACGCCATGATGGTCGAGGATACCCATGTTGACACCAAGGTGATCGAATACCGGCGCCGCGGCCCCGACACATTTATCACCGGCAAGGGCCAGGGCGAGCTGATCGCCGTGGCGCTGACCGACAAGATGGCCGATGGCCTGTCGATGGTCTATTCCTACTTCAATCCCGAGTTCGAGGACCGCTCGCTCGGCACCTTCATGATCCTCGACCATATCGCCCGCGCCCGGGCCATGGGCTTGCCCCATGTCTATCTCGGCTACTGGGTCAACGGCTCGCGCAAGATGAACTATAAAATGCGCTTCATGCCGCAGGAGCATCTCGGCCCGAAGGGCTGGGAACGCTACGACCACGAAGCGGTCACGCGCTGATTTTTCTTCTTACCAGATCCTGATCTAAACATTTTCAGCCGAGACGATGCTGGTCTTCCGCCCGTTGGCGGGGCGATTGCGCCGACCGGCATCTGCTCAAATCATTGCGAAAGCCGTTGCATGTCCTCTCACAATGCCCAAACCAAAGGACTTCTGCTCACCGCGCTTGGCGGGCTGGCGCTGACCATCGACATTCCCCTGATCCGGCTCGCCCATGGCGAAGCCTGGACGATCCTTTTGCTGCGCACCGGCTGCACCTTCGTGGCGGGGCTGATCGTATGGGCCATCTGGCGCTCGTTCAGCAAGAATGCTCCGCAGCTGATACCCGGCTGGTCGGGGCTCGTCGTCGCCACCCTCTACGGGCTCGGCGCAATCGCCTTCATCACTGCCGTCTACAACACCTCGACCGCCAATCTGGTTTTCATCCTGGCCTTCTCCACCATGTTCTCGGCGCTGCTGTCGTGGCTGTTCCTGAAGGAGCGACCGCAGCCGCTGACGCTTGCGGCAATGGCGCTGATGATCGTCGGCATCGCGATCATCGTCGGCGATTCCGTCGGCACGGGAAATCTGTTCGGCGATGTGATGGCGCTGTGTTCGGCCTTGGCGATTGCCTGCGCAATCACCGTTTCACGCGCCAGCGGCAGGGATATGGGATTCACCGCGCTGACCGGCGTCCTGCTGCCGTTCGGGCTGGCGGCGCTCATGGTCTCCAGGACCGGTTTCCAGGTGGAGGCGCCATGGTGGATCGTTTTCAACGGCGCCGTCATCATGCCGTTCGCCTTCTTCTGCCTGGCCAACGGGCCGAAATACATTTCAGGCCCGGAAGTGGCGATGTTCTATCTCCTGGAAACGGTTCTGGCGCCGGTCTGGATATGGATGATCTTTGCCGAGACGCCGTCGCGCAACAGCCTGATCGGCGGCGTGATCCTGATCGTCACGCTGGTCGCGCATTCCCTGTGGCAGTTGCATGAAGGGCGCAAGCGCCGGGCAGCGCTCGCCGTCGCTTACCCAGCCTGACTTTTCTTCGCGGGGCCGGCGACAATCTCGATCTGCGGCGGCCCGCCTTCGAGCTCGGCCGCCGTGTCGGGAACGGTGTCTTCGGCCAGTTCCACCTCGCGCAGCCATTCGCGCCAGATCGCCACCAGCAGCGCCATCAGCACGGGGCCGATGAACAGGCCGAGAAAGCCCATCGTCTTGACGCCGCCGATCAGGCCGAAAAAGGTGGGCAGGAAGGGCAATTTGATCGGTCCGCCGACCAGCTTCGGGCGCAAGGTCTTGTCGACGATGAACAGTTCCACCGCGCCCCAGATGAACAGCGCCAGACCCGCCATCGGCGAGCCGCTGGCGGCGAGGTAGATCGACACAAGCGTAAACGACAGCGGCGCGCCGCCGGGGATCAGCGCCATCACGCCGGTCAATGCGCCCAGCGTCACCGGCGACGGCACCCCGGCCAGCCAGTAGGCGATGCCGAGCACCAGCCCCTCGCCGATGGCGATCACGGTCATGCCGGTAACGGTCGAGGAAATGGTCGCCGGCACGACGCGCGAAATCCGCTCCCAGCGCGTCGGCAGGATGCGTTCGCCGAGCCGGTCGATCTGGCTGGCAAAGTGTTCGCCGTCGCGGTAGGCGAAGAACAGCGCGATCATCATGAACAGCAGCGTCAGCAACAGGCCGAAGGCGCTGCCGCCGGCAGCCAGCACGCCGCGATAGATGCTGCCGATATTGGCGCCGCTGACCATCTGGATCAGCTCGCCGATGCCGCCGGGATGGCCGAAATTGTCGATCCACTGTTCGTTCAGCCACTCGCCGACGACAGGCAGCGAGGTGATCCAGTGCGGTGTGACCGCGCCGTGCCTGTTGGTCTCGATCGCCCAGCCGACCCATTCGCGGACCTCGTTGATGGCGTAGGTGCCGGCGAGCGCTATCGGCACCACCAGGAAGGCGAGGATGAACAGGATGGCGAGCGTCGCGGCGACGGTGCGGTTACCGCCGACACCGGCAAGCAGTCGGCGGTAGAGCGGCCAGCTGGCAAAAGCAATGACGAGGGCTGCCAGCACGGGAAACAGGAACCCGTGGAAGAAATAAACGCCGGCGGCGACGATCAGCACCAACAGCCAGCGCGCCGCCGACAGCGGCGGGATGACGGCGGCTCGCAACGGAGTCGACAGGCCGAACAGGCGCTGCTGACGCTCAGGCTTCTGGATCTTCGCTTCCTTCAAACGGTCAATTCTCCCCAGCCTACACAGCGTTTATGCACTGTTATAGTGCCGCAATCGTGACGATAGTCCAAATGCCTTGGGATCTCCCCCCTTGAGGGGGAGATGGCCGGCAGGCCAGAGGGGGTCGCCGCGCATGAAGCGCCAGCCTTCTCTGCCAGCGAAAGGGTGTCGTGTCAGGACGTACCGACCCCCTCTGTCGCCTTCGGCGACATCTCCCCCTCGAGGGGGGAGATCCCTACCCAAATTTCCCCGTCCGCGGGAATCCCTTCGGCACCATCCGTCCGGCCGACGCTCTCGCGCCGATCCATTCCGCCAGCTCCTCGCGCGACCTGACGAAGGTGCGGTCGGCGGAATCCTGCCAGGACAGGCCGCTCGCCAGCGTGAAGGGTTTCAGGTCGAGCAGACCGCCATCCTTGTATTTCTGCAGGCGAACGCCCTTGCCGCGGCCCATCTCGGGAATTTCGGAGAGCGCAAACACCAGCATCTTGCGGTTCTCGCCGACAATGGCGAGATGATCGCCTGACACCGGGACGCAGGCCTTGGCCTCGTCGGGCGCCTTGACGTTCATTACCTGCTTGCCCTTTCGGGTGTTGGCGACGACCTCCTCCTCCGGCACGATGAAACCATTGGCATCGTAGGAGACGAGCAGCAGCTTGCGCTTGGGGTCGTGGACAAAGGCGGTGACGATGTCCTGGTCGTTGTCCATGTCGACGATGATGCGGATCGGTTCGCCATGGCCGCGGCCGCCCGGCAGCCGGTCGGCGCCGATGGTGTAGAATTTTCCGCCGGTGGTGAAGACCAGGATCTTGTCGGTGGTCTGGGCATGGAAGGCGAGCTTGAGGCTGTCGCCTTCCTTGAAGGTGAGCGTGGAATGGTCGGCCAAATGGCCTTTCATCGCCCGCAGCCAGCCCTTTTCCGAGACCACCACGGTGACCGGCTCGCGCTCGATCATGGCGTGCGCAATGTCGGTCAGATCATGCTCCGGCGCGTCGGCGAACTGGGTGCGGCGCTTGCCGAGTTCGGTCTCGGGGCCGAACTTGTCGCGAACCTGCGTGACTTCCCATTTGATCGTCGACCATTGCTTGGCGTCGGATGCGAGCAATGCCTCGATCTGCTTCTTCTCGGTGGTGAGACCGTCGAACTCCTTGCGGATCTCGAACTCTTCCAGCTTGCGCAAGGCCCGCAGCCGCATGTTGAGGATGGCTTCGGCCTGGGTGTCGGTGAGCGACCAACGGGCCATCATCACCTGCTTGGGCTCATCCTCCTCGCGGATGATCCTGATGACCTCGTCGATGTTGAGATAGGCGATCAGGTAGCCGGCAAGGATTTCCAGCCGCTTCTCGATCTCGCCAAGCCGATGCTTCGAGCGGCGGATCAGCACATCGCGCCGATGGTCGAGCCACTCCTTCAGCACTCCCTTCAGCGACAGGACGTTAGGCACCTTGCCCCGCGACAAAACGTTCATGTTGAGGGGAAATCGGCTTTCGAGCTCGGTCAGCTTGAACAGCGATTCCATCAGAATGCCGGGATCAACCCAACGGCTCTTCGGTACGAGCACGATGCGGACGTCCTCGGCGCTTTCATCTCTGACATCCTCGAGCAGCGGTAATTTGCGCGCGATCAAAAGCTCGGCGATCTTTTCGATCAGCCTGGCCTTCTGGATGCCGTAGGGGATTTCGGTGACGACGATGCTCCAGGTGCCCCTACCCTGATCCTCCTGGCCCCATTTGGCGCGCACGCGAAAACCGCCGCGGCCGGTCTCATAGGCCTCCAGGATGGAAGCGCGGCTGTCGACGATGATGCCGCCGGTCGGAAAATCCGGCCCCTGGACGAACTCCATCAGCTTTGTCACCGGCGCGTCCGGCTGCTCGATCAACTGCAGCGCTGCGTTGCAAAGCTCGGCGGCATTGTGCGGCGGGATGGACGTGGCCATGCCGACCGCAATGCCGGAGGAACCGTTGGCGAGCAGATTCGGGAAGGCGCCGGGAAGCACTACGGGCTCCTCGTCCTCCTCATTGTAGGTTGGCCGGAAATCGACGGCGTCCTCGGTGATGCCGGCAAGCAAATCGCTCGCCACCTCGGTCATGCGCGCCTCGGTATAGCGCATGGCGGCGGCGTTATCGCCGTCGATATTGCCGAAATTGCCCTGCCCGTCGACGAGGGGATAGCGCATGGAGAAATCCTGCGCCAGGCGCACCAGCGCGTCGTAGATCGACTGGTCGCCATGCGGATGGAACTTGCCCATCACGTCGCCGACGATGCGGGCGCATTTGGCAAAGCCCTGGTCGGGGTTGAGCCTGAGCAGCCGCATCGCATGCATGATGCGGCGATGCACAGGCTTCAGCCCGTCGCGCACGTCAGGCAGCGCCCGGTGCATGATGGTCGAGAGCGCATAGGCAAGATAGCGCTCTTCCAGCGCCTTCTTCAGATCGACCGGTTCGATGTGGTCACCGCCGCCATTTTCAGGCGGCAAAATCCTTTTTCCCATGCGGCTGGACTAGCCGAGCGGGTGATTCGCGGCAAGGCGGGGCTGCGGAAATCCGCACTTTGCAGCCTTTGGGCTTACGAGGGCGGCTCAAGGTCCGACAATGGATGTGACGGACTTCATGTTCCCCCTTGCCGTCCCTGTGCAACAGCAACGGTAGCAGTGCTGTTGCCAACCAACATCAATCTGTTACACGCCCTCTCTAAGGCAGGAGACGGTACGCAGGGGAGCCCGACCTTCATGACATATTCACCGCGTCGGGCGAAGGCTCCCGCTCCGATTTGCCTTTCGCCGTGATTTTCGACAACTCTGCGGGAAAGCGCCTTTTTCCCGTCCAGTTCGTCACGGAATGGTGATGGCGTAGAATTGAGAAAACACTTTTTCAGGACTCTCTCAGGGAACTCGCGATGACAATCCAACGTTCGACACTCAAGAAACTTGCTTTTTCGACCTTTTTGCTGACGCTGCCGCTGAATGCCGCCTTTGCGCAAGACACGGCGGTTGCCGACCGACTGAAGGCCGCACTTGCCGTCCAGGGCGTCGATATCACCTGGACCGGCGTTACCGGCGACAATTCCAGCATGGTGCTGCAGGGCGTGTCGGTCAAACCGGCGGCCGAAAAGGAGGCGCTGCCGATCGGCGACGTCAAGCTCGACGGCGTGACCGAAGCCAATGGCGGCTTCGATGTCGCGACCATCACGACTTCGGCCTTCGAGCACAGCAAGGACGGCGTCACGCTCAACCTCACCCCCTTCGTCATCCACGACGCCAACATCCCGGCTGAGGGCGCTACAGGCCCGCTCGGCTCGATGATGATCTACAAGTCGGCCGAACTCGAAAACCTGACGGTCAAGGTTGCCGACAAGACCGCCTTCTCGGTGGATGGGCTTGCTGTCCAGATCACGCCGCCGGCCGACGGCAAGGCGATGGAGTTTTCCGCCACCACGGAAAAGTTCAACGCCGACCTGACCCTAGTCGACGATGCGAAATCCAAGGAAGCCATCGAGGCCCTCGGCTACCAGAACATCTCGGGCAATATCGAAATCGGCGGCACCTGGCAGCCGAGCGACGGCAAGATGGACCTGTCGAAATACGACATCTCGGTCGAGAATGCCGGCACGCTCGGCATGACCTTCGGCCTCGGCGGCTACACGGTCGACTTCGTCAAGTCGCTGCAGGAAATGCAGAAGAAGATGGCGGCGCAGCCCGAAGGCGCTGACAATTCGGCGCAAGGCATGGCCCTGCTCGGCCTGTTGCAGCAGCTTTCCTTCAACAGCGCCTCGATCCGCTTCGACGACGATTCGCTGACCGGCAAGGTGCTTGAATATGTCGGCAAGCAGCAGGGCATGTCGGGCAAGGACATCGCCAACCAGGCCAAGGCGATCGTGCCGTTCGGCATGGCGCAGCTCAACAATCCCGAATTGACGGCCGAAGTAACGGCCGCGGTGAGCAAGTACCTCGACGATCCGAAGAGCCTCGAGATCTCGGCAGAGCCGCCGGCAGCGGTGCCGTTCGCGTTGATCATGGCGGGCGCGATGTCCAACCCGGCCGACCTGACCAAGACGCTTGGCGTCCACGTCAAGGCCAACGAAGACTGATCGAAGTTAGCTCGAAGAGCAAAAGCCCGGCAGCGATGCCGGGCTAGTGCGCTAATAGAGCACCCACAATGGTAACTATAAGAAGGCCTAAAAAGCTGTAGATGACGGGATGCTTTTCTACGTGTCCAACCCCATCACTTACTATTTTAGCCACACTATTTGAAGGCGCTATGATTTCAATATCCGCTTGCGGATATTGAGCAACAGCGGCACGCTCTTTTTCGAAGGCGCCTGCAGCATGATTGTGCACATCCACCAGCTGTGCTGCGAGATGCGCATCCATCATCGCCTCCAACCCCGAAACGTCAATCGTGCCGCGAACTTGCGCCGCGTCTGCTGCCTCAAGCGCCAAGTAATATGGCTGCTTGTTTGCTGCGATTTGTTCAGGAATTGTTTTCGTACCGGGAAGGCGATACCCCAACTTAGCGCAGAGTATCAAATAAGATACAATTCGGGCAGTCCGGCCGTTTCCGTCAACAAACGGGTGGATCCAATTCAGTCGCCAAAGAGCGTAAGCGGACAGATGAATGGCCGATTTTTCATCCCAATTCTTTTCGACGTAGTCGCAGAATTCCTCAACCGAGTCAGGCACTTGATCGGATGGAATGGGTAGATGCCCACTCCCCGTTATCTTTATATCTCCGGGTCGAAAAACGCCTGCATATTTACTTAGCCTCTCAAGTGCTATTCTATTTAGGCGCAAAATCGTTGATGGTCGAAGTTTGTATCGCGGATTCCCGATCCATTTGCGCAACTCCAACATTGCCCCGTCGAATTGGCGGAGCGTATTTTCAGCTTCTATCCTGGCAATCTCTTGAGCGTCAGTGACGAGCAAAGGATCGTCAGCTTCACTCGATCTGTCATTCGTCATTCGGCGCTTTGCTCAGTCGGACAGCTGCCTCATCGATAATGTCACGAGTTATATCGTTGTTTTCTATTTTAGCTGACCCGTAGGCAAAACTGCGGCGTTGCGCCTCCTGCTCAGTCTCCGACATTTTGATCGCGCGGGATTTCTCGATAAGTTCCTGTAGGTTACGCGTCATTGTAGTCTCCCTGCGAATCCAGATATTAACGCAACATTAAGGCAATCATAGCCGTAAAATTTGCGTTAATTAGGAAAATTTTCAGCTGTCTTTTTTCACCGCCGCGACGCGCAGCGAGAGGTCGCGCAGCTGCTGCGGGGTGGCTTCCGAGGGCGCGCTCATCAGCAGGTCATAGGCCTGCTGGTTCATCGGGAACATGGTGATTTCGCGCAGGTTCTTGGCGCCGACCAGCAGCATGACGACACGGTCGACACCGGCCGCCATACCGCCATGCGGCGGCGCACCGTACTGGAAGGCGCGATAGAGGCCACCGAAGCGCTCCTCGACTGTGGCGCGGTCCAGCCCGACCGTCTCGAACGCCTTGACCATGGTCTCGGGCAGATGGTTGCGGATACCGCCCGAGGCGATTTCGAAGCCGTTGCAGACCATATCGTACTGAAAGGCCTTGATGCCGAGCAGGTCGTCGCCGTTGAGCGCGTCGATACCGCCTTGCGGCATCGAGAACGGGTTGTGGGCGAAGTCGATCTTCTTCTCCTCCTCGCTCCATTCGAAGAACGGGAAATCGATAATCCAGCACAGTTCAAAGCGTTCGCGGTCGACGAGGTTCAGTTCTTCGCCGGCACGCGTACGCGCGGCACCGGCGAAGCTAACGAACTTCTTCGGATCGCCGGCGACGAAGAAGGCGGCGTCGCCATCGGCAAGGCCGAGCTGCTGGCGGATCGCCTCGGTGCGCTCCTCGCCGATGTTCTTGGCCAGCGGACCGGCGCCTTCAAGCTTGTCGCCTTCCTTGCGCCAGAAGATGTAACCCAGTCCCGGCTGGCCCTCGCCCTGCGCCCACGAGTTCATGCGGTCGCAGAAGGCGCGGCTGCCGCCGGTCTTGGCCGGAATGCCCCACACTTCGGCCCTCGGATCGTTGGCCAGGATGTTGGCGAAGACCTTGAAGCCGGAATCGCGAAAATGGTCGGAGACGGCCTGCATCTCGATCGGGTTGCGCAGGTCCGGCTTGTCGGAGCCATATTTGCGCATGGCGACATCGTAAGGAATGCGCTGGAATGTCTGCGTCACCGGCTTGCCGTTGGCGAAGGTCTCGAAGACGCCGCGCATCACCGGTTCCATGGTCGACAGCACGTCGTCCTGCTCGACGAAGCTCATTTCGAGGTCGAGCTGGTAGAATTCGCCGGGCAGACGGTCGGCGCGCGGGTCCTCGTCGCGGAAGCAGGGCGCGATCTGGAAATAGCGGTCGAAGCCCGAAACCATGATCAGTTGCTTGTACTGCTGCGGCGCCTGCGGCAGCGCGTAAAAGGTGCCGGGATGGATGCGCGACGGCACCAGGAAGTCGCGCGCGCCTTCCGGCGACGAGGCCGTCAGGACCGGCGTCGAGAATTCGGTGAAGCCGACATCGGTCATGCGCTTGCGCATCTCGGCGATGATTTTCGTGCGCGCCACGATGTTCCTGTGCAGCGTCTCGCGGCGCAGGTCGAGAAAACGGTACTTCAGGCGGATGTCTTCGGGATAGTCGGGCTCGCCGAACACCGGCAGCGGCAATTCCTTGGCTGCCGACAGCACCTCGATCTCGCGGGCAAAGATCTCGATCTCGCCGGTCGGCAGGTTGGCGTTGGTGGTGTCCGGCAGGCGCGCCTTGACCTCGCCGTCGACGCGGATCACCCATTCGCCACGCAGCGTCTCGGCCACCTTGAAGGCGGGCGAATCCGGATCGGCGACGATCTGGGTCAGGCCGTAATGGTCACGCAGATCGATGAACAGCAGGCCGCCATGGTCGCGCACGCGATGCACCCAGCCCGACAGGCGAACCGAAGAGCCGACATCGCTCTTTCTCAACTGGGCACAGGTGTGGCTGCGGTAACGATGCATTGTCATGTCAAAATTCCGGGGTGCTGGGTTGTGGGTCGAGCATCAAAGCCCGGTCCAAAATTTGCGCGAAAAGCGCATGGGAGGCCCGATTTGTCAAGGCAAGCCGGGTTTGGGTCGTCTCTCTATCCGCTAGTCAGTGTTGAAGTCTTTGCCAGGCTTGGCGCATTGCCGCCAGAAGTGTTTCTCGCGACAGTGCAGTCATCGAATGATCTGGAGATACTTCATGCCAGAACCCACAGTCCCGCCGGGTGTCGGGCCACATAATGGCCGCGAATTGGAGCTGATGCTTCAGGGCGACAAATCAATGGCCTTGTTCGCGGCGGAACCGGGTATGGACGCCGACGATATTGGCGATGCAGGTTTTGCACCGTTTGTCGACGAAGGTCGCATCCTGAAGTTCACCCAGATTGTTCCTAAAACCTCAGTGGAAGAGCGCTGCTACTGCCTGCCGACAGAAGAATGGCGCTGCAAACTGAGCTTGTTGATCTCCAGAATGTGCCGCAGCGGAGAGGCCTTTGACATCTTCACATCGAATGATCTGGCGAGGCTTGAAGGAGCCCTTCTCGGTTATTCAAAGGAAGATGTCGAAGTGTTCGTCGCCCATGCTGCGTCCCGGACTGCCCGCGCGCCGAGCTCCGTTTAAGCCAAATGGATTTCGGCGCCCTGGCGTTCGAAATCCGCGAGGATCGCGGCCGGCGCGGTCTTTTCGACCACGAGGTGGCGGATCGCCTCTGGCCTGGCGACCCGGTAGGGTGCGGCTGTGGCTAGCTTGTCGTTGGTTACAGCGATGACGATGCCTGCGCTGTTCTTGGCCATCGCCCGCTTTACCTCGGCCTCAGCCGAATCGAAGGCCGTGACGCCGCGCGACGCATCGAGACCGCAGGATCCGAGAACAAACAGGTCCGCGCCAAGTTGCGCGACAGCGGCAAGCGTGTCGGCGCCGACGCAGGCGCCGAGGTGGCGGTCGAACCGTCCCCCAAGCACAATCAGCTCGACCAAAGCGTGGTTTGACAGGACGGAGGCAATTTCGAGCGAGTTGGTGGCGACGGTCAGATCGAGGTCGCGCGGGATGGCCCTGGCGATCGCGGCATTGGTCGAGCCGCTGTCGATGAACAGGGTCTGTCCGCGCGAAAGCAGTGCCACGGTCGCGCGGGCCAGCCGCGTCTTTTCTTCGACCGCATGGCCGGCGCGCAGGCCGACCGGCGTGGCCGCGAAGGGTGCGGCCGCGACCGCGCCGCCATAGACGCGGCGGCACTGCCCGGCCTTGGCCAACTCCCTGAGGTCGCGGCGAACCGTGTCTTCCGAAACGCCGAAGCGGCCTGCCAGCTCGCCGGCCAGCACCCTTCCCTCGACGGCCAGGCGATCGCGAATGATTTGATGCCGCTCATCGGTCAGCATTGCATGATCCTGTTTTCTTTGTGCACGTTCTTGCACAATTTGCATGTTTGTGCAAGATAAGGGGATATCAACGACAATCTCCGGCTCTCTTCCCCGAAAGCATCGTCATGACCTTTGGCCTCCGCCTCGCTCCGCAACACCGGGTCTACGCCGGCTTTGCGATCTATTCGTTCGCCATGGGCCAAATCTTCCCGCGGCTGCCCGACATCAAACATGCCATGGGCATAGGAGACGGCACGCTCGGGCTCAGCCTGATCGGGACGCCGATTGGCACCTTGACCGCGCTGACGCTGGCGGCGCCGATCCTGGAGGGCGTCGGCTTCCGCCGCGCGCTGCTCGGACTGGTGCCGCTTTTGTCGGTCGTCTTTGCCATTGCCGTGCATGCGCCTGGGCCGCTTGCGCTATTCCTGATGCTGTTTCCGGTCGGCCTGATGATCGGCAGCGTCGAGATCATTCTCAATGTCGAGGCCGACAGAACCGAATTCCTGCTCAAGCGCCGGATCATGAACCGGGCGCATTCGTTCTGGAGCATTGGCTTTTTCGGCGCCGGCCTGTTCGGCGCCGCGCTTGCGCATCTCGGCATATCGCCGCAACTGCACCTGGCGATTGTCGTACCGATGGTGGCGACAGGAATCGCGCTGTTTCTCGGCGGTTACGAACCGGCGCCGAGCCGCTTCGCCGGCAATGACGAGACGGCGCCAAGGCTGGCGCGGCCGACGCTGCCTATCCTCGTCCTCGTCGCGGTGACGCTGTCGGCGATGCTGATGGAAGGCGCCAGCATCGACTGGTCGGCAATCTACATGCGCACCGTGTTCGATGCGGGCCCTTTCGTCGCCGGCTTCACAGTGGCGCTGTTTGCATTCTCGCAAGCGAGCACGCGCTTCTTTGCCGACTCCTTTGTCGACCGCCACTCGCCGAGCGTCGTGGCGCGGGTGCTGCTGGCGACGATGGCGGTGGGCGTGCTGCTCGTCTTCTTCTCGCCTGCCCCGCTCGTATCGATGCTGGGCTTTGCGCTACTTGGCATCGGCAGCAGCGTGCTCTTTCCGTTGGCGATCTCGGCGGCAGCCCAGCGGACGGACCGCTCCGCGACGATCAATGTCGCGGCGCTGTCGCAGATTTCCTTCGTCGCCTTCCTGCTCGGCCCGCCGCTGCTCGGTTTCGTCTCCGACCATTGGGGCATCCGCTCGGCCTTCGGTATCGGCATCCCGTTCATCATGCTCAGCCTGCTGACCGCCGGCTCGCTTGGCCGAAGGGCTGCCCGGGGCAAGCCTGCGCCGGCGAGCGAAGCTTTGGCGAGGGCCGACGGAGCTTGAACGGCCGCACTTGAAGCCACACACCTGTTGGCGGCGGGACAAGCCACTGGCATTGGCCACACCGATGGTTCAGAACTGTGGAGCCACCTAAGCAACGGTTCCGTATGTCCTCCATCCGCCCGCTGATCCCGCTCCTCATCGCCGCCGGCATCCTGCTTGGCGGCAACGGGCTGCAGGGCACGCTGATCGCGTTGCGCGGCGCGCAGGAAGGGTTTTCGGCCTCCGACATCGGCCTGATGGGCACGTTCTATTTCGCCGGCTTCCTGCTTGGTTGCCTCGCAGTCACCCGCATCCTCAAGGCAGTCGGCCATGTCCGGACGTTTTCAGCGCTCGCCGCCATCGCCGCGGCCAGTACGCTGCTCCTGGTGCTGATCATCGATCCGGTGATGTGGTGCGCGGTGCGCTTTGCCGGCGGTTTCTGCTTTGCCGGTCTGTTCACCGTCATGGAAGCCTGGCTGAACTCCGGCGTCGAAAACAAGGATCGTGCGCGGGTGCTCGCCATCTACCGCATGGTCGATATCGGCTCGGTGACCGGCGCACAGTTCCTGATCCCGATCTTCGGCCCCGGCGGCTTTGCCATCTTCGCCATCATGTCGATGATGATCACGCTGTCGCTGGTTCCGGTGTCGCTCGGCGACCGCTCCAACCCGACGCCGCCCGAAGACGTCAAGCTCGATCTCGCCCGCGTCTGGCGGATTTCGCCGCTCGGCTGCTTCGGCTGCATCTGCGTCGGCGTCACCAACAGCGCCTTCCGCACGCTGTCGCCGGTCTATGCCGAACAGATCGGCATGTCGGTGGCCGATGTCGTCACCTTCGTCAGCGTCGGCATCTTCGGCGGCGCCCTCATCCAGTATCCGCTGGGCTACCTCTCCGACCGCTGGGATCGGCGCGCGGTGCTTTTGGCCACGACATGCGGCGCCATGTTCGCCGCGCTGGCGCTGGTCTTCGTCGCCGGCGCCGATCCGACCCTCAATTTGATCATCGTCTTCATCTTCGGCAGCTTCGCCATGCCGCTCTATTCGCTATCGGCGGCGCATTCCAACGACCGCGCCGACAAGGGCGAGTTCGTGCTGATCAACGCCGCCTTGATGCTGTTCTATTCCTTCGGCGCCATTGGTGGCCCCTTCGCGGCGTCCGCAGTGATGCAACATTTCGGACCGGGCGCCCTGTTTGTCTTCAGCGCAGTCGTCTACGCCACCCTCATCGCCGTCATTCTCTACCGCATGCAGGTGCGCGGCAGCGTGCCGGCGGGCAAGCGCAGCCGCTTCACGGCGCTGCTGCGCACATCAACCGTCTTCGCGCGGCTGGCGCGCAGAAATGGCGATTCCGACGGATCGGCTGATACTTGACCGAAGGGCGGCTTGACGAAAGCGCCCATGGCTGAAATTGAAAGAGAACCTTACCCGTTACTAAAAAGCGATTTGATGCACGTCATCACCACCCAAAATGAGCTCGAGTCCGTTCTCGCCGCTTTTGAAAAGTCGGATTTCGTCACCGTCGACACCGAATTCATCCGCGAAACGACATTCTGGCCGATTCTGTGCCTGATCCAGATGGCGGCGCCAGGCGTCACCGCGCTGATCGACCCGCTGGCGCCCGACATCAACCTCGCCCCATTCTTCCGGCTGATGGCCAATGAAGCGGTGGTCAAGGTTTTCCATGCCGCGCGCCAGGACATTGAAATCATCGTCCATCTCGGCGATCTGGTGCCGCATCCGGTGTTCGACACCCAGGTCGCGGCCATGGTCTGCGGCTTCGGCGACAGCGTCTCCTACGATCAGCTGGTGCAGCGCATCACCGGCGCACGGCTCGACAAATCCTCGCGTTTCACCGACTGGCGCCACCGGCCGCTGTCGGACAAGCAGCTCGATTATGCGCTGGCCGACGTCACCCATCTGATCGACGTCTACAAGCACCTCAGCGCCGAACTGGAGCGGGAAAACCGCGCCCATTGGCTGAACGAGGAAATGGAGGTGCTGACTTCGCGCGAGACCTACGATCCGCACCCCGAGGATGCCTGGAAGCGGCTGAAGATGCGGCTGCGCAAGCCGCAGGAGCTGGCGATCGTGCAGACGGTGGCGGCATGGCGCGAACGCGAGGCGCGCGAGCGTGACGTGCCGCGCGGCCGGGTGCTCAAGGATGACGCCATATACGAGGTCGCCCAGCAGGCGCCGCGCGATGCGGCAGCCCTTGGCAAGCTGCGCACGACGCCGAAAGGCTGGGAGCGTTCGTCGACGGCTACCGCATTGCTCGGCGCGGTCAACACGGCGCTCGCTTTGCCCCGCGAAGAGATGCCGAAGCTGCCCAAGAGCTTTCAGCCGCCCGAAGGCTCCAATGCCGCCTCCGAGCTGTTGAAAGTGCTGTTGAGGATCGTCGCCGAGAAGGAAGGCGTCGCCTCGAAAGTGCTTGCGTCCAGCGATGACATCGACCGCATCGCCGCCGAGGGCGAGGATGCCGACGTGCCGGCCCTGCAGGGCTGGCGACGCGCCGTGTTCGGCGAAGCCGCACTGAAGCTGGTGCGCGGCGAAATCGGCATCAAGTTCGACAAGCGCAAGATCGCGGTGTTCGATTTGTAGACCCCCACCCCGCTCCGCTGCGCGGAGCGACCCTCCCCACAAGGGGGAGGGTAAACAACTGCCCTACACCGCTCCGAGCAGGTGCAGCGCGAACCATATCCATGCCAGCAAGAGAATGATCGCGCCGACGTAGAAGGCGCGGCTGCGAAACCGCAGATTGTTGCTGGTGAGGTGGACCCAGGCGTGGCCATAGCGGGAAATCACGAAAATCCACATCAAGGCCAGGGTCAGATAATTGACGCCATTGGTCGCGTGCAGCGCCAGGCACAGCACATAGAACAGCACCGGCAGTTCGAACTGGTTGATGAGATTGTTGGCAACCGTGACGCTCGACCCGGGCTCGGTCGTGCGCACCTTGTATTGACCGACCTTGGCCTCGCCCGATTTGACCGCGCCGTAGCGGCGCCGGCCCATCACGACATAGACGATATAGACGAGGAACACCTGCGCCAGCATCGGCCAGAAAATCGCGGTCTGGCTCATGGCGTTGCCCCTGCTCTGTCGTTCATGCCTGTGGACGCCGCTGGGCGGCAAGGATCAAAAACGCGATGACGATGACGGGGATCGCCAGCAGCGCGAATTTGGTGACGATCAGCGACGAGGCGAAAGACAGAGAATCCGGGTTGGCCGACAGCGCATCGGACAGAAGCCGCGCCACCGCAATGTTCTGGGCGTAGTCGGCGCACGTGTAGGGCAGCACGATGACCAGCGCGAACAGTGCCTGAAGCTGCACCGGCATGGCACGAAAACTCTTCAGCCGCCGCCCGGTTGCCAGGATCAAGCTGACCATGGTCAGCGACAGCAGCGCCGGGAAGAGAAGGTCGAAAGTCAAATAGTGCCAGACCAGGATGATCTCGCTGCCGCGCCGGCCGAGTGCCGTCAGCCAGGCCATGCCCTCGTCGGGCGTGAACCCGCCAAGGCGCACGTCGAGCGACGGCAGGCCACCGCTCAGCCGGCGGAAATAGAAGAATTCCAGCAGCGTCATGATGATGAAAACCGCCGCGGCGGCAAAGCACAGCGCGCCGGCATGGCGCGCCAGCCGCAGCACGATCGTCGCCTGGTGGCGCCAGAGCATGTACCGCTCTGGCTGCCGGTCAGGCTCCGCCAGGATAGTTCGGGCTTTCGCGGGTAATCGTGACGTCATGGGCGTGGCTTTCACGAAGTCCGGCGTTGGATATGCGCACAAAGGTGGCGCGTTCGCGAAAATCGGCAAGGTCGCGGCCACCGACATAACCCATAGCGGCTTTTAGCCCGCCCGCAAGCTGGTGCAGCACGCCAGACGCAGGTCCCTTGTAGGGCACCTGCCCTTCAATGCCTTCCGGGACCAGTTTCAGCGTGTCGCGAACCTCGGCCTGGAAGTAGCGATCGGCCGAGCCGCGCGCCATGGCGCCGACAGAGCCCATGCCGCGATAGGCCTTGAAGGAGCGGCCCTGATGCAGATAGACCTCGCCCGGGCTTTCGTCGGTGCCGGCCAGCAGCGAACCGATCATGGCCGCACCGGCGCCGGCGGCAAGCGCCTTGGCCAGGTCACCCGAATATTTGATGCCGCCGTCGGCGACGACCGACACGCCTGATCTATGCGCCGTCTCGACCGCCGACATGATCGCCGAAAGCTGCGGCACGCCGACGCCGGCGACGATGCGCGTGGTGCAGATCGAGCCCGGGCCGATGCCGACCTTGACGGCATCGGCGCCGGCGTCGATCAGCGCCTGCGTGCCTTCGGCGGTGGCGACGTTGCCGGCCAGGATGCGGACGGAATTGGAAAGCTTCTTGGCCCGCGTCACCGCATCGAGCACGCGCTGCGAATGGCCATGCGCGGTGTCGATGACCAGGAGGTCGACACCGGCATCGATCAACCGCTCGGCGCGCTCGAAGCCGTCATCGCCGACGCTGGTGGCTGCCGCCGCCCGCAGGCGCCCCTGCGCATCCTTGGTGGCGTGCGGGTTGAGCTGCGACTTCTCGATGTCCTTGACGGTGATCAGGCCGACGCAATTGCCGGACTTGTCCACGACGACGAGCTTTTCGATGCGGTGCTGATGCAGCAGCCGCTTGGCCTCGTCCTGGTCGACATTCTCCTTGACCGTGATCAGGTTCTCACGGGTCATCAATTCGTAGACTTTCTGCCCCGGATCGGAGGCGAAGCGCACGTCGCGGTTGGTCAGGATGCCGACGAGGCGGCCGATCTTCTGGCCGCCGGTGCCGCCATTCTCGACCACCGGAATGCCCGAGATGGAATAGGTGCGCATCAGCGCCAGCGCGTCGGCCAGGGTGGCGTCGGGGCCGATGGTGACCGGATTGATGACCATGCCCGATTCGAACTTCTTGACCTGACGCACCTGCTCGGCCTGTTCGGCCGGCGAGAAATTGCGGTGGATGACGCCGATGCCGCCGGCCTGCGCCATGGCGATGGCAAGCCTCGCCTCGGTGACGGTGTCCATGGCGGCCGACAGGATCGGCACGTTGAGGTCGATGTCGGTGGCGATGCGGGTGCGGATGTCGGTCTCACCGGGCATGACCTCGGAATGACCGGGCTGCAACAGCACGTCGTCAAAGGTCAGCGCCAGCGCGCCGGTGGACGTTTCGATGATTTTTGCCATGGCCAGTCCTCGGATACGAAAAGCGCCGGGAGAATACAAAAAAGCGCTGGACCGAAATGGACAGCGCCGACTCGTTTCTTCCCTTTCAGGATTGGCGCTGGCTGGTAACACGTCGCGGCGTGGTTGAAAAGCCGGTCGTGGCCTATTCGGCGGACTTGCCCAACAGGGCATCGAGCAAGACATGGCGCGGTGACCCGAAAGGATTGACGACCGTTACGCCGCCCCAGGTGAAGCCGTCCTGCAGATCTTCCGACAGCAGCAGCCGGCAACCGGTTTGTGAGGCAACAGACAGGATGGTCGCATCCCAGATGCCGAAATGGTGATCGGTCGCAAGATCAGCCGCGACCGTCATCACCTCCGGCGTCGTGCCGACAACCGGAAACGCGTCGCGCCAGCTCAACAGGGCGTCGCGCGCTTGTGCACGTGATCGTCCGGCCTTGCGTGTGAGAACGGTGAACAATTCGTCGAGCACCTGGACTGGAATGACGGCTGCCTCTTGCGCAATGTCGTGCAGCAGGCCGAAAACGATGTCGCGCTTCTCGGCTCCGTTGATCCCCTCGGCATAAACAAGGATGTTGGTACGAGCGCGACCTTCACCGCTCGTCCTCGTAAAGCTCGTCGCGGCTCCAGCGCCCGGCTTCTACAACAGGCTGGCGTTCGAGGCGCGACAGCAGCGCTGTGCGCGAACGAGACGCCGCAGGGTCGGGCTGCCCTGCAGGCACGATCCGCGCCACGGGGCGCCCATGGCTGGTCACGACATAGCTCTGTCCTTCGCGGACACCGCGCAGGAGGAGCGAGAATTTGCGGTTGGCGTCGGCTGCGGAAACGGCTTCTTCCATGGCATTGTCCATATAGTAGTTATATTCACTACAGCATAGTGAACCCGGTCAATTGAATGAGCTTGCGAAAATGTGGCGAAACGCAGCGACGCCTCTTGTCCGCGCGGGGTCGCACAAAAGTGACAGCAAATTAATGCGACATCGCGCCTGAGGCGTGATAACCGCCCGTTTGTATCGGCTTGCCCGCCTTTTCATTGTTTGGATTGGCCGGCAAGCACATTTAGACCAGTACGGACGCGTTCGTTGAACCGCATCATTCCGCTCATTCTGGCGGTCGCCTTGTTCATGGAAAACATGGATTCGACCGTCATCGCGACATCGCTGCCCGCGATCGCCGTCGACATCCACACCAGCCCGATCGCGCTCAAGCTGGCGTTGACCGCCTATCTGGTGTCGCTGGCGATCTTCATTCCGATCAGCGGCTGGATGGCCGACCGGTTTGGCGCCAAGACCATTTTTCGCGCCGCGATCGGCGTGTTCATCGTCGGCTCGGTCTGCTGCGCCATCTCCAATTCACTGCCGGCCTTCGTCGTGTCGCGCTTCCTGCAAGGCATAGGCGGCGCCATGATG
This sequence comes from Mesorhizobium sp. M0676, assembly GCF_040320535.1. Lineage (NCBI taxonomy): Bacteria > Pseudomonadati > Pseudomonadota > Alphaproteobacteria > Hyphomicrobiales > Phyllobacteriaceae > Mesorhizobium > Mesorhizobium sp. M0676. The sequence goes on from NZ_JAMYPU010000046.1 coordinate 31,049, forward strand.
ACGCCGGTCGGCCGCCTGGTGCTTGTGCGCGCGACGCCGAAGAGCGAGCTGGTTGCCGCCATGTCGTGGCTGACGGTGCCGGCGCTGGCCGGGCCTCTGGTGGGACCACCGATAGGCGGTTTCATCACCACCTATTTCACCTGGCACTGGATTTTTCTGATCAACGTGCCGATCGGCCTGATCGGCATCTGGCTCGCGACACGCTTCCTGCCGCAAACCGACTCGATGGAGACGCCGCCGCTCGATTTCGTCGGTTTCGTGCTGAGCGGGCTGGCGGCCTCCGGCGTCGTCTTCGGCCTGTCGGTGGTCAGCCTGCCCTATCTGCCGCCGGCGACCGGCCTCATCACCGTGGCGGTCGGGCTGATTTCCGGCGTGCTCTATCTGCTGCATGCGCGGCGCGCCAAGAATCCCCTGCTGGCGCTGGAACTGTTCCGCAACCAGGTGTTCCGCTCCTCGGTGCTCGGCGGCTCGCTGTTTCGCATCGGCATCGGCGCGGTGCCGTTCCTGTTGCCCCTGATGTTCCAGATCGGCTTCGGGCTGACGCCGTTCCAGTCGGGCATGATCACCTTCGTCTCGGCCATCGGCGCCATTGGCATGAAGTTCGTCACCGCGCTGATCTTCCGGCTCGCCGGCTTCCGCCGGGTGCTGATCTGGGGCTCGCTGATCGCCGCCGCATCGATCGCCATCTACGGCCTGTTCACGCCGGAGACGCCTTACGCGCTGATGCTGGCCATATTGCTGGTCGGCGGGTTTATCCGCTCGATGTTCTTCACCGGCGTCAATGCGCTCTCCTATGCTGAGGTGTCGGCCGAGGACACCAGCAAGGCAACGCCGATCACGGCGGTGTTCCAGCAGCTGTCGATCGCACTCGGCGTGGCGCTGGCCGGCGGCATCCTGGAAGTCTCGACCTCGATCCATGGCGGACCGCTGGCGCTCGGCGATTTCCACATCGCCTTCTTCATCGTGGCGGCAGTGTCAGCAGCGGCGTCGGTATCGTTCATGCGGCTGGCACCGGATGCCGGCAACGCCGTGTCGGGTCATGGCCGGATGACGATGCCGAAGACACTGGAGCCGGTGAGCACGGCTGGGAAGTAAGGGGCGAGCGCCCCTCATCGCTTCGTTCATCCTAGGGCGAAGCGACTCAAAGCGTCGCGCAGACCCTGGGATCCATGCCGTGATCTTGATCGAAGGATGCAGCGGCACAGAATTCTGCGGCGTTTTCAACGCGTTAACGTCACGCCATGGATCCTAGGGTCTGCGCTGCGTCGCTTCGCTCCTTGCTTCGCCCTAGGATGACGATGCCACTGGTGGCTATCTGCCCTTAAAATCCTTCGCCAGCAAATACAGTTCCACCGACTCATCGCGCGACGCCGGCGGCTTGACGTGGTGCACCGAGCGGAAGTTCTTCTTGAGCATCGACAGCAGCTCGTTTTCGGCGCCACCCTGGAAGGTCTTGGCGAGGAAATGCCCGCCCGGCTTCAGCACCGACAGCGCGAAATCGGCGGCCACCTCGCACAAATGCATGGTGCGGATGTGGTCGGTTCGCTTATGACCCGTCGTCGGCGCGGCCATGTCCGACAACACGACATCGGGGTCGCCGCCCAACGCCTCGGCGAGCTTTTGCGGCGCTTCCGGGTCGAGGAAATCCATCAGCAGCACCGGCGCACCCGGCACCGCATCCATTTCGAGATAGTCGATGCCGATGACATGTGGATTATCAGCCGTCGATTTCGTCCTCGCGGCCGCCACCTGGCACCAGCCGCCGGGGGCCGCACCGAGATCGATGACCTTCATGCCGGGTTTCAGCAGATGATGCTTGTCATCGATCTCGATCAGCTTGTAGGCCGCGCGCGAGCGATAGCCGTCGGCCTTGGAGCGCTGGACATAGGGATCATTGATGTGGCGCTGCAGCCAGCGGCGCGACGATTCCTTCAGGCCGCTCTTCTTCTTGATCCGCGTCTTGAGGACACGAATGCTGGCGGAGCCCGGCTTTTCCGGCTTCTTGGTCATGACGTTATTTCTTGTTTGAGTTTTTGCGCTGGCCGAGTTGCCGCCGTTTTTCGGCGGCTTCGCGTTTCGCGGAGGGCTTCCCCCACTCCGTCGCCGCTTCGCGGCGCCACCTCTCCCCCCTCCGGAGGGAGAGGAAAGGCGCCGGTCTGCATAAGTTCGCGCCTTCCTCTACCCCGTCGATCGGGGGAGAGGTGGGGGGGGGCGCGCGCCCGCCGGGGGGGGGGGCGGGGGCCCCACCAAAACGCGAGCATCACGGCCGCGCCCCCCCGTTGGGCCGCCC
>NZ_JAMYPU010000047.1:0-32044 GCF_040320535.1 Mesorhizobium sp. M0676
CAACGCCCGCAGCCGTGCCAAGATGCGATCTTCATCTGCGCCGGCTAGCCGGCTGTAGCCGACCACATCCGAGACCAGAATCGCTGCTATTTTACGCGTCTGCCTCATGTCGTGCTCCCTCCATCCAGTCTGGCATTACTGCCGAGCCAAAGGAAGCTAGCCCCATCCATTCGTCGGATGATCCGCAACTCCAGTCGTTTGAGATACATGTTGGGCGGATAAAAGCCTCTGACGGCCGTCGGTAAACCGCCTGAACAACGCGCGCTGGATTGCCGACTGCCTTGCGGTGCCACAGAATTCAACCGGTCGATGAAAGCGGACCTTGCGGGCGAGGTCGCAAAGCGCGCTGCGTTACGCATGAATCTCAAGACCCTGGCGGATATGTTCGTCGACCCGCAATCGGTCGAACTCATTCGAGTTGCGAACGGCCGCGGCTTCAGGAGCGGCCTTAATGATGCTTTGAACCGCACCGGCGCCGAAACCGGTGGGACATTGTTCGACCCTGCTGGTCAGCGGTGAAATCACTCCCGGAGTTTGCTATCAACGGCCCTGCCTAACCAAGGAGGAACTGATCCGGTCGTGCTGACGAATTGCGGCAGATGCTGTCATCCCGGAGTGCCAGCGTAATCACCGGTCTGGAGCCGTCGTTTCCGCCCGCCGGTCCAAATACCAGAGCAAGCCGTAGATGAAGATCAGCACTACGGCCAGTTCGAGAGCCTCCTCGAGGTTCGTCTCCACGCGATACCAAAACACCTCTGTGCTTTCGGCTTCCGCGATCTTGCCGCCGACCATTTGCAACCCCACCGCACCACCGAGAAAGAGCGCGGCGGAGAGCAGCATAAGGACCGTGAGCCGCAGTGGAAGCGAGCGTAGGAACGGAATGAAGGCGGCAAGTCCCAGCAGGCTGATGATCCCGGCCGGCGCCGCCCAGATCCGAGTTCTGCTCTGTTCCGGCACGGTTACAATAACAGTATCGTTGCTATCCGGGAACAGGGGTTATTGACATGGAGACTTTCCGCAGCGCCTGACGGGTCAACACTCGACCACATGACAAGCACCTGGCGGCAGTGTGACGGTTGTCATGACATTTTGTGGCACTGAACAAGCATCGCACAACAGAACGCCGATGGTTGCGTCATCGGTGCGCAGCATCACATCACGCACAACTCTTTCGGCGGCGCCGTGACGCTTGGCGGGACGGCAACCGAAATCGACTTCTCGGGCAATATCCTGTCCGGCACGATCACGATCAACAGCGCCGCCGCCAACAACCACGTTCAGGGGAATCGCTCCACCACTGGTGCGGCTGTGGTGGACAATTCCGGCGTTGCAACAAACTTCTTCACCAGTTCCTCCATCACGTCGACAATCCGGTTGTAGTACGACGAGGGCTTCATGCGGTCGGCCTCGTCGAACTTGCCGAAGGCCTTCGCCACTTGACGACTGATTGGGGATGGTGACCATCCCCATCCATCGCCCGAGAATGCGCAGCTGGTTGACGGCGTTGAAGCTCTGCGAGCCACCCGCATCTGCATCACAGCGAGCGTCCTGCCTTGCGTCGGGCGTATCCACCCATCGAGAGCGGCAGCCAGTCGATCTGCGCCTTCATTACTCCTGTCATAGACCCGTGCCGTTCCGGAGAGCACCAGACCTGGGCCTCCGACAAAATCGACAGATCCCGCAGTTCCTGGACTTCGGATGATCGGCAGACGCCGAATCGGGGAGTGGCAGGCCCGAGGGATTGAAGATACGCACCTCGGCACCCAAACGGCGCAGGATACGGGCAGCCTCCTCCGTAGCGAGCCGGGAATAGGACCGTTCGCGCAAAGATCCGTAGAGCATCAGCACGCGCGGTTTGTGAATGGAGCGGGGCGCGTCCAGCAGAGCCTGCATGTCGATCGGCCGAAACTGCTCGTCATAACAAACAAGCGGCAGCTTGCAGGCAGTTGTAATCGGTGGAATGGATTTACGAGTCGAGGCGCCGGACCAGGATGGGCTCACTTGCCTCGAAGTTCAGCCTGTTGGAATGGCGCCGAGGAACGAGTAGTGGCATCTAACGAGCCGGCGGCCCTCGATGTTTGACCGCTCGGCCTGCAACTCTCGTATGTCGTCCCGCAAAGTAGTGGCGCTACCGACCACTTCTAAGGATCAGGAGGACTACTTTGCACAGTGTCTCAGACCATGCCAACCGATGACTGAGGCCAAGCCTCTATTACCGGCAGACGATACATATCGTCGTCGGGGGCTAAAGGGCACCTTCCTGATAAAGACTCAACCACCACTGTGTTCCTCATTTTGTCGTCGCCGAGTTCTCTTCCCGATAGGCCATTCCATCCGACGGCATCTCCGTGCATTGAGGAACTGAAAGATCTTTGCCCGCGGTGCATGCTAGCCGCTGGCCTCTTGTCAGTGATAGTAACTATCCAAGCGAATGCTGTCGGTTGCCGACACAGCAATATCTCTCGCAATCTTCGTGCGCGTTCCAGCACGAACCGCCATGGCGCCCCTGCCCCACGCCGCAGGCCAGTGAGACGGCCCACCTGATCCTGGCGCTGATGATCGACGAGGCCATCACCGACGTTCTCGACTCTCCCCCCTGTGAGGACCAAACCACGCACGGCGCAATCGCTGTCCCTTTGGAGGCTGCATAGTCTCCTGCGTTCTGAAATCCTCAACGCCATACTGATGGTGATGCGGCCGGGAAAAATCCTCACCCGCGTCACTGAAATCATTCGTCACGTCTGCGACCCACCAAGACGGCGCAAAAAGCCAATCCGCCGCTGCAAGAAGCGCCGTCTTGGTGCAAAGTTAGCGCTTATGGGCTCTTCTCTCACCCCAGCAGGTGCACGCTATCTTTTGAGATGTGGAGGCGCTGAGCTTGCGCACCGCTCACAATCCACCCCAAAGACGGCTGCCCCGATAGCCAATCCTATTGTTCGCGCAGAGCCCGACCCATGGCAGCGTAGACCGGAGCGCTAAGATATTCCCATGCTGACCTCGCTCCAGTCTCGATCATCACTTGTGTGTTCATTCCGGCTTGCAATGCCACGGGCGTCGCCTTCAGGGACTGAGGTGTCAGAGCGATGCGAGCTGCATAAAATGCCTTGCCAGTGCGCGGATCGACCAGCCGGTCTGCTGAAAGGGTGCGGACATCACCGTTCATGGGCTGCTGATACCGCCTGCCCACCGCGCTGAGCCAGATGGTCGCGTGCAGCCCCACTTTCACCTGGTCGACGTCAAGCGGGTCCACGTTGGCAATCACGACGAAGTTGTCGTCGATGGGCACGATATCCATCAGAGGATCGCCTGCTGCTATTACCCCGCCAATGGTGTGAATCTTGAGCCCCACTATGGTGCCTCCGATGGGAGCGCGGATCTCGGTTCTTGTCATCACGTCATCGGCGGCGGCTATTCGTTGAGCGGATTCATATATCTTGGCACGCACCACCCCAAGCTCAGCGACAATGTCGGCCGCCGTGGATGCATTAAGTTCAGCAACCTTGAACTTCGTCTCCTCCATTTTTTGCCTGGCAACGCCAATCGACGCGATATAGCCGCTCAGGTCGCCTCCCACATCCGCCTTTTCAGTCTCCAAATCTGTCAGGCGCGTCCTTACCACCAGTTTTTTTTGATACAGGGCACGAACATCGCCCAGCTGCTCCTCGATCAACTCCAGTTTCCGTGTGGCCGCCACCACCTGCCCTTCATAGCCCTCTATCTCCTTATGCAGGCTTCCGGTCGTTTGCTGCAGCAAGGAAAGTCTCTCACGAAGCAGGGTCTGACGTGTTCGAAAGATACTCTCCTGGCCGGAAACAGCCTCGGCCGCCATTTTACCGGGCTCCTTTAACTCTGGCGGAATCTCGATTGAGTCCTTGCCGTCTCTCTCGGCGATCAACCGTGCCTCGGTAGCTTTCGCCTCGTACCATTGCGCCTTGATCTCGTTCGCAGCGGCCGTAGAAGCAGTGCTCTGCAGTCGTACCAGGACCTGACTTGGCGATACGCGATCGCCCTCCTGAACCAATATCTCGGATACAATCCCACCTTCGAGATGTTGCACTGTCTTTACGTTTGAGGCTACCTCCACCAACCCATTGGCCACAATGGCGCCCTGGATTGGAGCCGCAACAAGCCACATGCCGGTCAGGGTCGAAAAAATTGCGATTATCGCGAAACCGAGAACAATGAAGTTGTTACCAAAGGGCGCAGGATCGTCTCCAGCTTGTTTGGCGTCAACGGCGAGCGGGACTGTCACTTGACGCTCCGCAACTCAGTTTTCTGAGGACGAACCGGGCGCTCCGTGGGATCGGAGAGCTCAGGCGTTCGGCCGCCCAGGATCAGCGTCCGGTCGATTAATCCGGCAAGACGGTTGGTTTGTCCCGACATTGTAATGATTACCGAGCATCCAGACTCCTTCATGACTTTCACCGCCGCTTCAAGCGCCCTTCTCGATGAGCTGTCAAAATTGGCGAAGGGCTCGTCCAGAACGATAAGTCTCGGTGCGCGAAACAGCGCCCTTGCAAGTGCAATTCGTTTCCGTTCGCTGCCGGACAGTCCGACCGTGTCGTCAAGCACGGTGTCATAGCCCTGGCCTAGGCGAATAATAACCTGGTGGATTCCCGCTATTTTTGCCGCAGAAACCACATCGTCTATAGAGCTTTGTTGAAACCGGGCAATATTCTGGGCGACGGTTCCCTCGAACAGTTCGACCTGCTGTGGCAAATAGCCAATAGCCTCGGCTCTAATATAATCCGGAAGCCGGGTGACGTTCATGTCTCCCAGGCGGACCTGTCCGGTCCGTGGCTTGAGCAAACCTATCAGGAGACGGGAAAGCGTTGTCTTGCCGGTAGCTGCGCGCCCGATGACCAATAGCAACTCGCCTGGCGCCAGCGACAGCGACAGTTTCCTGAATACGTCTTCTCGCGATCCCGCGTGCCTGAACGCCACTTCATCAAGAATTAATGTGCCGCGCGGAGTTCCAGGCAGCAACGACGGGCCTCCGTCCGACGGCTTGGCAAGGTCCGCCTTGATCTTTGCATATCCTTCCCGCGCTTCCCTGAAGCCTCTGAACTCTCCAACCGCCTTGCCCACCATCCTGTAGGCAAAATTGGCAATGAGTCGGGCTGCAAACAGGCCGCCGAGCGACGCTTGATCGTTCAGGAACAGCCATATACCGGAGGCCAGCAGAATAATGTAAAGGCTACGGTTCAGCACCCGGATCGCAGCATCGAGGCTCGATCCGCGGGCGTTGAGCCGGTCTCGTTGCAAGAAGCCGTCCACTCGGTTCCTGCCCCAGCGACCAGCGATCGCATCCGCCATTGCGAACGCGCTGACAACGTCTCTATGCCTATCCGCCGAGACCAACACCTCTTTTGCCTGCTTGACGGCATCACGTTCCGCCTGGCGGGGCTCTCGCGTGAAATTTTCTTTCAACAGGCCCAAGCCAATCAGCAAAAGTGTGGCTGCTATTGCGATCAGGAAGAGAACGGGATGGATGAAGTACACACACAACAGGAAAATCGGCGCCCAAACCACGTCCAACCAGGGAGATAGCCCGCGCTCAATAAAGCCCGCGACTTTCTCGATGCTGGCCAGCAGCGGCGGATTGGCGACACCTGACGTCAATCCGGCTTTCACGGACTGGCTGGTCAACTGGTGCTCGATCCATACGCTCCAACGCGAAAGCATGCGACGGCGAATGGTTTCCAGTGCGACGCCGGCTACCAGGGCGAGCAAGGCAGCCAGGGTCAGGATGACAAGGGTTTCAACGCTGCGGCTCGAGATGACCCGGTCGAATATCTGTATGAGATAGAGCGGGCCGGCAAAGCGCAAAACATTGATAAACACGCTGAATACCACCAGAGCCGCAAGGCCGGGTATCGACTTTCTCCACATTTCGCTGAGGGGGCCGCTATACCGACGCCTGCCTCGTGTGTTCATCGGGACACCGTCTTTCACGCGCGTCCAAGGGGAGCGTGCTGATCAGAATGCTCATTGAAGAGGCCAGAGAAATTCATGATCACCGCATCAATGTCATCATGAGCATCCAACGGCGGCGCCTCAAGTGCGTTTTGCAGAGGTCTGTCGTGATGATCGGCCGCCTCAAACATTGACCAGGTTTCATTCAGCAGGTAGGACATCCTGGCAGCCGGGAGCGGAGCGCAGCCGAGGGCCTGCAAGATGCCGCAGAGCGACGACTTGAGGGCACCGCGGCTTTTTGCCAGCACTGCTGCCTCTACTAGTTCCGTGGGCGCCTGCACCGACATGAATGTGGGGATAGAACCCTGGGAAGGCCGCTCAGGCAGAGTGACCAAGATGCTTCCGAATGGACTGGGCCACGTCGCCAGGCTGCCATTGGCATTTACTTCTCCAAGTTCGGCTACAATCAACTCGCGCGCGACCTTTGCCAAGAAATCAATCCGGAGTTGGTGAGAATGGGCTCGATCCACGCCGACCGGCATGGCTGCCTCCGACGATGCCGCAATGCGCCGCAGGTACGGGTTGTTGCTCTGCCCATTGGACAGTTTTTCCGCAGCGCGGGCCCTAAACACAGGACCGAGCGCGCCATCCTGGAGATCCCACGGGGAATAGCAATGCAGCCCGGTAGCTTCCTCAGCCTCTCTCACGCCAAGCGGGGATCGGCCAAGTCTGCCGCTGATGGCCAGCACCTTGTGGCCGGCAGCGCGCAACGTATCCACTCCATACTTTGCACCCATCGCGTCGTAGGACGCGAATATCGTGCCAAGAGCCATGCTGCGAAATGATTCCGCCAGAATTAACTCGGACGTTTCCTTCTGCTGCAGCCCGTCGGCAATCTCGATGACAGCAACGTCGCATCCATTTTCGGCAGCATGGTTCAGCAGGCGGAAAGCGCCCTTTTCGATCATTTCCACCGAGGCAAGATAGGTGGTTGCAAACCCGGCGTCGGTGAAATCAAGAACGATGTCAGCGCCCGCATCGCGCACAATCCAGGTATCGCCACCGGACCCGGTTCCGGTAATCTTCAGCGCGGCAACCTTAAGCCCTGCTCTTTTGAAACCTCTTACCAACGACGTCGCCGTCAATGTCTTTCCCGCGTTCATGGATGTTCCCAGCGACAGGACAATCGGCAGAGAGGGCCGAAGGTCGTCGGAGCTGACCTTGTAATCCCAAACATTCAATCGGCGACCGAACTTGTCCCCGATCAGTCCGAGAGGGGTGATCTTTGTTGGCGCAATCATGCGATCATGTCTGGAAAGCTCACACGCTGCGATGCCCCCCCCCGCCACTAGGTCACATGGTCCGAGATCAGGGCCAATAACAGCTTCGAACTGGTCCGGTGCGTATCTGTTTCCATAACAAATGATTATCTCATCGCCGGGAAACATGATCGCCTTTCTCCCGTTGATCAGCTCCAATCTGCTGTGATTGCCGAGTTTGTCCACACGAGCCAGGACAAGATCGCCTGCGATCGGCTGCAAGGAACCTGTGATCAACGTGCGCATGTGCGAGGCCGCGACCCGGCGAGTCGCGAACGAACGCTTGGCTTTCTTCATGCGCCCGCGCTGAATTCTACAAACAGACATGATACCCACCCCAACACTACTTCAATTACGCAGTTCGAGTCTTTTTATTTAAAACTTAATTTAAGATTTGTTTTCCTCTGGCTCCAACCTCCCTTTATTTTTTTGTTGCCTTAACCATTAGCTAACCATAATATAACTGAGGGTTGCGCGCAAGCGATGGAGGCAGGAACCTTTCGTAGAGCAGTCGGAAGGTTAATTGGGGGGCAAAATGTATGGCTATAGTATGCCCAGTTGGGGAATTAGAGCCGTTTGAGATCACCGGGTTCAAGACGCTATCCGGCCTCAATGTGTATAACGCGAATACAGTCGTTAAATTGACGCTTAATTTAGGGCAACTGGCTACTGCCCGCGTCTCCGGTTTTACTCATGAGGTCCGATTGGTGCTTTCCGATCTCTTTCCGGAGTGCGAGCAGGATGCATCGGTAGCTTCGTATCTTGCTGATGCGATCCTGGCCGCGGACCTCGAGCTTCGCCGCGCGATGAATTTTTATTCGTTTCCAACTGTGGCCACGTTGGTGAGCGATCCGTCCGAGAGCAATTCAGTGATCGTCTGGGAGTCGGACGACCCGCAAATGTCGCGCGCGGCCGCGGCGGCTGTCGTTCATGCGGTCAGCGAGGCAACGCGAGATGGGGATGCCACATCGAAGTATTCCCTCGCACGGGAATTGAACCTGGAAAGAGCAAAGAAACGGCGACTTTCAAATTCGACCGCAGTGCTGGTTGCGGCCGCCAAGAGGAACCGCATCCCGTTCGAGTTTGTCGCGCGCAACCACCTTCGTCTCGGCCAAGGCAAAAACCAAAAGCAGCTCTTCTCAACGATATCCGGTTCGACATCGTTTGCGTCCGCGAAAGTGGCCCTCGACAAGAGGCTGGGCAACAGGCTTTTGGCGCAGGCCGGCTTGCCCGTACCGCGCCAGCTAACGGTTCGCAGCAAATCCGAGGCGGTCGCTGCCGCCAAGCAGCTGGGCAAATCTGTGGTGGTGAAACCCGCCCAAGGCAATCAGGGGCGCGGAGTTTCAGTCAAGCTGCGGGGACGCCGCGCTGTTGAAGCCGCGTTCGACATAGCGTACCAGGTGGCTCAGTCTGACCGGTATGGCGTGCTGGTAGAAGAGTTCATCGCCGGCCCGGAGTATCGAGCGACGATTGTTGATTTTCGTGTCGTGGCGGCAGTCCTATGTTGCCCGCCGCAGGTTACTGGCGACGGCGAAAAAACGCTGCGCCACTTGATCGATGATTTGAATCGGGAACCTGACAGGGACGGCAGGCGTCTGTCGCGTCTGGAAATCGACGACGACCTGCTTAGACACCTGTCCTTGCACCATTTTACGATGGAGACTATCCCGATTGCCGGGCAGCAGGTGGTTCTGCGACCAAACGGTCACCTCGCACGCGGAGGCGTACCGGTCGACGTTACAAACTCCGTCCATCCGGACAATCATAAGTTATGTGAACGCATCGCCAGGGTCATTGGGCTCAGTATTGCCGGGTTGGATCTGATCATGCCCGACATTGCGCAATCTCACAAAGATGTCGGGTGCACTGTCATCGAGGTGAACGCTAGACCAGGGATCGAGTTTCATCTTTGGCCGCGGGCCGGCACGGCAAGGGATGTGAGCGAGATAATCCTGGCCAATATGTACGACGATCCGGCTTCATCGGAAGTTGCCACGGTGCTCGTCCTTGGCGACCGGCATACCAGCATGGTGGCAAAAGCGATCGAGCACCGGTTCATGGCAGAGGGGCGGAGCATCGGCCTCTTGTCGAAGAAAGGCGCCTACATCAACACCGCACCACAAGAATTCAGCCAGCGAGCAACACCGCAAATGCTGGCCAGGGATCCTTTATTGGAAGCGCTGGTTTATGCCGCTTCTCCAGCAAGAATCTCGGAGAACGGTCTTGGTCTGGGCGCTTGCCACGCCGTGTCGGTGACGGCGACGGACGTCGAGAATTGCGAGCTTCTCAAAAACCTGGCCAAAGCAGTTTTGAACGCCGGTAACCGGGGCTGTTTTATAGTCCACAATGAGGATTTAGTATCCCGCCAGGCGTTGTCGGCGCTGCCTGTTGAAAGATTGATTCTGACAAGTGCCGAGACTGAGCTTGGCCATGATTTGCGGCGACATCTACAACGCGGTGGATTGGCTCTATCGATGCGGTGGAGCACCGATGGGTCCGGAGCCAAGATGACGCTTGCATCGGGATCTGGCGAGCTGGTTGCGGAACCTGCCACGTTTGCGTCGCGACCGCCGCAGCTCAAGGCTGCCATGCATGCAATGGCAATTTCGTATCTGGCAAAACGGGATGCATGGTTCGATGAGGTGGCGTCGCCACCTTCGAATCGACCTTACGCAAATGGAGTTCAGCAGCAGGCAGGAGTTTCTCTGCTGAGGTAAAAAGGGAGTAGCGTTCATGGATACTGTTTCAGCAACTGCGACACCAAATGTTTCGCAAGGCGACGCGGCAGCACTCGTCGCCTTGGCCCTGCAACGCACCAAGAACAAGGCGGGGGAGCCTAGAACCCGTGCAAGGATGTCTTACAAGACATTCAGGCGCTTGACCGGGCGTCGTATAGGGGGGGCGAAATTTGTGCGGGAGTTCACTGCGGAGATGGTGAACCTGGGCTGGCTGATGGTCCGCATGCCGTCGGCGTATGGCTTCGTGCGCGCAGCGTCCCTAGACAAATGGCCGCTCACAAAATCGGATGTGCTCGCGCAGGAGCTCAAGCTGATCGGTGAGGGATCGATCACGGAAGTGCTGGACAATGCACGGCGGGAGCTTGGCAAGGCGACTGACGCATCAGGTGCCCGCAATGGGTCGACCGGGAACAAGAAAAAAGACAGTAGTCCAATAGACACGCATTGACGGGAAAACGAGGGTGAAGGCACGTCGGGGCAGCAGTTACTGCTTTGCGCACGGCATGACGGCGAAAGCAGTAAGCTCGACAATGGAGTAAATATGGCGACTGGCTCTGTTTACGTCTGGGAGCCATGTGAGTCGGACTTTACCGGCGGCCGCGTTCATCTGGCCGAGGTCGAACTGCCATATCTCTCGCAGCGCGCCGGAAGGCGCGGCCTGCGGGGGCGGTACGTGGACGTCATCAGCCATCCAAGCATGGAAGAGGATTGGCCGACAGGCCAGATGGGCGAAGTGTCGCCCGACGAGTATGGCAATTTTTCTTTCCAGCCGTCTGGCGGTGGCGTTTGCGGTGTGCTGGAGAGCCGCGAGGCCGCCGCGGGCTTTGGCCAAGTCAATGTATACTACCACGTCTCCTTGATGAGCCAGCGCATCAACGATGTGCTTCGCTCACTTGGAGTAGGCCCCCTGCCGAAAGTCAGGGCGATCGTCAATGCACGTCGGCCGAAGCAAAGGCCGGGCAGTTCTGAAGACACCAGCAGGTGGGTGCCGGTCAAAGGGGCCAGATATCGTTACCCGGCAAGAATGGAAAATCTCGATGATTTTTCAATTCCCCTCTGCGGAGAGTTACTTTTTGGACCGGGGCATGGGGTCATCGCGGACGGGTGGCTGCCGCTAATTTCAGGCGGCGCCTATCTCTGCGACCCATCCCACGACGCCGGCAAAATATACCAGGCGTTCGGGCTTCACGTCGTGCGTCATACCGCTGACGTGCAGGCCGACAGGCTGCGTGCACCGCGTGCCGCGTTCAGCAGACCGGGCGCCCTTGAATATGCCGTGAGCACTTACCTGGCGGCCTGGATGCTATCGAGCCCCCACGTCGGGTGCTGGCACGCTCGTCACGATGCTGAGTTTGTGCCTGCGGGCAGCCTTGCCAATGAGACCCGCATTGACGATGACGAAATGCAGCCGCAGGAGGCGTTGGTCGCACAAGCCGTCGCGGGGGCGATCTGGGATCTGCACAAAGTATTTCTCGGGCACGAATTTGCCTGCATGGAGTTGGTTGCTGGTGCCCTTTTGCAGCTTGGGCGACTTTCCGACAGCCCCTACGCTCCCTCCCGGGTCAAAACCAGGTCGATCAGATCATCTCCACGCAGCTTTGTCTCGTGCCTTCTTCATACGGACAGCGTGGCGTCCGGCGGGCTTTACAAAACGCCGATCCGGGAGATCTTCGAGAAGCGCGGGATCGGTTTTAGTTCGCTTGTGACCGACATGCTGCTCGCGCCGTCAGTTCCGCCCCTCCCTCACCGCCTCAGCGGCTCTCTAGACGTGCAGCGCCATGTTGCCAAAATTCGCGAAAAGTTTCCGGAAGTCATAATTCCGGATGATGGCGATCTCGTCGATCCGGATCAACTTGAGCTGTCCCTTTCATCGTCCGCCACCGCCCCATACCATCTTGCCGCGGTCGGAGACGTCATGACGGGGATGCGGATGCGCCATCGTATCCGCAGGTTCGGCCCGGACTATCCCCTCGGGTGGGTCAAGCCGATCTTCAGGCGCAGCGCTTTGATAACGGGAAACCTTGAAGGGCCGTTCGCCTCCGCATCCGAGGAAGCAGATCCCGGTAAGAAATACTCATACAAGGTCGATCCCAAGTCAGCCGCTGTCTTACGCCGCGCCGGTTTTGCTGCCATGACCATTGCGAACAACCACATTCAGGACTGCGGTCCGGGTGGCGTAGTTGAGACGCTGGAGACGCTGGAGCGACATTCTATCAAACCGTACGGTGGCGGCAGGGACCAGAACTCGGCCCACGATCCGGCGATTTTTGACGGCGTGGATATCCGAATCGGACTGCTCGGATATTACTGGAACGACCGAACGGCGGCTCGTGGCGAACTTCCAGGCTCCGCCCAGCATCTGCCCGAATTGGTCGAGCGTGACCTCGAACAACTGCGGCCGCTGGTCGATCGGATCGCGGTGATGGTGCATTGGTTTACTGCTACATACCGACGCCAACCTACCGAGCAAAACCGCCTGAAAGCACGGCAGTTTATCGACTTCGGCGCGGACGCGGTCATCGGCCACCATCCACATATCCTCCAGGCTATCGAGATTTATAAAGATCGGCCGATACTATACAGTGTCGGCAATTTCGCCTTTGGATCTGGAAGCAGCCGGGCTGAGTCTATCTTGCCGTGCTTCCGCTTTGGTGCGAGGCAGATAGATCTGGACATATATCCCGTCTACACTCGGAATAGAGATCCGCGCCTCGACTACCAGCCAAAAGTAATGGGAGGGACGGCCGGCCGGGCGATGATTGATCGGCTACTCGATTTGTCGCCTGGACTGGGCGGTGCAGTAGCTGATGTCCAGGACAGATGCCTCAAATTGTCTATCCCGTCGCGCTGAGATGATCGGACCGCCCTCGTTGGAGCTGAGTCGTCTCTCTCCAACCAGGCATAGCGAGTCGGGAAAGCCGTCCTTCGATAAGCACCAAGTCCCTATGACTGAAACGAAGTCTTTACCGGCCGGGCGATTTTAATTTGTTTAGAAGTCTCTAATGAAATATGGCATCATGCTAATCGTCATAAGGAGGGGCAGGTGCGATTTCTGATCCGTCTGTCGGCTGCGGCGGTGATGGCCTGCAGCCTGATTTACTCAGGCCCGGTGCTTGCCTGGAAGGTGGGCAAGGGTACGACCACGGCAACCATCAACGGGACGAAGCTGACCGTCTATACCTATCACCCCAAGAGCTGCAGCAATCCCGCGATCCTGTTCGTCTTCCATGGGTTGAACCGAACGGCGTCTTCCTACAGGGACTATGCACAGTCTCTCGCTGATCGAAACTGCCTGATCATAATGGCGCCGCTCTTTGACTTGGAAAGGTTCCCAAGCTGGAGCTATCAACGTGGGGGGATCGTCAACAGCGGCGCTATTCAGCCGCGGGATCGATGGACCGTCTGGTATGTGAAGGGCCTGGTGAACTGGGCGAGGTCACGAGAGGGGTTGCCGAACGCGCAGTATTACCTTTTCGGGCATTCCGCCGGCGGCCAATTCACGTCTCGTGTTGCGGCCTTCTCCCTGGCCGACGCGAAAAGGTTGGTGATTGCCAACCCATCCTCATATGTTTTGCCCTCGCTGGCGGAAGCCGTGGCCTATGGGCTCGGCTGCGTGTCCTCGGGATGCGTCTATACGCCGGATGAAGCAACCCAGGAGATGAAAGCGTATCTGGCTTTGCCGCTGACGATCTATCTCGGAGAGGACGATACCGGCGATGTCGACCTAAATGAAAGCGCCGCTGCCATGCGGCAGGGAGCGACCCGCCTGGAGCGGGGGCAGTACACATACGAGTTGGCGCAAGCTGTCGCGACCGCAAACGGGTGGCCGTTTAACTGGCGTATTGTGATCTTGCCGGGAGTCGGGCATTCGGCAAGTGACATGCTGCGGTCCGACCAGGCAGCGAGTGCATTCGGACTCAAATAGCGGGATCTGCGGTCCTGTAGCTCGGCAAGATGTAGATACCTCGATGAGCGAGATAGCCTAGCGCGAGTCGCTTGGTCAAAGTTTGCGCAGCCTGCGGCGGCACGCAAATTAATTAGGATATTCTAATTTAGCAAAGTTTAAACGCGATTCGAGCTAGCCTGCTTCTCTGCGAGGGCATCTCAATGCGAAAGCTGAAGGACCTGCTGCTCGATAGGAGCGGAAACTTTGCCGTGGCAGCGGCGTTGGTGGCGCTACCGCTATGCTTGGTCTTGGGCGTGGCCATTGACCTTACCAGTGCGGTCACCTGGAAATCCAGGCTGCAAGAATTGGCCGATTCGGCGGCTCTGGCAGCTATAGAGAGCGACGGTGGAGACGAGGAAGCCGTCGCGGCCGCCAAGAACATTGCGCTTGGTAATGGCTCTTTTGCGGTGGGAGCGGTGGTTGAAGTCGACATCACGACGCCGACTCCCGTCTCGCGGGAGGCAGCAGTTGAAATCGCCGCAACAATGCCGACGGACTTTATGAATCTTGCCGGCATTCAGGCTATCAGCCTTCACGTCACGGCAAAGGCACGAAAGGCCCCCCCGGAGTATTGCATCTATGCTCTCGATCCAGATTCAACCGGAGCGCTGAGTGTGACCGGTTTAGGAAAGGTGTCGGTGCCAAATTGTGGCATTCAGGTAAATTCTTCCAGCCCCGAAGCACTGAGACACGTTGGGGCCGGCAAAATCGCCGCGACAAAAGTCTCGGTAGTCGGCAATTACCAAGGCGGCGGATACAGCGTTTCCCCGAAGACGAACCAGCCCTTCCTCGCCGACCCACTTGTCAGCACACCAGAACCGGTTCCCCCGACCGGTTGCGACTACAGCAACCAGGCGCTCTCGGATGTCACCATTCCGGCCGGGCGGGTGTTCTGCGGAAGCATCGACTTCGGTGGAAAAATTGTGCTTTCCCCAGGCGTTCACTACTTTCACAATGCGATAGTCGGCATCAGCAACAATGCGAAAATCACAGGCAAGGAAGTCACCATATTCGTCGATTCCAAGTCCAGCATCATACAGGCAGGCGGGAACGGCGCCATGGAACTTTCCGCTCCTACAAGCGGCGTTTATACCGGCATTGCCATCTTCGGATCGCGTACCGCCTTGCCATTATTGCCGACTATATCGCTTGCAATAAATAAGAATTACTCGGTAAATGGTACAATATACTCTCCAATGCACCACCTTAAAATGAAAGGGACCAATGACAAGAAGTTGGCTACCGGCCTGGGATGGATTGTTGCTTGGCAATTCTCTTACAATGGAGATTCGAGCGTCAACCTCGATGGCTACAGCGGCACCCCACCAAAGGGTCTCGGAGACGCAGCAATCGCGTTGCTGCAATAGATGGAGACGGTACCCGCTTCGTGGCTTCGAAGGTGCCCTTCCGGCTGAGTTAGCGAACTCTCAAACGCAGTCCTTAACGGGATGCGACCACGCTTCTAAAGTCACCGTCGCGGGGGGGGACCGTCGTTGCCGATCTACGCGCCTTTGCAGCATTCGCCGAGACTGCGAACCCGAGCGAGGTGCAGCAAGCTGAGGATGGTATTTGCAAAGACCTCTAGCCCTCGCTGCTCTAGACGGCCATCGGTCTCTCCTTTCTGGCCATCGTAGTAGTTGCTTCTTAACCAAGTCGAGCGCATCCTCTCTCCCGGCTTGAGGAGCGATTTCCGCGTGGGCTTTTTGAGAATGCTTCTGATTTGCGCGATTGCGAGCGCCGGTGCCGGTGGGTTCGTCACCGTTGTCCAATACTTGATGTTTACCCCACCGGCTCCGGTCGCGGCCGACGCTCCGGTCCTTCTGAAGAAAGACCCGCCAAAGAAGCGAATATGGCGGCGAGCGCTGACCTAACTTCCGCACCGACGATAGGGCTATCGGCAAAACTGGCGATCTTCGGCCTTTGCTACGCCGGCGTCGCGGCTGGCCTTTTCCCTGAAACCTACCTCGCGGCACTGGGAACGCGGCGGCTGCTGATCCTCTATTTCCTGCTGCCCTTCATCATTCTGCTTGGGATCGGCATCGCGGCACCATTCAGAGACCGACGAGCCCCGGCGACTTGGTTCCTCGCAAAGATCAGCTCCCGGTGGCGCGGCGCGACCCTCACCCTTGGTATCTTCATTCTCTGCCTGGCCGCCTTCACCACCTACAAGTATGAACTTGCGCAGATGGTGCCGTTCTTCGCCGATCGGCAGCTTGCCGAAATCGATGCGGCCTTGCATTTCGGGCATGTCTGGAATTGGGCGCGCTCGGTTCCCTTGCCAGGTGTTGTCGATCAAATCCTCTATGTCCTCTATGCCCAATTGTGGTTCGTGGCCGTCGCCTTCGTGGTCGTCTCAGCCGCATGGATGGACGACGCCGCCAAGCGCCAGCGATACTTCTTGTCGCTCTCTGCGACTGCGGTCATCCTCGGCATCTTTGTGCGGATAATAGGATCATCCGCAGGGCCAATTTTCTACGACCGGCTGTTTGACCCGGACCTGTTTGACGATCTCACCGCCTCGCTTCGAAGCAGCAATGCAGGCCCGGCCATCCTGCGCATAAGCGACTATCTCTATTCGTCCTACACCAGCCGCCAGGCCTCGATCGGGACCGGTATATCCGCCATGCCAAGCTTCCATGTCGCCGTGGTTACGCTTAACGCGCTGCTGCTTAGCAGCATCAACCGGACGGCCGGCATCTTCGCCTGGCTTTACGTCGCAGCGATCATGTTCGGCTCGGTCTATTTCGGTTGGCACTATGCCATTGACGGCTATGTCTCGATCATCCTGGTGTGGCTGATCTGGCGTGCCACAGGAAAGCTTACAGGCGCAAAGCAATAACAGATTACATTTCGACGGAGCCACCGTTCGAGCGACAGGCGCTGTTTCACGCAATACCAAGTCTCAATGTAGCCATGGCGCCCCTCAACACGCTATTGTTGGGCGATTTGTAGGTGAGAAGGTGATCTCATTGGAATAGGAGCTAGCCGTGTACAATCGCGGTACAAGCAAGCTCAGTTTATTTCGACCCGACGATCTTTCATACCGATTTGAAGGCCAGGCTGGGCGTTCGACAGTCGTCTTGAAATTGCCCAGATGATTGGCGTCATCAGCATGGAAGCGTATCCATCGACCGCATAGTGCCAGGCCAAGTGCACCGAGCCCAGCTGGATTCCGGCCAGAAACGCAATGCTGGCCCAGCGGAGCAAACGCCCGAAACGCCAGAGATAAATCGCGTTCAGGGTCGCGACAGCCACGTGCAAGGACGGAAAGGCTGAAATGCCGCTGCCCAAGCGTGGACCATCAAACCCGGCATCGACCAGCAGATAATTTTGCGTAGTCAGCGCCGAAACGGGATAGGTCAAATTGGTCGACTGAAGGTAGTCCATCAGGGGAGAAAACGTACCATCGCCGTAAAAGGGCATAAAGAATGCCGGCCCAACTGAAGCGAAGGCTGCCGCCAAAACGTTACCTATCAACACCCAGGTAAGGACAAACGCGACCAGAAACTGAGAACGCAGCCGTCCATTCCTCGCTGAAAAAGCGACGCAAAACAAAACGATGAAAACCTCGGCAAACCAGAGATTGTAAAGAACGTTCAGCGAAAAGGTGACAGGGCCAAAGCCAAGCATAGGATGAAAAAGCCTCCATGCATCGACCCCGCCATGAATTGCCCTGTCGATCGCCACCAGGGACGTGTCGGCGTAGAATGGTTGGATCCTGCTGAGTCCCCCCTTGATGCTGGTGAACATCGAGAAAAAGAGCGGGATGACGAGCGCAACGGGCAGTCCCAATGCAATTCGATCCGGCAGGTTGTTGGCCAGCATGAGATCCTTCATGGCACGTAACGGTTGCTCCGGCCGTTGAATAGTCAACCGAACCAGGACTACAGCGAGAAGGATCAGGGTTACGGCTGCCCCAAAAAATAAGAAATTCTTATTATATATTTTCAAGTTTATGACGATGTTCCAATGCGCCGCAGCAATAAGCGCCAGTAGAATATAGGCGAATACCGTCACGAAAAATGGCTGATTAGCGCGCCACGCCTCCGAAGTGGTACGGATCGCCAGCCGCGCTATCGACATGGAAGAAGATCTCCGGAACCAAGCGCTAGTTAAGCTGCCGCAGTATCCCAGAACTGCCCACCAGCGCCAGAGTGGCATAGATTTGGAACGCTATCGTGCAGATCGCAGCAGCTGAAATCGGCACGCCAAAAGGCACGACGCCCTTGCGGTCCAAGTGCTGTATATAGACCCGAAACGCGCCTGCCGGCAGCATGAAAGGGTTTTTCATGATGGCCACGGTGGCGACGGCGAAAACCAATAGCAGCACCGAGAACAGGGCGAGACCGTTTCCACCGGTCAGAAACGGAACGACCGCCATCAGCTTGACGTCGCCGGCTCCGACCTTGCGCAAAATCCAGAACGGAAAGAGCGCGACGAACAGCACAAATCCGGCGACCGCGCTCAATCCCATATCCCACCACGATCCGCTAGCTATGGAAACAAGCTGAAGCGATCCCAGCCCGAGACACAAGAGCAGCAGCACATCACGGTTGGATATCTTCTGGGCCGAGAAGTCTATCCAGGCGACCCATGCCAGCAGAGGGATCACAAGCGCCTTTATCGACAGCGACGCGCCAAACAACATCCTACCGCTCGATGTTCTGCACGCTGGACGATAGCAGCTTCAGATTGTTGACCACGGTCGGATCATTGGGCGCCAATTCATAGGCCTTGAGGAAATTGCTGCGCGCCTCCTGCAGCTTGCCGCGCAACAGATTGGAATAGCCGACATTGTTGTAATATTCGGGCGTCGCACCCAACAGCTTGAAGGCCCGGCCATAGGCCCGATCGGCAAGGTCGAAGCGATGGATCCGGTCGCAGGAGGCGGCCAGTCCCATCCAGGCGCCGCCATCATTGGGGGCAAGCTGCGTCGCCTTGAAGAACAGTGCGCCGGCATTGCCGTAATTTTCTGCACGAAACTGGTTCTTGGCCTCCGCGACGGCTTGGTCCGAGGCGTAGTATTCAACATCGCCGACCGTCTTCAACCCGTCGAACGCATCGCCAAAGGACGTTACGTCGCCTTTCGACGGCTCGTTGGTTCGAAGGACGCCGTCCGCTCCGTTCGTCTGGCAGCCGGCGAGTGCCGCCATGAACAGGCAGGCCACGACTGCAATTGGCCTATTCATACAATCTCCCCGAGTCCCCCGACCGATATTAGGAACAGAGCATATACGCACCTAGAAGAAAATGCCCTTCATGCGAATGATCACCGGCAGCATGATTACCATCATTACCACCGGAAAGATGCACAGGCCGAGTGGGATCATCATTTTGACAGGCAAGGCGTTGGCGCGCTCTTCCGCCTGCAGAATCCTCTGGCTGCGCATCTCCGCGCTGTAGACACGCAGGGCGTCAGTCAGGCTGGTGCCCAGTTCTTCGGACTGCCGGAACAGCACGGCCAGCGCCCGCGCCTCGTCAAGGCCAATGCGGTCAGCCAGTTCGCGAAGCCCTTCCCGAAGTGGCTTGCCGGCGCGCAGTTGCAGATTCATGATCGTTAGCTGAATTCCCAGCCATTTGTGCGTGGCCGCAAGTTCCTGGCTTACGCGTTCGACCGCGGCCTCGAGGCTCATACCGGCGTCGGCGCAAGTAATCATCATATCCATGAAATCAGGGAAGGCGCGACGATATATCTGTTTCTGTGAATTCTCGAACCGATCCAGCATGATACTGGGAATGACGATGCAGCCTAACCCAAACAAGGCCGAGCCACCGAAAGTTAGGAATCCTGGCAGTCGTGGAGGCAGCACCCACGACAGCAGGGCATACAAGGCCAGAAAGCCTATACAAACTGCGCCGAGGCGACAAACCGTATAGACGAGAGGCGCACCCGCTCGATAAAATCCAGCGCGGAAGAGTTTCGCCTCCAGAGCATTGGGTTCAGTGCGTTCTTTCTCGATCGACCTGAAGTAAGCGTCGACCGGCTTCTGCGCCGCGATCTTGGCGAGGCGGTCCCGCCCCAGGATCGATCGCGGATCGACCGAGCCTTCGCCCAAAAGGCTGTCCGCGACTAGCTTCCGCGTTTGCAGTGCCGGCAGGAAGACCAGCGCCGCAAACAGGAACAGCGCCACCGCGGACGCGAAGACTGCGATGGATACAAAAAAAGTCAGGTCGTCGGTGTTCGAAAACAGATTTATGACTCGCTCCTGTCAGAAATCGAAATTGACCATTCGATACATGATAAAGTCTCCCAACAGGGCCCAGCTTCCACAGATGACGAATGCAGGCGTAATGAGAGGACTGCTCCAGACTTTGCCGTAGTAGCCGGGCGCGATCAGCCAGAGCGCCCCAAACATGACGAGCGGAAACAAGGAAATGATCCAGGCCGAGGCCCGGCCTTCGGCTGACAAGGCCCTGATCTTCAACCGCAGTTTCTGGCGTTCCCGCAGCACGGTCGAGAGATTTGCCAGGATTTCGGTAAGATTCCCGCCGGTCCTCGCCTGGATAGAAAGGGACACCGATAGCAAATTGAGTCCCTCGAAGCCGACCCGCTCCGTTAATTTCCGCACGGCCTGCTCCATGCTGAGTCCAAAAGTAATCTCGTCGGCGACGATGCCGAATTCCGTGCCAAGCGGGTCAGGTATCTCGCGGGCGACGAGGCCTATCGCAACTGAGGCCGGATGGCCTGCGCGCAATGAACGAACGATCATGTCCAGTGCATCGGGCAATTGCTTGGCGAACTTCTTGATCCGTCTGTTACGTGCCCGGCGCAAAACAAGAACAGGGAAGGCAAAGCCCGCCACGAGAAAGATGATGAAGGCTGCCGGCGCCGATACGTGAAGGAAAAGCCAGAGCAGCAATGCCGACCCCAGGCCGGCCAGAAAAAACGAGGCTGCGAAGGTCATCGGGTTTCCGGTGATGCCGGACTGGGTATAAAGCCTGTTCAGCGAGACAAAGCCGAAGATGAAATCTCCTGAATCAGTCAGGCCGCGTTCTCGCAGCAACCCTTGCAAGGTTTTTTCCGCGGGCGCTTCATCAGCGAGACGACGGAGCCGGTGGTTCACCGCCACGAGTCGGGAGCGGCGACCGGCCAGAGAAAGGTAAAGGGCTTCGCCGGCAAGGATCACCGAGGCTGCCGCAAGCATGTAGATAAAATAAAGCAGCGCCTGTCCACTAAGCATCAGAGGGCGACCTGCGGGTTGAAGGCATCCTTGCCGAAATGGAGCCCCAGCGTTGCAGCCTCTGGCGCGAAGCGCGGGCGGACACCGGTGGCGCGAAAATCCCCGATGATCATTCCATCCGCAGCTACATCGCGCCTCACGAAGTTATAAATTTCCTGCAGTTGGACGACATTGCCTTCCATGCCGGTAATCTCGGAAATCGACGTTACGCGCCTGCCGCCATCGGCGAGCCGCTGCGTCTGCACGATGATGTCGATGGCCGAAGCGATCTGTGCCCGGATGGATTCGTGCGTCATCGGCATGCCGGCCATGCCGACCATCTGCTCCAGACGAGAAATAGCGTCGCGAGGCGTGTTGGCATGGATAGTGGTCATCGACCCCTCATGGCCGGTGTTCATCGCCTGCAGCATGTCAAAGGCCTCCTCGCCGCGAACCTCGCCGACGATGATGCGGTCCGGCCGCATGCGAAGCGCGTTCTTCAGCAATTCGCGCTGACGAACCTCGCCTCTGCCCTCGACATTCGGTGGCCGCGTCTCCAGACGGCCGACATGCGGCTGCTGCAGTTGCAGTTCCGCCGCGTCCTCGATGGTGATCAGGCGCTCTCTGGCCGGGATGTAGCTCGAGAGCGCGTTGAGCAAGGTCGTCTTGCCGCTGCCGGTGCCGCCCGAGACCAGGATTGACTTGCGGGCCTGGACGGCGATCCGCAGCAGCTCGATCATTGGCGGGCGTATCGAATTGAACGCCATCAGGCGCTCAAGCGAATAGGGATTCTTGGAGAATTTTCGGATCGACACCAGCGGACCATCTACAGAAATCGGTCGCACCGCGATGTTGACGCGCGAGCCGTCTGCCAGGCGAGCGTCGACCATCGGCGCCGATTCGTCGACGCGCCGGCCTATAGCCGAGACGATCTTGTTGATCACACGCAACAGATGCGCCTCGTCGCGGAAACGGATTGCCGTCTCTTCGATCACGCCGCGCCGCTCGATGAACACACGGTCGTGCGTGTTGATAAGGATATCGCTGACGGAATCGTCCTTGAGCAGTGGTTCGATCGGTCCGAGACCGAGCATCTCGTCGGCCGTGTCGCTGGTTAGCTGGTCGAGCTCGCGGGCGTTTAGCGGCACGGCACGAGTGCGAACGAACTCGCGAACGATCGGGCGAATCTCGTTGAGGATCTGGTCCTTGGAGGCTGTTTCAAGAGCGGAAAGATTGAACCTGTCAATCAGATGTCGATGCAGCTCGACCTTGAGCGTCAGAAAATCGTCGCCATGCGGTTCGACTTCAGCCGACGAGGCTGGTGCCGACACGCTTGCTGGCACCGGCGCTAGCTGCTGCAGCGCCTGCGGCTCACTCGGTCCCTTGATAAACCGCCCCAGCATAATGCCTTATACCCCTAGAGCCCATATGGGCCGAAACTAAACGTTAACCAAGCGGCGCACAAGCGCCAGGGCACCTCACGTGAGGCCAATACTTTCAACATAGTTAAGGAGTGCGGCAGAAAAATATCGATTTATTTCCGGCACTCGCGCTGCCAAACACGAGTGACGCACTAAGCTTTCACGTTACCAGCGCCCCTTGGGTGACCTGACACGGGGCATCCTCTTCACAAATGCTACAACGCCTTAGATATAAAGGAATATGCGATCTGGCTAAAGTACGTATGCCTTGATTAGCTCAGAGGGGCAATTGTGAACGAATGGTTAAGAACGCTTGAAAAATTTGACGAATCAAGCTCTTGCTAAAAATTGAGGTCACGCCGAACTCGCAAATTCATGTATTAGAAGGTTAAAGGACCGTTAATCCCGTTTGACTCTCCAATTTCTCGGGACCTAGGATTGAGGTGACGGGGGATGCTTGGGTATGGAGTTCATCCTTGGCTCTGTCTCGTCGGGTTGAAACCTCCAGAGGGAGAAATTGACATGAAAAAGCTCATGACGATGACCCGGCAGTTCCGCGACGACGAAAACGGCGCTGCTATGGTCGAATATTCTATTCTGATTGGCATTATTGCGGTCGCCTCTATCGGCTTCATCATCGGCATCGGCGGGTGGGTTACGGGCCGCTTCACCGGCCTTTGCAACGCCATGGACGCCTCCGGTATCGGATCTTGCGCCAGCGGTGCCGGTTCTTGATCGTTTGATCGGCATCAGGCCCGGGTTGTCCAAACCCGGGCCTGAATTCAGTCGTGGCGGGCGAATTCCCGCTCTATTGGCTGGGGGCTTGGGGTTATGCGCGCCAACACACTTATTATGATAGTCCTCGCCGGCGTCTTCGGGGTGTTGGCGGTCGTGCTGATCAACATCTGGCTCGCTGGCCAGCGTAGTGCTTTGGCTCAATCAAACGGCAAAGGCAATACGATCGTTGTCGCGGCACTGCCGCTGAAGTTCGGCGACACATTGAGCGCCGACAAGTTGCATGAGATCGCTTGGCCCGCGGGCGCAGTCCCGGCTGGAGCGTTCAAGACCACCAAGGAAGCCTTGGCCGGCAGTGGCGCAAGGCAGGCGCTGCAAGCGATCAGCACCAATGAGCCGATCCTCGGCAGCAAGATTACCGGTCCAGGCCAGCGCGCCACGCTTTCGGCGGTGCTGGGTGAAGGCATGAAGGCCGTCTCCATCCGCGTCAACGACGTGCTTGGCGTCGCCGGCTTCGTCTTCCCGGGCGACCGGGTTGATGTGCTGCTGACGCGCTCGGTGCGCGGCGATGACGGTGCGGACAAAAGTTTTGTCGACGTTCTGCTGCAGAGCATGAAAGTGCTCGCCGTCGACCAGGTCGCTGACGTGAGCAAGGACAACCCGACGGTGGTTAAGTCGGTGACGCTTGAAGCCACCACAAAGGACGCGCAGAAACTGACGCTGGCCGCCGGTGCGGGGCAATTGTCTCTTGCACTGCGCCAGGCTGCCGCCAACAAGGGCGAGACAACCGAACGAGTCACGCTTTCCGACCTGAATGGCGAGACGCCGGACGATGTCGCAAAGAGGCAGGCCGAACTGGACAAGCAGGCCGCAGCCGACGCCGCAGCCGCAGCCGAACGCCAGCGCGCAGCTGACAAGATCGCCGGATTGGAAAAGGCCGTGGACAGGGTGGGAAGCCAGCTCGACGAGTTAAGCAAGGTCAAGCCGGTGCCGCCCGTGGTGACGGCACCCGCATCAAAAGAAGTCGTCAAGGAAGTTATCAAGTATTTGGAGCCGGAACCGCCGAAGAATGTTACAGTGGGCGTCTTTCGCGGCGTGAAGCTTGAATCCTATGACGTGCCGCGACAACCATAAAGGGATGCGGCGAAGCGGGGCTGCCGGCGGCAGCAGTTTGGGAGATGGGGATGCAGGGGTTTTGGATGAGGGTAGCGGCGGCCGCACTGTCCTGTTTGGCTGCGCTGCTGACGTCTAGCCTTGGGACGGAGGCAGCCGACCGTTTCATCGACGTATCGAACCCGAGCGTCCATCGCATCTTTCTGCCCATGTCACAGTCGGTGACGCTACAGGTGAGCGCCAATCTCGGCGATATCGTTGTCGGCGACGAGAAGATCGCCGATGCCCAGCCGATGACCGACCGAACGCTTTATGTCATCGGCAAGAGCGCCGGCACCACCACGGTCAATCTGTTCTCCCCGGAAAAGCGCTCGCTCGGCGTCATCCAGATCGAAGTCGGCGTCGACGTCAGCGATATGGCGCAGGCGATCCGCCAGGTGGCACCCAGGGCGCGCATCGAGATCGGTTCCATCAATGGCAAGGTCAGGCTCGGCGGCCACGTCAAGGATGGCGCGACGCTGGCATCGATCCTCGAGGTGGCGCAACAATATGGCCCCGACGCAATCATCAACTCCGTGATCGTCGATGACAGCCAGCAGGTCAATTTGGCTGTGCGCATATTGGAGGCGAAGCGCAATGTGGGCCGGGATCTTGGCGTGTCCATCAAGAGCACCAACGGCAGCGGCACTACCAAAGTTGGAACCGGCGACGCCACTGTCGACGCGGATGGAACAGTGTTGGGGGCAGGCGACCTGGTCAGTGGGCTGCTGTCGAGATCAAATCCCTTCGCGGCACTGATCACCCGCGTTATCGACAGCAACATCAAAGTCGACCTCATTATCGAGGCGCTTGAGGCCAAGGGTGTGGTGCGCACGCTCGCCGAACCCAACCTGACCACGCTTTCTGGTGAAACCGCCAGCTTCAACGCCGGCGGCGAAATCCCCATCCGCAGCATAGACTCCAACGGCCAGGTCGTGATCGAATTCAAGCAATTCGGCGTCAATCTGCTGTTCACGCCTGTCGTGCTGGACGACGGCAAGATCCATATGAAACTGGCGCCGGAAGTGAGTGACCTCACCAGCTTCACCACCGCCGGCGACCCGATCTTCACCAACCGCAAACTGCAGACCGTGGTTGAACTGCGCGACGGCCAGAGTTTCGCGGTCGGGGGCTTGTTGTCGAGCAAGACCACCAAGCTCCAGAATCAGGTGCCATGGCTCGGCCAGGTTCCGATTATCGGGACGCTGTTTCGAAATTCGAGCAGCCAGAAGGAAGAGACCGAACTGGTCGTCATCGTCACGCCGCACGTCGTGCGGCCGGTGAAGCCCGGCGAACAGCTGGCGACGCCCTTCGATAAGACACGGCCGGCCAACGATCCGGAATTCTTCGTGCTCGGTCAGCTCGAGGTGAACAAGGACATGATCCGAAAATATGAAACGGGAGACGGTGTGACTGGGCCCTATGGCCACATGCTGGACTTCAAATCGAAGGACAAGATGCTCTATGTCAAGAAATAGCGCCTCGATCCTCATTCTGTGCGCCGGTGCACTATCGGGCTGCGCCGCCGACTATCTGAACCACTACGACACGGTGACGCTCGCCGCCGGCGACACGCAGAAATTCAATTCGCTGCTGCAGACGGTCGATCCGTTCAATCCGAACTCGAAGAACACACATATCGAAGGCGACGGCACGCGGGCTGCGCTTGTTGCCCAGAGCTACAAATTTCCACCGCCACCGCCGCCACCGCCGGCGATGACGGTCAATGTCGGCGGGTCGGGTGTGACCAACGGAGCGAATTGAACAGAAGGATGCGGTTGCGTTGCGCTGGGTGAGCGAGGGCCCTGGTGCAAGGAAGCAGAGAGTAAGGTCATGTTGGGGACCATTAGGGCGTTCTGGAATGATCAACGCGGCATAGCGATGATCCTCGTCGCAATCATGCTGCCTGTGCTGGTTGGCTTCGCATTGTTGGCCATCGACATGAGTCGGGCCTACGGACTGCACAATGATCTTCAGAAGGGTGTCGATGCGCTTGCGCTTGCGACAGCCGCGGAACTGGATGGCAGATCGGATTCGATCACCCGAGCCAACCTAGCGAAGACGACCCTTCTGACCGAGCAGAAGACTAAGTTTTCGACCGCAGGCGATCATACGCTCGCCCTGTCTGATGTAACGGTAACCTACTTGACCGGCATTCCCGCCAGCGACGACACGAGGTTGAGCGCTGCCGGCGTCGACTCGAACGGCGTCAACTGGGCAAGCACCGATCCTAAAGTGGTGTCATTCTCGCTGGTGACGGTGAATGCTTCCGGCCTGACTGATGGTGCGGGTGCCTTTGCAACGATCTTTCCTGCAAGCTTTATCGGCAGCAACGATACTATGGACATCCGGCCGCAGGCCGTGGCCGGGTTCGTTCAGTCGATCTGCGAAACCGTACCGGTTTTCATGTGCAACCCGTTCGAGACGACCGACTCCTCGACCAGCAAGACAATCCAACAGGCGTTTGCCTCTGGCGACACCTACAGCCGAGAGTTCCGCATCCTCAAGGTCGACAGCAACCCCGGTCCCGGAAACTTCGGGCTGATTGACAACAGCCTGAGCTCATTGCGCGATGCCATTGCCATGGGTACCTCCGGCACCTGCTACAATCGCAACGCGCTGACCACAAAAACCGGCGTCACCTTGGGTCAGGTCAACACGGGGTTGAACACCAGATTCGATCTCTATAGCGGCTCACTGAACAAGAACAACAAGGATTGGAACTACCGGCCCGCCAGCAATGTTCGCAAGGGCCAGAAGACAGGTTGCAGCAAATATGACCCGGTCACCGATGGAACGGCGCTGCCGCTCCCTCCCGGCAACAACTACGTCGACACGAAGGGAATGTCCGACAAGATCGCCAATTCAACCTTTTGGTCCACATACTGGACCGTCAATCACGGCGGGACATATCCCAGCGTCCCCAGTGCTACCAACCCGACCGGTAGCAAAACCGCGCCGGCTTCCCGATACGACGTCTACAATTATGAGATTTCGCACGGGCTCGTAGGGGACAAGTCCAAGGCGCCGACAAAGGAGACCGGCGTCCCAGCCTGTTTCAAAGGCACGACCCCGACTGCGGATCCCGATCGGCGGCTGCTCAACATGGCGATCGTCAACTGCATCGCCAACAAAGCCAAGATCAATGGTCATATCCAGCTCAAGCCTGATGGCTATGCCAGTGTGTTCGTCAACGCGCCGGTACAAAAGCAGGACAACACCAAGGACCCCGAGGACCCCTCAGCCGGTGAGAAGCCTATCAGCCTTGAGATCGTCGACGTCGATGGCGGCTTTGCCAACAACACTCTGGTCGACAAAGCATTCCGCAACGAAGCCCAGCTGTACCGGTAGCGCCGACATGACCAAGCTTGGCCACATCATCAGGCGGTTCCAGGGCGACGAAAGGGGCGCCGCCTTGGTGGAAGTCGCGATCACCGTCCCGTTCGTATTACTGCTATCGGCCGGTGTGTTTGAATTCTCCAATATTCTGAACACGCGCCTGCTCCTTGCAGCAGGCGTCGAGGATGCAGCTCGCTACATGGCGCGATGCAGTAGCGACTGGGACACTTGCAAGGGGTGGGCGCAAAACCTTGCTGCCAAAGGGGCAGTCGTTGGCGGCAGTGACAGAGTGTCTGGATGGCTTCCTGCGACAGTTAACATTACCCCTACGTCTACGCCTGCGACCGATGTATCCACAGGCGCCCAGCTTTATCTCAGCAACACGAGCATGGTCGTCGTCGTAAACGTCAGTACATCCTATGCTTACCCGGACGTTGGATTCTTGTCGTATCTTGGCTTTGGTGCCCTTACCCTCAGTGTCTCCCATCAAGAACGAGTCATCGGATGGTGATGGGAAACCAAAGGTTTTGCGCGGAGCAGTCGGGCACCGCGATGGTCGAAATGGCCATCGCTCTGCCATTGCTATTGACGCTTCTGCTCGGCTTCGTCGATTTCGGCTACGCCTTTTACCAATGGAACGCGGGAAACAAAGCTGTGCAAGCTGGCGCAAGACTGGCGCAAATTTCTGGTCCTGTAGCACTCGGCCTTCCATCTGAAACGATAACGCAGGCCGATGTGACCAAAGTCGGCACCGCAGTGCCGGCCGGCACATACGATTATGTCTGCACTGCAAGCACGGCAGGTGTCGCCTGCTGCAGTATCGGAGGAGGCTTGTGCCTACCCGCGAATGCGAGCCAGGCCTCGTTCGACGCGATTTATGACGGCACGGCCAACCGTGCCGGAATGGAAGACTACCTGCCGATGCTTGAGAAATCGCAGGTGCGGATCGAATACGCCGCCTCCGGCCTCGGCTACTGGACGCGCCCCAGTGGCCCGGTCCCGACCATCACGGTCAGCATCACCAATCATCCCTTTCAGTTTTTCTTCCTGGCCGGGCTGCTCGGATTCGGAAACATCACCATGCCGTCCATGCTGAGCACGGTTACGGGCGAAGACATGAAGAGCACGTGGACACCATGAACGCCATCAACACCAAGGTTACACCGACCAAGCGAAAGCAGGTGGCGCTGTTCTCGTCGGATGCGAATTTCAAGCGCGATGTGGCGACGCGCCTCGATGCGCTGGCGATCTACGACGTCAGGGTTTCCGAGACCGGCGACTTCCTCAAGGGGCCGCCCGCCGACACGCGCCCCGGCATCGTCATCCTCGACCTCGGCAATGGCGAGTTGCTCGGCAAGCCGGGCATCGTCGAGGCGCGCGCCCTTTGGGCGACCGTGCCGCTGATCGCGGTATCCGACGAGCTATCGTCGGAGCAGACGCGCGTGCTGGTGCGCATGAACGCTTCGGACTGGCTGCACAAGCCGCTCGACGGCAAGGAACTGCTCAACGCGGTGACTTTCCACGACACCGGCAACCAGGGAACGAAAAGCCGGATCATCACCTTCATCAGCGCTAGCGGCGGCGCCGGCGCGACCACGCTCGCTTTGTCGGCGGCCGAATTCCTGGCGTCGAAATCGAAGGAACGCGGGGCTTCCACCTGCCTGGTCGACCTCGATTTCCAGAGCGCCAATTGCGGCGCCTATCTCAACCAGTTCAACCAGTTCGACCTTGGCGGCATTATCGGCCAGCCGGAGAGGCTCGATGTCGAACTGATGGACGTCATCAAGCTCTCGCGCCCGTCCGGGCTGACGCTCTATTCCTTCGAGAGGCCACGATTGCCTTTCGAACCGCAGGGCAGTGACTTTGTCTTCCGGCTGCTGGACCTAGTCGCCTACCGGTTCGACGACATCGTCATCGATCTGCCGAACATCGAGACGCCTTGGCACAATTCGGTGCTGTCGACGAGCGACGAGATCTTCATCGTCTTCGAACTGAACGTCGCCTCGCTGCGACAAGGCAAGCGGCTCTACAAGAAGATCCGCGAGTTGCGTGGCAATGCTGTCAGCATCACGCTGGTCGCCAACAAGCACAAGCGCAAATGGTTCGGCAACCACTTTTCGCGCAGCGAACTCGAAAAGATCTTCAAGGCGCCGCACATCAAGTCGGTCGCGCTGGACAATGCGCTTCTGGCCGATGCGTTGAACCGTGCTATCCTGCCTGCCGAGGTGGATGGGCGTGCGCGCTTCAACAAGGACCTCAAGCGGATGTTCAAAGAGCGGCTCGATGACGCTGCCAAATAGGGGGCGGCCAAGTAGGTATCGAATTGGCCCGGGATTGGCCTGCGTCATGGGCATTGCGCTGATGATGCTGGTGGATTTCGCCAGCGCACGATCGGCACTTTCGGATCGGCCGCCGCTGCCGGCAATGGGCCCCAGCCTGCGCAAGACAGTTGCCTTCGAGACGACAGAACAGCCCGGAACAATCGTTATCCGCAAGGACGAGAAAGCGCTTTACCTGGTGACCCGACAAGGCCAGGCGCTTCGCTATCAGATCAGCGTCGGACGCGACGGATTTGGCTGGACCGGAGTGGTCGAGGTGGGGGCGAAGACCGAATGGCCGGAATGGCGCCCACCCCGCGAGATGCGCGCCCGCCAGCCGGACCTGCCGCAAATGGTGCCTGCCGGTCCCTACAACCCACTCGGCGCCAGGGCGCTCTATCTCTCTCGGGACGGGCGTGACACGCTCTATCGGATACACGGAACCAACGATCCCAAGGGTGTTGGCTTCGACGGAACATCGGGGTGTTTTCGCCTTACCAACACCGATGTGATCGATCTCTTCAAGCGCGTCGCGATCGGCGCAAAGGTGGTGGTTCAATGACGATGATCAGCGAACCGGACATGCCGGCAATCGAGATTGGGACAGCAACCCGCATTGGAGAGCAAGCTGCCGTTGTGAAACCGAGCGACAAAAGCATTATCGGCGCGGTCATGATCGGCACGTCCCTGCTCACTTTGGTGAATATGGTAGCCGCAGTTTATCTCTACCGCGGTATCAGCGATATGCGGTTTTTGGAAGGGCGGCTGGAGGAACTCGGGACGTTCGAACAACGAATCGGCGGCCGGTTGGACACGGTCAACAACGGTTTTCAGAGCCGATTTGAAAAAATGGACAGTCAGCTGCAGAGCAGCTTTGGTGAAATCAACCGGAGCATAGCCCGGCTGGAACAGAACCAGCCTATTGTCCGTGACGAAATCACGTCGAGCGCAGCGGAACCTTCCGTCGACACGACCAGCAGCATGGCGGAGGCGCCTGCTGTTCTCGATGGTGAAGACGCGACCGAGCCCAGCGTCGTCGATACACCGCGTCCGCCCAAAAGGAGGATTGCAGCTGCTTCGCCTGCCCCAAGCCCCGACTACCAGCGCATAGAGCAGGCCGACGGCAAGGTTTACTACCGGAAGATCAACTAACGCTAGAAAATTGGGGCTGCCTTAAAGATCTCGCTGCAGAGCAACAAGCCTCGCGGCCAGCGCTCCGGATTGCTCTCGAGCTTCGCTGAGAAAGGCAACATGACAGTAGGCGCATGCTGTCAGACCCAGAACCAGCACAAGGCTGTTCTTCAAGGTGAAATCAACTATCAGCGAGAAGGGAAGCCCCCCGGGCACGGCGAATGAAGCGATCGTGCTCGCTGTTTCGGAATGGCTGGTGACGGCGATCATCAACCCGGCGAAAAGCAGGGCGACGTGATTGGCAAGAAAGAAGAAGGCAGCCGACTTTCTTGTGCGGCACGCCGTCCAGCAAACGATCGACGCGGCAGCCACGATGGAGGCATCAACGACCATCGACCCTCCCAGACAGACATCGACCTGTTGCCAAAACATCGTCGATAGCGGCCTTAGTTCAAGCCAAACCCGCCACATTGTGGGACTGGCCGGATATGCTCCCAGCAAGAAAGTCGCCATGCGCTCCCCTGCAAGGATCAGCAGGATCAGAGCTGGGAAGGCAAAGAGCATTATCGAGTTGCGCTTCATGTCACCCTCAACAATCTTGCCTTCAAGATAGATTGCAGAGATTACGCGAGGCTTAACGGAGCGGTGGTGATTCTGTGGTGGCGCGGCCAGTGGGGCATGGCAGCCTGCAAGAGCCATTCGCGTATGGCGCAGCTGCTAGAGCGTTTCAGATTTTGACAGAAGCGTATCCAGCGTTTGCGAAGTAGTTTCTGCATTCATTGGGTTGGATGGTTGATACGAGGTGGCCGATGTGTCGCCAGGTGTCGTCGATGGTTCGCTTCTGGGCGGCTCGCATCCAGTGTTTGATC
>NZ_JAMYPU010000048.1:0-30872 GCF_040320535.1 Mesorhizobium sp. M0676
CGAGCGTGCCGACCTCATCCTCGCCCATGAGCGTGCTGTAGCCGACCACGTCGGCAGCAAGGATCGCGGTAAGCCTTCGCTCCATGTGCGGTTGTCCTGCCTCCCTAGCTCAAAGCTTCGCTGAGCGTATTCGACTGGCGTTTCGAATGCGAGCATGCTTGGCCTACTGGACAGCGATAATGCAACCACGTCGTTTTGAAGACATTGCCCTCATGGCTTAGCCTTGTGCGAAACCGGATGTTGCCGCATGGCTGATGTGGGTCGAGATCGGCCTCTGTCGTTCTTAACTGACCACAAGCGGACTTACTGGTCCCGGCCCCAAGGCTGCCGGACCGCAATGCGCCTGATCTCGGACGTTCGGCAAACTTTACCTTCGCCCGAAAGCGGACGGTCGGGCCTGATGCAGCAATGACCCCGCATGTCAGGTTCCAACAGTATGGGAGGTTGTCCTGTCGATTATCATCGCCGTCGTCCCTTCTTACTGCTCACATGCACGCAACTGCAGCGATGAGTTTTCGGACCGGCTGGATCCTATAAAAAGCCGGCCTTTCTGAAGCCGGAGAGGAAGTGCTCGAAGGATGATGGGTCTGCGAAGGGAAGGTGAGCAAGGTAGCCAAGAGAGAGGTCCGGTTGCAGCCTCAGTGTGGCTTCGACTGCGACATGCGCGTTTTCCATCTCGCCTAGATGTGCGTAGGCCGCCGCGAGAAAGGCATGGATGAAGAACTGGTCGCCGGCCTTCCGATAAGCGTCGATCGCGTCGGCGTATCGGCCGAGCAGGAAGAGCGCGCTTCCCTTCACCTCCCAGAACCAGACCGGGGGCAACGGGTCGAGCAGTATGGCCCTTTCGAGGACCGCCAAGGACTGCTGAGGCTGGCCGCCGTAGTTGAGCCAGCTTGCATAGTCTCCGGCAATGTTGACGTCGTGCGGATTGAGCGTACGGGCCTGCTGGAAATGCAGTCCTGCATCCCCATGCTGGCGCATATGTACAAGCACGAGACCCATGCTCTGGTTGCAGATGCCGTCATTCCGGTCGAGCAGGAGCGCAGTGCGCGCAGACCGGAAGGCACTTTGCAGCGTTCGAGGATCGCGGTCGTACCAGAATCGCGCAACCAGGCACTGCGCTAGATAGGCATGACCTTGAGCAAAAGCCGGATCGAGTTCGGCGCTCCGGGTAAACATGGATTCGCCCATGTCCATTTCATACTGATGGTAGTGCGCGCGACCCTGCAGGTAGTAGTCGTAGGCGGCCCAATCGGCCGGCGGCGTTCGCTGCGAGCGGCTAGTCGCATCTGCCTCGGCGGCGCCTTGGACGGTTGAAGCCACGAGGGCCGCCACCTCCTCCTGAACCGAAAAGATGTCCTCAAGCGCCCTGTCGTAGCGTTGAGCCCACAGATGGAAGCCGCTGGCGCCGTCGATCAGTTGCGCCGTGATCCGGATACGGCTCCCGAGCCGTCGCACGCTGCCCTCGACAAGGTAGCGCGCCCCGAGTTGCCGATGGACTTCCGCGGCATCGGGCGCTGGCCCACGAAATTGAAAAGATGAATTGCGCGCGATGACCACGAGCGACCGGTATCGCGCCAGTTCAGTGATGATATCTTCGGTGATGCCGTCGCTCAGATATTGCTGGTCCTGATCGCCGCTCAAATTGGCGAAGGGCAGCACGGCAATGGTGGGTTTGCCGGACGGCGCGATCGATCGCTGCACTGAACCTTCCACGCGCTCGACAGGCGCGGTGAAGCGGTAGCCGACGCGAGGCACGGTGGCGATCCAGTCGCCACCTTGGTCGGTGGGGCCGAGCGCCTTCCTCAGCGTCGCAATCTGGACGGTGAGATTGCTTTCCTCGACCGCCAGGCCCGGCCAGGCAGCTTCCATCAGCTCGGCTTTGGTCAGGATGTCGCCGGGCCGGGCCGCAAGCGTGGCGAGCAGCGTGATGCCGCGATGCCCGATGGAGATCGGTATCTCCTGTCGCAGGAGCGTCCCCTTCTCAGGGTCGAGCACGAACGGACCAAAGGTGAAGTGAACCCGTTGCATCCCGCCATATTAAACGTTTCGGAACTTTTCGGAACAGTTTCGGCCGCGCTTTAGTACGCAGGTCCGCTCATCCGCCAAAGTAGCGTTATCGATTTTAGCAGCACCAAGAAAGGACGAGCCAAATGAGCACGCAGCTTTCACTTACCTCGAGATTCTACCAGTCTCTCTGGAGCGAACAGCCGACGTGGACGACTGGACCGGCATCGGTCTGGGCGAGACTCATCGCCCTGCGCGGCCTGGTCGCGGTCTGGCGCGAGCGCAAGTACTATCGCGAGGAACTGAAGCGACTGGCGGAAGATGGGCCTCAGCGGATCGACGACATCGGTCTCACCCTGGCTGCCGTCGAGGCGGAACTGCAAAAGCCGTTCTGGAAGGCGTGATTTGCATCCATAGCTGTGAACGATTATCTGCCCGATTGTCAAAGCGCTTGCGGACTTCGTTCGGGGTGCCGCACTCGAAACTGTAAGCTTATTGCCGCTCAAATTGGGCCGCTGAGCAGCGGCTTCGGGGAAGTGCGGGTGGGGCCTGGAAAGTGCGGGATGGCGGTCGAGCGGCTTTGGCTTGGGTAGGTGTTTGGTCCCGGCATTTGCTGGGGCGGATTGAGTTTGAAGCGTTCCGGTTATGACGCCCACGCCCTGCAGATGAACTCGTAGGGTGTGAGACCCTTGAGGGTCTTGAGTCTACGAGCGAAGTTGTAGGCGGCAACGAAGTCGGCGAATGGGTGCGTAGCTGGTCATGGCTCTCGTAGTAGAAGCGTTTGACGGTGGTGTCCTTGATGGTCCAGTTCATTCTCTCGACCTGGCCATTGGTCCACGGATGCCTTGCCTTGGTCGTGCGGTGCTCGATGTCGTTCCTAGCGCAGCCGTATTCGAAGGCGTGAGCGCGGAAGATCTCGCCGAAGATCTCGCCATTGGCGATTGCCTCCTTTATCAGCGGCACCGCCGAGCCACCGGCACCGGGGGTGGTTAACTGGATGCCGTTGTCGGTAAGCACGGTGTGGATTTTGTAGGGCACGGCCGCGATCAGCCGGAGCAGGAACTCTTTAGCCCCGCCGCAGTCAGCTCCTTTTAGCTACCCCTCTTGTCAATCATACAGTGCGGTATTTGGGCGTCGAAATCGAAGACGCTTTGCTCTTGGCAGAACGGACTGAAATCTGACGCTGTGAAAACGGCGTTGCGTGTAATGCGCGACGGTCAGTGTTCCATAAGGGGGTCAAAATCGGACGCCG
This sequence comes from Mesorhizobium sp. M0676, assembly GCF_040320535.1. Classification (NCBI taxonomy): domain Bacteria; kingdom Pseudomonadati; phylum Pseudomonadota; class Alphaproteobacteria; order Hyphomicrobiales; family Phyllobacteriaceae; genus Mesorhizobium; species Mesorhizobium sp. M0676. The sequence goes on from NZ_JAMYPU010000048.1 coordinate 3,260, forward strand.
ATCCGGGTCAGTTTGGCAGCCGTGTGACAGAGGCGACCGAGGCGCAGTCGATCAGCTACTGAATGGCTGCTTTGCGCCTCATATCGGCCGTTGATATCCGACCCCGTCGCCTTGTTTGCGACGGGGAAGCTGTGTCGGATCGCTAATTCAGATTGAAGGTGAGATGAGAGAGATCCGCAAACTAGCAGCGATCCTGGTCTCCGATGTGGCCCGCCACCACCGGTTAGGCGCAGATGAAGAACCAGGTAGCGAACCTATGATACAGAAACCGTAGCAGCCACTCTCTTCGCCTGAGTGCGGCTCATGGATCGCGGGCGGATCACCCTGCCGACGGGAGATGGCTACCGCCACCGACCCCTCCATCCGCCTCCGAAACGCCCTCCACCAGCAACCAAGCGGATGATTAGGAGAAGTACAATGGCGCCGACGGTTGCATTGATGATCAGGCTGATCGTTCCGCTTCCCAGATGGATGCCTGCGCGGGGCAGCAGCCAGTCCCCTATGAACGCGCCGATGATCCCGATTGCGATGTCCCCGATCACGCCAAAGCCCACGCCCCGCACCATTCTACCGGCCAGCCATCCGGCAATAAGTCCCACTACCAATATAACTATTATGCTCTCGTTCGACAGGTGCATGGTGTCCTCCAGGCTTCGTTTCCGCAACGCAATTCGTGTCTGCAACCGGCGACTAGTCCATAGCCGATCCGCTATCCCCACGAAAGCCAAAGCGCGTCAGAGGTGCGGTGCTATCGGTCCCAGCGCGCAAACACTATCTTTAGGTGGTGGAATCCTTAGCACATCGCCGTCAGAGGCTCGTCTTGCAAGTACCGTTTTAAAGCTCACTGAACTTTAGTCGTGGGTTGCTGCCCTGCCGGCAGATCGTATCGAACCGGGTGAGAATCTAGCTTCTCGAAGACAGCATCGTTCTTCGCACGCCATGCGTCGTCCGCGAGCCACAGATATTCCTGGTCGGCCATCAACGGAACGGCTTTCACGTCGGTACTGGAGATGCGCAGGTAGAAGCTGTTCCGCTCCTGATTGACCTGCATGTACCGCAGAGGGACGACGATGCTGTCTTTGCCGGCGATGAAAAAGCCGCCCGAGGCAATGACTGCGTAGTCCCATCGGTCCTTGCTTCCAATGATGACGTTGCGAACTTCACCGACGATCTTGTCATCCGAACTGCGAACCTCGGCGCCGACAATCTCGTCGACACGTAGACCGGGTTCAAGCTCGTCAATTTTGGTGAGAGGTCCTGCGCCTGGAGTGCTGCGTTTACCCTGAACTTCACCACCCTGCGGCCGCTGTGGTTCTTCTGCGGCCACCTGCTCATCGGCAAGGTCCTCGTCGTTGCCCCCAAGCTTCGCCATTGATGGCGCGGCAATCAGTTGTCGAATGTTGGCGAGCAAGCGTTCGCAGTCCTCCTGTAAGCCATACGACCACAGCAAGAAGGCGGCATCTCTAAGGGTTCGTAGGTCACGGACAAGGTAGCGATTTTCCGGATTACGCAATTCCGGGCTCTTGAGGACAGCCTCTTCGAGCTTGGCATCGGAAATGTTACAGACGGCGAAAGCCGGTTGGAGGCCAAGCCCCAGCAGCAACGCTACCGGCGCCGCCATCCAAACCAATCTCATTGAAATTTCCCTCGGCGGCTACTGTTCGAACTCTTGCCTCAAGCACGCGCCAGTCGGGAGGAAATCCACCGCGGAACGAGCCCACCTCAACACTCCATACGGACTTTGGTTCCAGCTTGCGACGGTTGCTGCCAGGAAAATTGCTGATGAACCTATCATCAGTGCACGCGAGATGGTCAACGAGTATTCCATGTCGGGCCCTATGCACCGAGCGTTGGGGATAGAGGTGGCCTCGATGCGAACTGATGCAGACGTTGAGGGTCGCCCAAAGGGCTATTGAAGACGTAACATGTCAAAGCAGATACGGATGACGCGGCCGGTGATGTAAAGCGGCTGACACCCTGCCTGGTCGTGCGTGGAATTGCCGTCGCGATGCGTCGCCCTGTGCATTTTTTCGCCATTTCACTGATCGCCGTCCCAGCACGTGCCCCGGGGAAACGCGCGCGTCCCTAGAGGGCTGGGTAATGGTGGAGATCTATGGTACCTAGGGTTGCTCTCCTAACGTGGAGGGTCCGAAACCATCCCAGCGATCCAGCCTCAGCGAGCTTAGCGGCGCCGAAACAGCACGCCCTATCTCTCAGCTCTTAAACCTCGCGCTTCATGCCCCGCGTCCAGGGCGTGCCGGCAGCGAAGAAGGTACCTGATGGACGAAATACACACCAATGCGAGCGAGCAGTTTTTCGCGGCTATACGTATCCTTGCATCGTCGCCTGACAGCATCCAAACCCGATTGATCGATGCTACACCAAGGATTCTTCAGGTCACGATCGACGAATTCGAAGGCGCGCATGAACTCAAAATCAGATTTGCCCGAATTCTTGATCTTTTGGCGGTCGATCAGGACGATCTCGCAACGGCTGCCGTGGAAACAGCCGCCCACATGACGGATTTTGAGGCAACCAAACTTGCCGATCTGATCTGCGACTTTTTCTCAGACCTGGAATAACTGGATCTGAGATCCCTTTTGGCCATTCGTCAAAACCTCCCTTGCGATCTTGCGAGCGTCCATGAAAACCACAGCAGAACATCTGAAACCACTCCTATGGGAGCCCAGGAACCTGATCCGCGCCATCGAAGCCGCAGGCGTCACCCTATGGTCGTGGAACGTGGACAGCGATGCCTTGGCCATGGATGATCGGGCCTATGACCTGTGGGGCATATCGCGTGTCACGGACGTCAAATTTGAAGATCTATCCGCACACATCCATCCTGCCGACCGCGACCGTGTGCGAGCCGCGTTCAACGCGACGCGGGCAATTGTGGGCCCCTACGAGATCGATTTCCGGATCATGATCGGCGAAGAGCTCAAATGGATCTCCGCCCGAGGGCAAGGCGACGATGAAGGTATGGTCCAGCGGCTGATGTTCGGCATTTTCATCGATGTCACGGGGAGAAAACAGGCGGAGGAAGGTCGGGAGCTTCTGGCCGGCGAAATGAGCCACCGTGTCAAGAACCTGCTGACCATCGCCTCCGGCCTTACCGCTATCACGTCCCGTTCGACGACCACGACCAACGACATGGCGCGCGAGTTGACACAGAGGCTGACTGCCTTGGGCCGCGCCCACGATCTCGTCAGGCCCGTGCCAGGTCAAACCGAGGCCGCTTCGGCGCTGCTAGGCGATCTTTTGACAGTACTTCTGGCGCCGTATGATGATCTGGGCGCTTTCAGTGGTCGCATTCGGGTTGCGGTGCCCAGGATGAGCGTTGGTGAGTCTTCAACAACAATTCTCGCGCTTATCATCCATGAACTTGCGACCAATTCCCTCAAATACGGCGCTCTGTCGACCGAGACTGGGACGCTGGATGTTTCGTGTTCGGCGCAAAGTGAGGCCGTCTCGATCGTCTGGACGGAAAGCGGCGGGCCTCCCGTCGAGGTGCCGACCGCGGCTCCGGGATATGGAAGCAAATTGGTCGAACGCAGCGTAACTGGTCATCTGCGCGGCTCGATTGTCTACGACTGGGCAAAGGATGGTCTTGTTGTCACGCTGAAAGTCCAGCCTGATCGCCTTGCGCAATAGATCTTTCAGTGACCTCGGTGGCCTAAACGTTCATTAAGGGTTGGCCAGCTTCCGTCATTGCCATCAGAGCGACAGGATACCTCGCAGGCAGGTTGCGACCCCTGCGTGGTCATATGGCTTGCCGAAGAACGCGCTCCCTTCCGGGAGATCCGCTGCCGCCATGGCGCGGTGACCTGACGTCGCTACGATCTTGATGGGCGGCCATCGATCGCGAACGGCAGCCGAAAGTTTCAGGCCATCCATACTGCCCGGCATGTCGATGTCGGTGAACATCGCTTGAATCATTACACCTGTTTCGAGTATGGCGATGGCTTCGTCGGCATTGGAAGCCTCGAAAACCAGAAATCCTTCGCTCCGAAGAAAATCCGCGATGTCATTGCGGATTAGAGGTTCGTCTTCGACAACCAAAACACCTAGAGGTAGCGACATCGGTTTCTACCTACAATTGATAATCTCACGGTCCTCAACTCCTGTGCTCCGAAATCGCTCCATTGAAATATTTCACGACGGCGATTTGGCGCAGACTGCAGCCAACCGCCGCGTCCACGCTAAAACTCTCAGGGATCGTCGCCGCCGCCTGCAGAAACGTCATCGGAACGTTGTGGCTAACCCGCTTGCAAGTTCCTGCGCACCAATCTGTCAGGCAAACACATCCATTGTGGCCTGTTTTGTCCATGCGGGCTGGGTTCAACGGGCGCGAGCCAAAAGCTAGCTTTTCGCGAGTGCGGACCCGAAACCGGACAGTCCGGAGACGGTCCCAATTGAGCCGTCGGCACGCCCGCAACCCGATGTCCAGTTTTTATGCCTCTCCACCAGAAGCTTGGACTGCTATCGTGAAGAGTTTCGGGCGCTAGCAGGCGTACGAAAGTCCCCGGCAAGGAACCTCGGGTCACAGGTGATAGCTATTAAACTAGGATTTCGGATTTGGCAGAAGTCGGCGATGGCGTGACCGCCGGTCGGGAGGCTCTTGGGGTGAAAACGGACAGACGGCTTCGTCGCGCCGCGCGCAAGCATGGCCGCGAAAATCCATGGGCCAGGCAGATTTCCTTGGCTGGTCTTGGACCATCAGCAGAAGGCGCGATTTGCCCCGCATCATCGAGCGCAACCGGAGTGGCCTCGATGACAAACGATGGTGCTTTCCCCAGCCTTGCCTGAACATGCGGGAATGTAGCTTAGCCGCAAGTGGAATGGTAAAACCGCACGGAAGGCTGACAGGCCGCGTCGGGGTTGAAAGACAAGCATCTTCGGCCAACAGAGGAGGCCGGAGCATTGATCAGCTTGGCTGGCAAGGGTCTCGCGACTCGGCACTCTTTTCCGCGTCGCGAGACCCGTTGTCAGTTGGCGCTGGCGACCGGCGCCACCAGCGGTGTGATGCGGCGAATTGCGACGCGGCGGTTCTGCCGTTCGGACCCTGTCGTGTTTACCTTAAGATAGCGCTCGCCATAGCCTTGGGTCGTCAGGTTCTCTGGCGCGATGCCGAAGGAGGTGGTGAGGGCCTCGGCAACGGCCTCTGCTCGCTGGTCGGACAAGGCCAGGTTTGCATTGTCGCTACCGACGGCGTCGGTATGGCCTTCGATCAAGAATGTTTCGGCCGGGTTCTTCTTCAGCAGCCGCTCCATTGCGTCCGCAACGCCTTGCAGCTTTTGGACTTCGCTGTCCGAGATCGCCGCCGAACCGGACTCGAAATTCAACGTGTCGAGATCAACCCGCCGGGCGATATCGCGCACACGCGCCGAGCGCTTGACCTCGTCGACCGAGTAGAGCCGCTGGACCTTTTCCACCGGCGGTTGCTCCAGGAAGGTATAGTAGTCGTCGGCATTCTCGACCAAATCGGACTCCAGGATATATTGTTTGCGCGGGATGTTCAGCCGCATCGGTGGCAAGTCATCACCAGGATCGCGCCAATCCTGTACGTCCTGGTAATACCTCTCGTCGACATAGCTCAGCACATACTCGCGGCCGTCGGGCGTGATGCGCGATCGCTGGATGACATCGCCATAGCGGTTGCGGATGGTGACGATTTGGATGCCATTGTCCCGAACGATTGTCTCGCGCGTGCGGCCGCCCGGCAGATCCTCGTAGTATACATCCTTGGCACCACGGTTCATTCGCGGAGCTTCGTTGCTCTGGACGATCGTCTGGTTGTTGAACTGGATGATGATCCGGCCGCCAATTTCGGTGAGAACATCGGCGCCCTTTGGACGCTCCGGCGCCTGGCTATCCGGGGCCGTGTCGCGGCGGGTACCCTTTTCATCCGTCACCGGAACAATCTTCTCAGGCTTGATTTCCTGCTGCGCTGCCTTGTCGTCCGCAGGAGGCGGTCCGGAGTCTACGGGGGCAGCCGCAGAAGCGGGGGCCTGACCTCCATCGCTCTGCTGAGCGGGCATTTTGCCGTCCTTGCCCGGACGTTTTGCATCTTTTTCGCTGTCGAGGACTGGTGCGGCGTTCGGATCTGCTGGAGCCTCGCCCTGAACTGGCTTTTCGCTTTGGGCGGGCGCCGCTGGCTCACCATTAGCTGGGGCGGTTGCAGGCTGCTGATCGGTCGAAGGTTGTTCTCCAGTCACGGGCTGCGTTGGTGCAGGCGCCTCGGCGGCAGGCTGCTCGGCGGCAGGTTTCTTTTCTGGCTTGCTCGTAGGTTCCGCCGGCTGTTCGCCCTGGGCAGGCGCAGGCTGATCGGTCGTAGCAGGCGCCTGGGGAGCCGGGGTGGGTATAGGTGCCTCATCTGCAGGTGGCTGGACTTGCTTAACTGGAGCCGATTTGTCTGGGGCCGGCTGCGCTGGCGCAGCCTCGGACGCCGGCGCCGGCGCGGCCGGTTGAGCAGGCTGTTCCTTCGCGGATGGTTCAGCCGGTGGGGAGGATTCTTGAACGGGAGCTGCCTCGGACGCAGGTGCTGCCTCTTTTGGCTGCTCCTGCGGTTTCTGAGCAGGCTGTGGTTCGGTCGCTGGAAGTGGAGCAGCGTTTTCAGTCGGAGCCTGCTGCCTCAGCGCGCAGGCTTCGGCGGACTCGCCCTCCTTGCATTTTAACTTGATAAAGATCGGCGGTGGGGATGCGACGAATCGTGCGGGACCGGAGGCGGCGCTGCTGAGGGGCGCGAAGGGCCCGAACGGCGCGGACGCGATCAGCAAACCGAGTGCAGTGCTGGCCAAAATTTTTGGTCGGCGTGTCATTTGAATTCTCCTTGACGTGTCCCGTCGTTACTGAAAACTGCTACATTCGTTCCGGTTCGATCTGGAATGCCGCGCTTGCTAACAGCCGACGGGCAGATTCCTTCGGAGGCGACGCCGCGAGCCGAGCCGCAGATACAGTCCGCCGGAGGACGCCGCGGCCTGTTCCGGGGTAATCTGCGGTATGAGAACGCCCGCTGGCTAGCGGATGGGCCTTCTGGACCCTTCTGACCGTCTGGACGGACCCAGCGGGCAAATGGCTTCAGTGCCGCGAACTGACGCTGCAGGCGCACGACTTCAATCAGTGTCAAAATATCCGGCCCGGCCCAGCGATCTGGGTTGGATTGCTAACCGGAACCTGTTGGTTGTGCCGTTCATCGCCCTGGGTGGAAGGCGCAGGCGCCTCGGAGAGGCTGCCATGGTTCAGATGCGTGCAGTGCTCATAATCATGGCCGCGCGCACCGCATCGAGAACAGCACATGGGGAGTTGGTATAACAGCATCTACTACAATGCAGGACTCGGCTTTTGGTTGCCACGGCCGACCACGGTTGTTGGATTTCCGCAAGGCGCCACCTCAAGCCGCCCCTAGCGAGGATGCCGAGATTGTGAGCTTCAACGTCCACAGCGAACAAGAATGGCCGTTTGCGCCGCTCGGAGGCATTTGATTTAAAAGCGGCTCTGCTTGGCCGACAGGCGCCCAGCCACCGCGGGGCGCTCCCCGCAGCCGCACAGTTTGGGCTAATCGGACGCATATGCGGTCTGCCTCAGTTGTTGCGGGATTTTTCCTTTTAAAGACGCGGAAGGCGCCTCAGAACCATGATGCTCCGGCCGTTCACGATATGTCGATAAGGGATTAAGGGTCTGCAGCGCTTGTAGGTAGCGTTGCGACTGGATTTTGAGTCCGTCGGAATGTGCGGAACGTGTCCGAGGTCGCGTTGGGCGGACGCTTCCCCAATAGCGGGTTAAGCAGCTAGACGATAACCTTTAGATCCGGCGAACTGTTTTCTCGTCCAAGTAGGCTGCGCGCCTGTCAACCAGTTTCACACGCGCCTGCCTTTCCAACCGAGTCGTCATATCTAAAGTTTCTAAATTAGTTACACCTTATGGAACTTTGGTGCGGGCTCTTCATTTCCATCCGCATGCGAGCCTCTGTGATCCAAAGCGTCGGGACGGGAGTGAACGCGTCGCCGCGCTACTCGCTGGTCCTGCCGATATATAATGAAGAACAAGTGCTGCCGCGACTGATCGAACGGATCAGATCACTGATCAGTCGGCTGGACGGAGAGACCGAGGCGATTTTCGTCGATGACGGTAGTCATGACGGCAGCGTCAAATACCTTCGGCGGGTGGTCACCGCCGAACCTCGCTTCCGGCTTATCGAGCTTTCCCGTAATTTCGGACACCAGATTGCGATCACGGCAGGCATGGATGCTGCTGCGGGGGATGCCGTCATCGTCATGGATGCCGACCTGCAAGATCCACCGGAGGTCGTTCTTGATCTCGTGGCAAAGTGGAAGGAAGGTTTCGAGATCGTGTACGCCCGCCGTGTTAAGCGCGAAGGCGAATCGTGGTTCAAGCGGCTTAGCGCCGATCTTTTCTACCGTTTCCTGGAGAAGATGACGGCGGTCAACATCCCGCGCAACGTCGGGGACTTCCGCCTGGTCGGCCGCCATGCGCTGGACGTCTTCAGACACATGCCTGAACATGATCGCTTCGTCAGAGGCATGTTCGGCTGGATGGGATTCAAGCAAGCGGCGGTGCCATTCGAACGCCCTCCGAGGACCATCGGCCAGACCAAATACCCTTTCTGGAAGATGATGCACCTTGCCGTTCACGCGGTTGTCAGCTTCTCGGAAAAGCCGCTCCACTTTGCGCTTTGGGGCGGATCGGCGATTTCCGCACTTGCCCTGACCTTTGGCGCTTACGCCGTGTTCGCCTGGATTTTTGAGACCGGCGTCATTGCCGGCTGGACGTCCACCGTGGTGATCGTATCGTTTCTGTGTGGCATCAATCTTTTCATGACCGGCGTGGTCGGCCTCTATGTCGGTAGTATCCACGCCGAGGTGAAACGCCGCCCTCTTTACGTGATCAATCGGCTTACCGGCTTCGACGAGCCGGTGCCTGCCATCGCTGGTGGGCGCCGGAGATCATTTCGCAAGCCCAACAACGGAGTCGCTCCCGGTGGCCGAACTCTTCGACAGCTATAGATCCAGTTATGCAGAGACGATCGATGGGTCGATCAGCTTTTCCGGACTCAAGCACGATTTCTTTTTGGCTGCAAAGGCCGACCTGCTGCGGCGCCTAGTCTCCGAGCGAGGACTTCGTCGCCGGGGAGCCATGGTGCGGGCGCTTGATGTGGGTTGCGGTGTCGGTTCGCTCCATCCTTATCTAGACGGCGCTTTCGATCGCCTGGATGGCTGCGACGTCTCGCAAGGGTCGATCCAGCGCGCCAGCGAGGACAATCCGGGCGTCGTCTATAGGACATGCACCACGACGGGCCTGCCTTATGACGACTGCGTGTTCGACTTGGCCTTTGCCAGTTGTGTTGTTCATCATGTTTCGCCCGCATCCTGGCTCGATTTTTTTCGCGAGATGCGACGGGTCGTGCGGCAAGGCGGCGTCGCCTGCATCATCGAGCACAATCCCTATAATCCGCTGACGCGTCTGGCGGTGCTCCGGTGTCCGTTCGACCAAGACGCGGTCCTGCTCAACGCGGTCAGAGCAGTGGCCCTCTTTCGACAAGCAGGCTTTAGGGAGGTTCGATCCGAGCACTTCCTGCTGCTCCCGTCGACCGGCGGGTTCGCCAGACAGGTTGAGCGTGCCCTGGCGCTGCTGCCGCTTGGAGCCCAGTATGCGTGTAGTGGGCGTGTCTGAGCATCGATCTGCCGGCGGCGGCACCCTAAAGCTTCTGGCCCGCTTCGGCCTGGTCGGCATCGCCGCCACAATCCTGTATGCCGCCTTGGCAACCGCCTTTGTCAAATCGGAACGGTTCGGCTTCAGCCCCGTCCGAGCGTCCCTTGCAGCTTACGCAGCCGCGGCGTTGTTTTCCTATCTCGCGCACAGGTCAGTAACCTTCATGTCGCGTGGGTCGCACAGATCAGAGGCTCCGCGTTTTCTCTTGCTGGCGGCGATCGGCTTGGCGATCGCCTATGGCGCGCCGGCGCTTTTGACGGCGAAGCTGGGCCTGCCCCTCATCTTTCCCATCATGATTACCTGCTTGCTTGTACCCGGGATCAATTTCGTCGTGCTCGACCGATGGGTCTTTGCGGAACACATTCCCGATCAGACCGGCGATGGCTGATACGCAATCCGCCAGAAAGATTCGTTCTACCAGGACGACGTGACGATCAGTGATGTGCCCTCTACGCAGGGTGGTGATCACCGAATGGTTTGTCGCCGCAGACAAGCCCTAATTTCATTAATCTTCCGTTCCGAAGGGAGCCCTGCGTCCCGTACCGATCAGCCGTTCGAGGCGAACGACGCGCAAAAGAAAACGTGACCCCGGCGGACGCTGCGCAGTGCCGCAATCCCGGCGACCAATGATCTCGAGCCCGCCGCGCTCTACCCTATCGCGATTGGCTGCCGGCCAGTGGCGAGGAGGCACGCGACGGCTCTCCTCCATCCGGGAGGTGCAGGCACATGGATGATCACGGAACTGTTGTGCTGCTGAAATAGGGCAACTCCAGAAAGTCGTGAAGCGGTGTTCCTTCCGGAATTGCGTTAAATAAAGAGTTAGAGCACTTCACCGTTTGCACAAAACGGTGAAGTGCTCTCTAGCCGGCGTCGAGCCGAAACGATACCAATTTAATAGCGCGTTTGTAGATCTTGCTGGCGGCTGGGCTTGGCGGAATCCCGTCGCGATAATCGAAAGTCACTTCGAGTACCTTTGCGCTAGCAAACGCTGCGTGCGGGATCGCGAACGAGATCGTCGTCGGGTCTTTGCTCGACAGTGTTACCTCGTGTACGCGAACTCCGTTCACCGAGATGATTACCCTTTGGGTGGTCTGTGGTGGACGAATGACGGCGGACATTTGTAGCGTTGCCGTAAGCTCGTCGCGAAGCTGAGGTATTTCCAGTCTCAACCGAGAGGTCTCGCCCAGCGAATGGGTTCCGTCGGCTACCGGGCCCGACCAACCGCAGACCATCATGCCGGCTGCTTGTTTGGCGCCGTCGGATCGAAACGATACCGTCTGGCCAGGAGTGTAGCTGCCAACCGCATCGCGATTGAGGCACGTTGTCGTGCGATCGATGTAATAGGCCCGATAATCGGCGTTGACATCTGGATTGAGAGCGAGTGCGAGGATGATGATCTCGGACACGGCCAGAACCAACGCCAGCGCGTAGCCGCGAGTCGAGCCAGCACGGCCATAGAGTGACAGGCTGTCAGACCAGGGCAAGATAGCCTCCAATCCACGCCAAAGTCATGAAATAAGATGCGCTCAGGAAAAGAGCCAAAATCACCAGATAGGTCAGCTTCGATACCGACAGCAGCTCGGCAATCAACATCAGCAGCGGCGCAAGCCCAATGACGTATCTAACCATGGAAGCCAGGTTGGTGATCAACGGCAGGATGATGCTGCTCGCACAGAAGAGCGCAGCGCCATATCGCCTGCGGGCCGCCAGAACGACCGATAGGGTCAGCCCTATAATCGCTGCGAGCGCGCTCCATTGCGGCGCCGTGGGCAGCCAGCCTTTTGTCGGAACAGCAGCGAGACCGTCCCATAGAAAAAGGAGCGGATCGCCAGCAACCCGCCCAAACGCGCGCTGGACGTGCAAGAAAGCAAACCCGTCCCCGACAGTGAGATACAAAAAGAGCATGTAAGCAAACAGGCCGGCGGGCGAGATGAAGATAGCTACCAGCATATCCGGACGACCAAGGACCCACCGCGGGAAAGACACCGCCGACCCGCCCTGCTGGCGGTGCTGCTCGAACATTTTATTGACCATTGCAAACACAGCAAGGACCCCGACCAGCCTCGTTGCCGACAGCAAAGCGCATGTAACGCCAGCGGCCAGGTAGTTGGAGCGCTTGAGTGCCAAAAAGACGCACGACGTCAGGAGCACGAAAAGAGGTTCGGTAAGGAACGTGGTGAAGTGGAAGGAGAACGGCCCGCTAAGCAGAAAAGCGCAATACAGTATGTAAGCGCGGACGTTCTTCTCCAGAAGTGGCCATGCCACAAGGCAGGCGGCATAGCTGCACGCAGTCGAGGTGATCGTCGCGATCAGAATCGTGGAAAAAGGGAAAGCAAACCGAAGGGTCCTCACGAGCATGGGATACAATGGAAAGAAGCCCCAGCGTCCGACGTTGCTTTGGCCTGGAATGGGAAAACGCTCGTAGCCGTGTTCGGAAATGTCCACATACCACGCGCAGTCCCACCTGCAGAGCGCACGCGCATAAGCTTCGAAGCCTGGCACTGCCGAGACTGAATGGAATGCAGCATACCGAATGACAAGCCCGCTGATCATGAACAGGAGCGGAACCGAAGCGGCGATGACCCAAAGGCGACCGCCAGCGTTTGCGCGGGCCAAGTCTCCAAGCGCCAGTTGTGTCTCCACAGGTGAGGCCGCCAGACTCTCCGATGGCGAGCCTGTGTTCGCCTGCTCGATGGCGCTGCCAGCCATAAAAATCGGTCCCTCGAAAGCATCAAGATCATCAACCAGACTTGAAGCCCCGTCTGCGACTGAACTTAAGGATCAACGATGCCGCGCCGCTTCGGTTCCTTCTGCAGCAGGAAGTCCTTGAGTCAGGTCGACCGATCACACCAGCCGAGGAAGGGAGCGATATTCGCGCTTCAACGGCACCGTTTCCTCGCAATGGGCGACCTTCTTCATCGACATGCATGGCTGGGCGGCCGACGCTGGGTACCCCTCCGGTGAGGGCCGCCTTGAAGGCGATCTCGCCATCCGCCAAGCCTTTGAATCGGATGTGCTTCCGCCGACCAGATCGAGGAAGTCGTTGCCCCAAACATCCATACCGACGATGCGCCAACGGCCGGCAAAGGCCTTCGGGAACCTTGGCCATCAGCCGGTCTCCGCCAAAAAATCGCGCCATTGACACTCAGGCACACCCGTTTCCTTGACTAGGTTTCGGCAGCAGAGCGGAGAACGTCGGCCTGTAACGCGGACACGGCAACAGGAGCCGGGTCGGCATCTTCCCTGCCTCGCGCCACGTCGTCGCGATGACGTTGACGGAAGGCGCTTCAGCAGTTCGCGTGAAGCCGCATTCTTTGTCGAGTTGTCCATCTCCCTGCGAAGTGCGGTGGTCCCGGCCATGGACCGCTGCCGAGATAGGAAGGTGGCCTGAAGGGCCGCCAGAGCGATATCCGTATGCGTTGCAACCATCGCAGCCACCCTCAAAAGCAATGGTAAACCCCACATAATACGCTCGCCGAAAACCTTACAGGGGTGCCGGGCCGATGCTATCTTCTCTCTTGTTCTGTCATCGCAATGAAGGACGACATGCTCGAGCACCCGTAGGACACCTATTGCATGGAAAAAGCTGTAGGCCTTTACAGGTGCCCGGGAAATCCGCCGTTTGCGTTGTGGAGCGGGACAAAGCAAGTTACCTGGCTCAGGCCGCCTACCGTGAAGCTGGGCACAAGCCCGACATCGAAGCATTGCCGTGGGAAGCTGACTACAGGGCTGCCAAACAAAGGAAGACCTGTTCTATCGTTGTCTCTCGCCCTTAGCACCGCGACATGATCAGTTTGCCAAGTGGTCGTTACGGCGGACGACCGCGTTGAGGATCGCTTCGTAGGCGCTGCTGTCGAGGCCGAGCACGTGCGCCTGGTCGAAAGCCATATGGCGCCGCTGCGGCAAAAAAGGCCGCATGTTGACAAAGTTTAACTTCGCTGCGGACCACAAGTGCGGTCCTTTAAATTAGCGGAAGCGAATATTTGCTTACCTCCTTCCTTTCTATGTCGGCGCTCTGGTCGCCCTCCTGGCTGCTGCCGGCCGCTTGCCCTCGCCTGCGGTTCGGTGGTCGTTGAAGCGCTCCGGCATCGCATTCGAGACCCAAGACTGGTGCGCATGGATCATGACATTCAATTCCGCTCTCTACAGGAACAAGTGCCTTTCCTGGAGATTGGGATTCGACGCCGCAACGGCGCCGAACCCATAGGAGACTCACATGAAACGTAAGATTTTGACAGCTACAGCGATCTCTCTCTGTCTCGCCACCGCGGCCTTGGCGCAGTCGTCGGGAACATCCAGCGGCACGAACGGAACGTCCGGCTCATCAGCCGGGTCCAGTATGAGCTCTACGTCCGGCTCCGGCCAAAGCGGTATCCCGAGCGGCTGGGACAGCAAGCTCTCCGGCTCATTCTTCAGCGACGCCAATTCGGGAAGACTTCTGTCGCAGGATGAGATCCGCAAGAACTGGTCGTCCCTGAGCTCTGAACAGCAGGCACAGGTTCGCTCCGACTGCTCGAGGATGACGGCCAGTAACGGCACTGGCTCTGGCACAATGACCGGCACGTCAGGTAGCTCGGCTTCGACCGGCAGTGATACAACGGCGAGTATCGGCACCGGCTCTGGCACAGCCACCGGCACTTCAGGCAGCTCTGGTTCGACCGGCAGTAACACCACGGCCAGCAACAGCACTGGTTCGGGTACAACCACCGGCACGTCGGGATCCTTGAATACAGCTGGCGATACGACCGCCAGCACCAGCACGGGTCCGGGCGCGAACTCGGCTGCTCAAATGGCTTCGATGCAGCAGCTCTGCACTCAAGTCCAAGGGATGTGACTGAATGCTGGGGTCCGGGCCGGCTTGGCCGGAATAGATGAGGCCTTGAAGGCCCGGACATCGCTTTCGTTTGGTAACCATTTCGGCGCCGAAGTCGGCCGGCGATCGGGGTCAGAACTTCGCCTTGTTCCTGCCGTTGATGCTGGCAGTGCATCGAGGTTGGGCACGCTATTGGGGGGCCTGGGCTCTACCTGCGCGATTGCTGCAGGGAACGCTTGCCCTCCGTGCCAGCTCGAAGATTGGCGTTCGGCGTCATCGTCGCGCCACCTGAGAGTTCCACCCGTTGGTCGAGAGCATGGCGTTTCGGTCCCAGCCTCCCTCGTCCTGCTCCTCGGATCAGCGTGCGCCTCGGGTCGATGTCGTCGAGTTGAGGTGCACGGCTCCGAGACGCTCCGAGCACCGCCATCCGTCGCCACGATAACGAAGCGCAAATCGGTCGAAGGGAATTGCGCCCTAAACAACCTGCTTTGTACGTTTCCGGCACTTGCATTTTTCGGAAACTGACCCACAGAATAGCTGATTGAGGTTCTATCTCTCTGGGAGGGCGGGATGGACATTCAAGCACCTGTTCGGCCTGCACAGCGAACGGCCAAGGAGTTGGTTCGCGAGGTCCTGTTGGGTTCTCAACCGGGCAATATAATTTCCGTGAAGGCGACCATTGCAGCGGTGCGCGAGCGCGGCCATGATCTTCGTGAGACTGACTGCCAGTTGGTCGAAATGATCGTCAATTCAGCCTCCGTTTGGGGACTGTTCATCGCCTTTGACGTTCGAGAGGCTTGATGCCCCACCGTTGGTTCAACCCTCCGGTTTATGTGAAGACTGAGCGCCCGGGGCTTCGCCTTGGTGTCAACCGAGTTGATGCCGCCGCCGAGGAGCTACTAAAGTGGTCCAATCGTGGCCCCAAGTGGCGGCTGGCGGCCGAGGCTTGCCTATCTGCGATGGATGGCAAAATGCCCGGTAACGACTTCCGGCTGCTGTTCGAGGCCGCGGCTGATGAAGAGGAGATGCTGCTGCCGGATTGACACCGCTGGACGGGACCATTCGGGTCTGTTCGCGTCTGGTCGGCGAATTCACCAGCGCAACGGGCATCTATGCCGTCCGGCTACCGAGCGACGCCCCAGATGGACAGTTGTTCGTCGGTGGGCGTACCATAGGGCCGGGGGGTGACCGATGGAGGTCACATGGTTGATGAAGAGCATCGCCGCGAACGGAGGCAGCGGGTGCTTAAAGGCGCCTCAATCATCAGCGGAATTACAAACTCCGAGATCAGTTGCACCATTCGGAACCAAAACAGTGGCGGAGCTGAGCTCAAAGTCCCGGTGGAAGCGCGTGTCCCTGAGCGGTTCGTGCTTTACGTGCCGACCGACGGCGTTGCCTACCAAGCAGTCCTGCGGTGGCGCAGGAACGACCGAATTGGGGTTCAATTTATAGGAACGTTGCCAAAGCCGCGTCTCCACTATGGCTAAGCAGCTCCGGTGCATAGGCTTTGCGAAATTTGGACACTATCCGGCGCTCCGCACGTGTTTCGGGGCAGTCGTCCTTTCGAGGTTTCCCCCGGCGAACCTTCGCTTCAGGTCGACACGGTGAGAAGGCTGACGAGATCGCGGGAATATTCCTCGTCCAGATATTCAGCCGGAGCGCCCGCACCGTTCAGGTTTCGTCGGGTTCCTTCCTAAGGCCGTATCTTTGAGAAGTGATTCCGTTACTAGGTCATTCTGCGGTTCAGTTCTCAAGCAGCGATCGACATCGTGTGGGAGTGCATGTTCTAGAGCAGATTCGGTTTCAAGTATCGCGAGGGGTTGGGTCAGCGGCTGGTGAGCGACCCAGCAGCCTCAGAAACCGGCACCCGTTTACGCAGCCCTTTGGTGCAGATAGGTAGAGTCAAAATCTGCGGCGCGAACGAGCCCTGCCCAGTCGCTCGCCTGAAAACGCGGCCCGACGGTGGATATCAGACCATCGCGTCTAAGGTCCTGGAGCACTCGGTTCACGTGCACGGTGGAGAGGCCAACTGCGTCGCCAAGTGCAGCCTGCGTTATGGGGAGATAGGCCACATGATCTTCAATGCGACCTACCGAGCGAAGGCGGACAATGAGTTCGCAAAAAATGTGAGCGATACGAGAGTAGGCGTCGCGCCTTCCGACGTTGGTGACCCACTCTCGATAGATCGCCGCATCGATCACAGTGGAGCGCCAAAACACTCTCGTTATCGAAGGGTGCTGGTCGCATATAGTGCGAAGAGCGTCGTGCCGCATAAAGCCCACCCGAGCGGGCATGAGAGGGGTGAAAGTGCAATCCATGACCGACAAATGCAAACCATGCAGGTCGGGAATGTCGCCCGGAACAAAAAAGGAGGAGATCTGACGCTTGCCCTCCCCGGTTAGTGTGGTCGACCCTATCAAGCCGTCAAGAACGACGAAGGAAAGGCTCGGCTTGTCGCCCTCGCGCAGAATGTCTTCGTTGGCCTGATATTCCTTCTCCTGAATCGAGATGTTCCCCAGAATGCCAATATCTGATTGTGCGAGTTCCGAGATGGTCTGGAGCTTGCGGATCAAGATGTTTGAAGAAGGAGCCTGTGCCATCAAGAACCCGTTCGGGTAGCCCACCAATTTGCTGTGGGCGCTAATGTTCTCGATGGCGGTAGGGCTGGCGACGTTAGATCGTGCTTGATGCCTTTGGACCAATTCGCTCCCAGCAGCGCTATCAACTCCAAGGCTTGCGCCTCCGTGATGTCAGTCTCGTCGATAAGCCTTTGGACAAGGCGACGCTCGGGCTCAGACATCATGCTGCCTAGGATCCTTCCCAACCGCTCAGAGACCTTCCTAACTTCAACATTTGATATAAGTTCCCGTCTAGTGGCTGTTTTTGCGAGAGGCCATCCCCTTCGAAGCCGCGCCCTCGGGATCACAGCCTTCTATCCCCGGATTAACAATGTTATTGCGCAAGGAACATTCGAGGCCTGGTGTTGAATTACTGAGCAATTACTCACGGGGGGCAGGGCTTTCAATGCCGTCGGGTTCCGTCCTGATCGTAGAGGATGAGAGCATGATCCTCTTAGACATCGAGAACTCCCTCCGCGAGGCCGGGTTCGAGGTGATCGCCGTCTTAAAGGGCCTTGAAGCCATTGCGACTTTTGATCGTGAGCCTGAGCGAGTTGCGGCTCTGCTGACAGATATCAGACTTGGAGACGGCCCTACCGGGTGGGATGTGGCCCGGCACCTCCGAGCCGCCAATCCTACCATGCCAGTGATATACATGAGTGGCGATTGATATACATGAGTGGCGATGGCGCGGACGACTGGCCGTCGCTTGGCGTACCCAACAGCCTGATGATCACCAAGCCGTTTGTTATGCCGCAGATCATTACCGGGCTGGCAACTCTCCTCAATCAAAAGGGAGTGGACCAACTCCCAGCCTCAGAATAGCTGCGGCTGGTAGCTAGCTGTTTGATCCCGAGCTCGAAGGAGAGGTGCTCAATGTCAGGCCCCGGTGAAGGGACCTTTCGCGACGGCGAGGGCCTGATTTGCGGCGCCCAACGAACTCTAACGCACTATCTCCGGCTGCTCGGCAAATACGAGCTCCGCGCGACGCCCTCATAGGAAGCCAGCCTGCCGACACTGCGATGCATCGCCAAGGCCTCCCGAAATGTGCGGCACATTCGGACGGCAAGCCAAAGATCGCCTTCGTCTACGTGGCCTTCTCGAAAGTGACGGATCACCGCCGGAGCAATGTGCTCTGCTTCTTCGCTCGCATGGTCGAAATTTCGCTCGGCACAAAGCCGCTCGAAGACCCGTTTGCAGGTCTGCAAATCAGCGGGGGAAAGGTATGGGTGATCAAGTCGGTTCAACATCGAGCGCCTCCCAAAACGCAGCGTGCAAGAACGTTCCCTCAGAAACGATTTAGAGATCGCAAGCGGCGGGAGTCAATGAATGGTTAAGGACGTACATTTCGGGTTTTCTCTCAGTTGAAATGTAAAAATCGAGGTGTGGCTTTGCTGGCGCCTTCAAAGCCCCGGAACACTCGAACGGTCCTAGCTTGATGTATGGGCGCTCGGAGAGGAGGTAACTCTCCTAAGGCGAAAGAAACACTAATGCCGGAGGGGGACGATCTACGTGTCGAGGCGGTGGCGAATGAAGTCGGCTACGAGGATGCGAGTTTTTTCGGGAGTCTCTTCCGCCGCAAAACTGGGCTGACGCCGGCGCAATATCGCATTCGTTTCAGTTCTCGGGCGAGCGCTGAGCCGCAATTGAATCTCAACTGTCGCGGCGCGATGCCCATGTTCCGCTCTGCGCCGCTTTTCGGCCACTCGTGGCAGCTTGGCCGCTACAAGAGCGGACATTTCTCGCGACAACTTGGAGGGGTGTCACTGCTGCAGTGAAGGCGCGGGCAAGGTACTGTCAATCACGCACTTGGCATGTAACAGTGTCTGCTAATAAGCGAGGGGCAGTTCGGCAAGGATGCCGCTCAAACTCTGAGCGGAATGTCGTTGGGGGAGAACGCCGACATGCAGTGTTCAGTCGAAACCGACCTCGCTGGTCGGCTCGAATCTGCGAACCGGTATATTGCCGAGTTGGAAATCGCCAAAGTATCTGCGGCATCCGAACTCAGCCGACTTTCCGTCGACAACAAGCGTCTGCTCGACCTCACCGAGGACCGGGCAAAAGAACTCGCGATCCTCAACAGCGTCGGCGAAGCAATGGCGAAGACGTTGAATGTCAAGACAGTGACCCGTATCGTCGGCGATAAGGTGCGCGAAATATTCGGTGCAGATGTTACGGAAATACTGTTGCGCGACGAGTCGTCTAATCTGATCACAGTACCGTACGCCTTTTCCAAGGACTATCAAGAGCCTGCACCATTTGCCATGGGCGAAGGGTTGACCTCCAGAGTCATATTGTCTGGCAAACCGCTCCTTATCGGCTCAGGCGATCGGGCGGATGAGTTGGGCGCTCTTACCCCTACAGAGGAGGACGAGACCGAGTCCTACCTAGGTGTGCCGATCATCGCCGGAGACAGAATTCTGGGCGTTGTCAGCGTGCAGAGCTATCAGCAGAACGCATTTAATGAAGATCATGTGCGTCTGTTGCAGGGGCTGTCATCCGGCATGGGCGTTGCCATCGCTAACGCACACCTGTTTGACGAGACCCAGCGCCTGCTGAAAATGATGGAGGCCCGCAACGCTGAACTGGCCTTCGTGAATGGCGTTCAGGAAGTGCTCGTCTCCGATGTGCAAATGCAGGCAATATATGACCAGATTGGCGACAAGATCCATGAGATTTTCGATGCCCAGGTAGTGGATATCGGACTTTTCAACCCGGACGACAACCTTCTGCATTTCCCGTATGCGATCGAGCGAAGCGTTCGCTTCCCCGATGAACCGATCCCGCTCGTTGGTTTTCGGAAGCATGTCATGGAGACGGGGCAACCATTGCTGATCAATGAGGGTCTCGTCACCGCGACCGAGAAATACGGCAACCCGCACGTGCTGCAGGGTGAGGCGGCGAAGTCGATCCTGTTCGTACCGATGATCATCGAAGGACGGGCGAAGGGCGTCATCTCGCTGCAAAACCTTGATCGCGAGCACGCCTTCAATGAATCCGACGTGAACCTGCTCACCACGATCGGCAATGCGACGTCAATTGCAGTTGAAAAGGCGAGGCTCTTCACCGAGACGCGGCGCCTGCTGCAAGTAACAGAGGACCGCGCAGCAGAATTGGCCATTCTCAATAACGTCGGCGAGGCCATGACGCAGTCACTGGATCTGGACACGGTTATTCGCCTCGTCGGCGACAAGGTGCGGGAGGCCTTCGGGACCGAGGTTAGTGAAATTTTGCTGCATGACAGCCAGTCCGGCCTAATCCATGTGCCTTATGCATACTTCAGGCAATATAGAGTTATTGACCCATTCCCGTTCGGCGTGGGTGTAGCGTCGAAAATCATAGATACAGGGCAACCGTTAATCTTCACGACTCTCGAGAGAGGAAAAGAACTTGGCGCGTTCTTTCCAGAGGAAAAGGACAGGACCGCATCTTACATTGGTGTGCCCATCAAGTCTGGTGAAAGAACGCTGGGGGTTATCAGTGTACAAAGCTACCAGGAGAATGCCTTTGATGAAAATGACGTACGCCTTCTGCAGACGGTCGCCTCCAACATGGGGGTCGCCATCGCTAACGCCCGCCTATTTAACGAAACACAGCGTCTGCTAAGAGTGACCGAGGCCCGGGCTGCTGAACTTGCCGCCATTGGAACGGTCAGTCAGGCGCTCATAGCGGAATCGGAACTTGACAGCACGATCCAGTTAATCGGCAATCAGATGCAAGAAATCTTTGATGCCGATATCGTCTACGTCGCTCTGCTCGACCCGGAAACCAAGCTAATCCATTTCCCTTATCAGTTTGGCGAAACCTCCACCACGATCACACTCGGTGAAGGTCTGACAAGCAAGATCATTGAGACTGGCGAGCCGCTGCTCATCAACCAGGATGTGAACGAGCGCAGCGCCCAGATCGGGGCTACCCCCGTCGGCAAGGATGCGCTGTCCTATCTCGGCGTTCCGATCAAGACAGCCAAAGGCACTGTGGGGGTGATTAGTGTGCAGAGCACTACGCAGGAGGGCATATTCACTGATGAGTCGCTGCGCTTGCTTTCTACCATCGCCGCCAACGCCGGTGCCGCCCTGCACAACGCGCAGCTCTTCACTGAGCTCAAACAGCTGTCCCTGGCGCTGCAGCAGGCAAAGGAGGCGGCCGAAGCTGCAAATGAGGCGAAGAGTTCTTTTCTGGCGACGATGAGCCACGAAATTCGCACGCCAATGAATGGCGTGATCGGAATGAGCAACTTGTTGCTTGGTACAAACCTGGATGCTGAACAACGCGAGATTAGCGAGACGATCTGCAATAGCGGCGAAGCACTGCTAACGATTATCAACGACATACTCGATTTCTCCAAGGTTGAGGCCGGCAAGCTAGAGCTCGATCCAAGTCCCTTCGAACTCCGGGAATGCCTTGAGAGCGCAATTGACCTGATAGCCTCCAAGGCCGCAGAGAAGGGGCTCGACCTGGCTTACGTGGTGGAGCCCGGTACTCCCGACGGAATTGTCGCAGACAGCACCAGACTGCGGCAGATTTTGCTCAATTTCCTCAACAACGCAGTGAAATTCACCGAACGAGGTGAAATTGTACTATCGGTCACGAAAGTTCCGCCTGCAGCTGAGGGCGCGGGGACAGCCCACCGCGGAAGCGAAGAGGGCTTGTCCACCCTGAAGTTTGCAGTACGCGATACCGGCATCGGTATTCCAGAGGACCGATTGGATCGATTGTTCAAATCTTTCAGCCAGGTCGATGCCTCGACGACGCGGCGCTACGGCGGAACTGGACTAGGGTTGGCGATCAGCAAACGCCTGGCAGAACTGATGGGCGGGGAGGTATGGGTGGAAAGTGTAGAAGGGTCGGGCACGACATTCTTCTTTACCATCCGCACTTCCGCCGCGCCCGCTCCCAGGCAGGCGCAAATGTCTGTGGCCAAAGTTGAACTCGCAGGCAAGCGGTTGCTGATCGTTGACGACAACGCAACCAACCGGCGCATCCTGTCTCTGCAAGCCCAATCCTGGGCCATGGTTCCACACACAACCGAATCGCCCCTTGACGCATTGCGCAGGATTTCCAGTGGCGAAAATTATGACGCCGTCGTGCTCGACATGAACATGCCAGAGATGGACGGCATAGAACTGGCCAAACGATTGCGTCTGCTTGGTCAAAGGGGTGACCTTCCACTGATATTGCTGAGTTCCCTTGTCCCTCTTGATGAGAAAAACAAGGCGGCTATCGAGAGCATCAAATTTGCGGCGATGCTTCCTAAGCCGATCAAGCCCTCGCCGCTCCTCAATGCTTTCATGTCGGTCTTTGCCGAGGCTCCATCGCGTTCGGCCAAGCGTGACCAGCCCAAGGGGCCGTCCCTAGATACTGAGATGGCCGCGAAATTGCCGTTACGGATCCTGCTGGTTGATGACAACATCACCAATCGGAAGATTGGCTCCAAGGTGCTCGAACGGCTTGGCTACAAGGCAGACTTGGCGGTCGATGGAGAGACGGCGATTTCGTCATTCGCCGAGGGACAACACGATGTCATCCTGATGGACATTGAGATGCCGGACATGGACGGGCTTGAAGCCACAAGGTTGATCCGCGCATCAGGCTCGGGGGATTCGCTGCAGCCCTTCATCGTGGCACTTACCGCCAATGCGATGGCCGGAGACCGAGAGCGGTACCTGGAAGCCGGGATGGATGACTATCTGAGCAAGCCGCTGCGCGTGGAGGAGTTGGTCGCCTCTCTGAAACGCGCTCCCAAGCACAACTGACGACAAAAGGTCTGGTCATGGCTGTGGCACAGGAAGCTCTCGACAAGCTCCTTGATCTCATAGGTGGGGATCAAGAATCTCTGGCGGAGCTCATTGAGAGTTTTCTGGATGAATCCCCGTTGCTCGTCGAGCAGATGCGCCAGGCTGCGGAGTCCGGCGACCGTTCAGGCCTTGGCCGCGCAGCACATACGCTGAAATCGAGCGCGCGGGACTTCGGCGCCAACCAACTTTCCGCGCTTTGCGAGGCGATGGAAAAATCCTGCCGCGACGGTCTGCCCAGCGAGGCCGCGACGGAGGTGAAACTCATTGCGGGGGAGTGTGATACGGCGAAGCAAGATCTCAGCTTGCGCCTTGCCGATCTGAAACGAGGGGGACAATTGAATGAGCGTAGTATCGGAGACTCAACCACCTGAGGCTCGCGCAGCTGAGGCTCGCCCACCAGAGGGTGCGCGCGTCCTGATAGTCGATGATTCAGGCACAGTGCGCCTGAAACTCAGCAAAGCGATCCAGTCGCTCGGCCATGAAACAACCGCTGTCGCAAGCGGCAAGCTGGCGCTTGAACAGGTTGCTCAGAATCCATTCGACCTCGTACTCCTTGATATAGTCATGCCGGAAATGGATGGTTTCGAGGTGCTCAAGGCGCTCAAGTCTTCGCGAGCCACTCGCGATCTGCCAGTGATCGTCATTTCGGCGCTCGATGAAGAAATGAGCAGCGTGATAAGCGCCATTGAGCTTGGCGCGGAAGACTTTCTGCCAAAGGACTTTGAACTCGCTCTACTCAAGGCACGTGTTGCAACCTGCATCGAGAAAAAAAGGCTCCGCGACGTTGAGACGGAATACCTGCGGCAGGTGGCCAAGCTGACCAGGGCGGCCGCCAGCTTGGAGACCGGACGATTCAATCCTTCAAAGCTTGGCATCCGCGATGTGGCAAGCCGCAGGGATGGTCTCGGCAAGCTTGCCACCGTGTTCGCGACAATGGCCCAGAAGGTCTATGAGCGAGAGCGAAAGATGCGACAGAATATTCGCACGTTTCGTGGCGCTCTGCTGCTGCTGGCATGTGGTGGGTTGTGGGGCATTGTCGTGCCACTTTCAAAGATGGCTTCGCTCGTTGAGGCCCATCCGGTCGGATTGGCAATCCTAATTGACACTATCGGAGCTGTCTTCTGCATCGGGATTTGTCTGAAGCGACGGACAATGCCGAGCCTCAAGGATCTCACGTGGGCGGATTACAAGTTCATCCTTGGTTTTGCATTCATTAGTTCGGTGATCAACCAGGTCCTCGTCTATTGGGTGGCAAGCAAGCTCCCAGCTTCTATCGTCTCCATTGTCATCGTGCTCGAGGGATTTGCTGTCTTCTTATTCGCCGCTCTGATGCGGACCGAAGCCCCAAATGTGAAGCGCTTTTTAGGACTTGGATTGGGTCTCGCCGGCATCTTCATCATCCTCCTCTACGGAGAGCCCGGACAAATGGCCACCGGTTGGGTGTGGCTTGTCATTGCTCTTGTGATTCCCGTCACTTACGCGGTCGAGGATATCTATCTATCGGAGTCTAAGCCTGCCAACATCAATAACGTTGCCCTGTTCGGCATCACGCTCGTTGTCTCGGTTTTTATGCTGATCCCACTTGCCGCTTTTTATCAGGACTTCATGCCATTTGATCTAGTGGCCGGTCGGCTTGGCGTCATCGTCTTGCTGATGGCTGCCGCTGGCAATTTGGCGATGCTGCTTTTCATTCAGTTGATCTCCAGCACCGGTGCTGTTTTCGCAAGCCAGAACGCCTATGCTGGAACAGCAGCCGGCATAGGCTGGAGTATGCTGTTACTTGGAGAGGCAATACCAGTTGTCACATGGGCCTCGCTGGCACTGGTCATCATCGGTCTTCTGATGGTCGAGCCCAAGCAGGAGGCTGAGGAAGAACCCCCGTTGCTTGATGACTCACTGGAGGAATTTGTGCCGCGGCTTGATCTGCTGCCTTTACCTTCGAAATGAAGGATCGGAGCCGCAACGGTATTAGCTCGATCACCGCACATCGTCCGTTTGACACTCCAAATAGTCGTTCTGGGCAAGATTACTTGACCGGCTCCAGGAATGTGCCTGAGTGCCTCGAGTGGCAAAGAGGGGTCGGAAATTCACACGGTTGGCTTTGCGATCGAACGTCGGCTAACCTTGAGGGATGCCCGAAACCCGCCATTCCGCTCCCGGCCCAAAACCTGCCTGGCGGGTTTGCGCCTCATTGCGGTCGTTCAGCCCTTCAGCAAGCCTCCCCAAAAAGCAGACAGTCAGGCTGATGCGAATTCGATGGCGGGTACGCGCCCTCAAATTGGGCGTTCGCGATCAGGCGAGCATCACCCGATAGCGGTCCTTCGTTTCGGGCAAGCTGTCGGGAGGCGTCGATGGAGCCTTCGGGGGTACCACGCCGGATAACAGTTGCCCTAACCGGGTTCGGCGCGTGACAATCGCGGTACGAACGTCCACCTGAGTCCCCATCCATGCCTCGACCTCGTGTCAAGAAAGGTTCTGCTCCGCCGCGCGGCGTCACCCCGCCGAGCGCGGTCTCGCCGTCCCTACAACGCGAGCGTCTGTTGCCCATGCTCGCCGTGGGCAGCGTGAAGTTCGAGGAACTGTGCTGCGACCTTTTGAGGAAAGAATTCAAGGACGCACAACGCAGCTCGCTAAAGCGGAAACGCGGTGTCGCCCAGTACGGCGTCGACGTGGAAGGCTTCGATCTCGACGCGGAGCCGTTCGTTGTCATCTCGGCCAAATGCTACGCGGACATACGCGGGAGCTAACTGGGACCGTGGGTCAAGGAGTTCACTGACAATCTGGGCGACCACTGGAAGGACAAGCGGGTAAAACATTTCGTGTTGGCGGTCTCGCACGAGTGCAACGACGACGAGATCAACGATGCCGTACTCCGGATGACTTCCGAGCTGAAGCCAGCGGGCATACAGTTCCATCTTTGGCATTCTCACAAGATCACCGAACTGATGAAGGACGATCCCGTGGTTTCTAATACATATGGCATCCGACGCGTTCACCCGGATTTGGTTTGCTTTGAGCCGCCTAAGGCGCGCCACGAACGGTAACGTTGCCGTCATCGTTGCCTTCACCTTGCCGGTCGTGGTTGGCGGCGCCGGCCTCGGTGTGGAGACATCCTTTTGGTATTACAGCAGCCTTAAGCTGCAGGCCGTTGCCGATGCCGCGGCCTATGCCGGTGCGCTCGAGAAAGTCGCGGGTTCCGATAACCCGACCATCATCGCCGCCGCCACGCAGTCCGCGACCTCGAACAATTTTGCCACGCCGGGCACGATCCAGGTCAACACGCCGCCATTGTCCGGCCCGAACACCGCGAAGAAGGCAGTGGAGGTCATCGTCAAGCAGAACCTCGACCGCTACTTCACGGCGATTTTCAACCAGGCGCCCGTTGCCGAACAAGCAAGAGCGGTGGCGCTGATCAATGACGCCTCCAAGGCTTGCGTGCTGGCGCTCAGTCCGTCGGCCTCCCAGGCTGCGCTCTTTTCCGGCAACACCACCGTCAACCTCACCGGCTGTTCGGTCATGTCGGACTCGATTGCCTCGGACGCCATAAAGACGCAGGGCTCGGCGGTGCTCAAGGCCGACTGCCTGATCACGGTCGGCGGCATGGTGCTGAACAATCCAGCGACCACAGTCTGCAACTCCAACATCACCCGAGCCTTGCCGGCAGCCGATCCTTTCTCCGGCTTGGCGACGCCGACAGCCGGCAACCCTTGCAAGAATGTCAACGGCAACAAGACGTCGCAAACACTCCAGCCTGGCACCTACTGTAGCGGCATGAGCCTCAGCGGCAACGTCACCCTGCAGCCCGGCGTCTACGTCGTGCAGGGCGGTATGAAGGTCAACGCCAACGCGGTCGTCGCCGGCAGCGGGGTAACCATCTTCATGGCAGGCAGCAACACCGTCAGCATGAACGGCAACGCCAAGGTGACGCTGAGCGCGCCTACCTCCGGAGCCTATTCCGGCGTGCTGTTCTACGGCGACAGGACCGGGACTGCGGCACAGAGCACCTTCAACGGCACAGCGGACTCGCTTTTGACCGGCGCCATCTATTTTCCCAAGCAGCAGGTCAACTACCTTGGCAACTTCTCGGGGAACGGTGGCTGCACTCAGGTCGTCGCCGACACTATCCAGTGGTCAGGCAGTACGACGATCAAGCAGAACTGCAAAGGCCTCGGGATGGACGACATTCCGGCGGCACTGTCCGTTCAGCTTGTCGAGTAGCGGGATGGGTGGGCGGACCTTGCGCATTGTCCGGGACAAATCCGGGATAGCCGCCGTGGAGTTTGCCATGTTGCTGCCCGTCCTGTGCTTGGTCTGCCTCGGCATCGCCGATGGCTGGTCCTACGTGACGAGTTACCTGCAGATGCGCGCAGGCGTCAAAACCGCGGCCAATCTCGTGATGGCCGGCGCGTCCAATGACACCGGGACGCAGGCGGTCGCGCTTTCGAGCTGGAACGACAAGCCCGAGGACGCCGCGGTCGTGCTGGTCCGCTCCTATTTGTGCGGCGCCACGGTCGTGGATGAGACCACCATCTGCGGCGGAAAGAAAATCTTCGTCCAGATAACGGCGACGGGCACCTGGGTGCCCCCGTTTAACTTCGGTGTCTTCCCGGACCCGCGCGCGATCAGTCATCAGCAGGTGATCCGTGTCCGCT